>NZ_JBJDNB010000010.1:0-172070 GCF_044900445.1 Pseudomonas sp. NPDC089407
GTTGTCGACCTGCTCGCCGAAAACGGCCTGGCCCGTGGCGACAACGGCCTGCGCGTGATCATGATGTGTGAACTGCCGTCCAACGCCATCCTCGCTGAAGAGTTCCTGGAATACTTCGACGGCTTCTCGATCGGCTCCAACGACCTGACCCAGCTGACCCTGGGCCTGGACCGTGACTCGGGGATCATCGCGCACCTGTTCGACGAGCGTAACCCTGCGGTGAAGAAGCTGCTGGCCAACGCCATTGCCGCGTGCAACAAGGCCGGCAAGTACATCGGCATCTGCGGCCAAGGCCCATCGGACCACCCGGACCTGGCCAAGTGGCTGATGGAACAGGGCATCGAAAGCGTGTCGCTGAACCCGGACTCGGTACTCGAAACCTGGTTCTTCCTGGCCGAAGGCCAAGGCGCGGCCTGACGCAGTAAAAATGCGGGGGGACGTCTGGCGTACCCCCGCCTGGTTTTTTCCAGGGCGAGCTCCAGCAATGGATCCCGCCCTTTTTTGTGCACCAAGCAACCTTATGCAAAGCAGCAGCACTTTATTTCCCGTGGCCTTGCTCAGTGCCGAGCGCCGCGGTGACCTCAGCGAAGACGTGTACCGGATCAAGGCCGGCAACAGCCCTGACCCCAGCGTCGAGCTGGCCGTGACCCGCCTGGGGCTGGCTGACCAAAGCCAGCCCCAGGGCGTGTCGGTCATTCTTCTGCACGGCAGTTTTTCCAACCGGCGTTTCTGGTATTCGCCCAAAGGCGTCGGCCTTGGCGCCTACCTGGCGCGCGCCGGTTTCGATGTGTGGATCCCGGAAATGCGCGGCCACGGCCTGTCGCCGCGCAACCTTGCCTGGAAGCACAACAGCGTAGCCGCCTATGCCCAGGAGGACCTGCCCCTGATCAATGCCTTTGTGCGCGAGCAGTCGGGCCAGGCGCCGCATTGGGTGGGCCACTCACTGGGGGGCACGACCCTGGCTGCAGCGCTGGGCGGTGGCTTCCTGGAGGCTGATCAAGTCGCCAGCGTGGCGCTGTTCGGTACGCAGATCAGCCGCGTGTACTGGCCGTTGAAAGTACCGCCGCTGGCCTGGGGCGCGAAGCTGGTGCTCAAGCGCTGGGGGCAGATTTCCGGGCCGCGCTTCAAGCGTGGGCCGGAGGACGAGCCGATTGGCCTGGCCCTTGAAAGCATGCGCTGGCATGGCTTGTTCGGGCGCTTTGGCGACAAGAAGCACGACTGGTGGGCCGGGCTGTCCGAGGTCGATGTGCCGCTGCTGGCGGTGGCTGGCGCGGGCGATTTGCAAGACCCGGTGTGGGCCTGTCGCAAGCTGTTCGAACAGTTTGGGGGCGAGCGCAAGCAGTTCCTGCGGCTGGGGCGTGAAGAAGGTTTCGAGGCGTTCGGGCATGTCGACATGCTGGTGAGCAAGGCTGCGCAGGTGCAGGTGTGGCCACTGGTTGAGCGCTGGCTGCGTAATCCGCTGCTGGCGGTGCATGCGTCCACTGTGGCTGCGGAGCCAGTGCCGGTCAGCTGATATGGTTCTGCCTGTACCGGCCCTATCGCCGGCAAGCCAGCTCCCACAGGATTGCCACAGAGTCGCAGACTTGTGCAGTACCTGTGGGAGCTGGCTTGCCGGCGATAGGGCCAGCACAGACAAAACACATATGACCACCCGGTCCCGGATGACTGCAACGGCCTCCAAGGTGTAGCCTTGGCCGATACCCGCTTTCGTTGTGACTGACAGGAGCTTCCCATGCAGCATTACGTAACGCCCGACCTGTGTGACGCCTACCCGGACCTGGTACAAGTGCTGGAGCCGATGTTCAGCAACTTCGGTGGCCGCGATTCGTTCGGCGGCCAGATCGTCACCATCAAGTGCTTTGAAGACAACTCGCTGGTCAAGGAGCAGGTCGAGCTCGATGGCAAGGGCAAGGTGCTGGTG
This sequence comes from Pseudomonas sp. NPDC089407, assembly GCF_044900445.1. Classification (NCBI taxonomy): domain Bacteria; kingdom Pseudomonadati; phylum Pseudomonadota; class Gammaproteobacteria; order Pseudomonadales; family Pseudomonadaceae; genus Pseudomonas; species Pseudomonas sp. NPDC089407. The sequence goes on from NZ_JBJDNB010000010.1 coordinate 1,922, forward strand.
GTCGATGGCGGCGGTTCGCTGCGCCGGGCCCTGCTGGGCGACATGCTCGCCGAGAAGGCTGCCAAAAATGGCTGGGAAGGCCTGGTGATCTACGGCTGCGTGCGTGACGTCGATGTGCTGATCCAGACCGACGTCGGCGTGCAGGCCTTGGCCAGCCACCCGATGAAGACCGACAAACGCGGCATCGGCGACCTCAACGTGGCCGTGACCTTCGCCGGCGTCACCTTCCGCCCGGGCGAATATGTGTATGCCGACAACAATGGCGTACTGGTTTCGCCAAGCCCGCTGAAAATGCCGGAGTGATGCGCAGCACGCGCTGATGGAGCTTTGATGTTCGAGGAAGACAACGCGCAGTGGGGGCTGGTGCATGCCCTGGTGCTCGATGGCAAAGGTGGCGCGCGCTCGATTGCCCGTACCGAACTGGACGACCTGCAACTGCAACCGCAGCAGAGCCTGTGGCTGCACTGGGACCGTAGTCATCCGCAAACCCGCACCTGGCTGCTGCACGACAGCGGCCTGAGCGAGTTCGCCTGCGAGCTGCTGCTGGAAGAAAACACCCGTCCGCGCCTGCTGCCCATGGCTGAGGAGCAGCTGTTGCTGTTCCTGCGCGGGGTCAACCTCAACCCGGGCGCCGAGCCCGAAGACATGGTTTCGGTGCGTATCTTTGCCGAGGCGCAGCGGGTGATCTCGCTGCGCCTGCGGCCGTTGCGCGCCAGTGACGAAGTACTCCAGCAACTGGAGCAGGGCAGGGGGCCGAAATCGGCGTCCGAGCTGTTGCTGCTGATGGGCGAGCTGCTGACCGAAAAGGTCCAGGGCCTGGTCAGTGACCTGGCCGAGCTGGTCGACCTGGAAGAAGAAAAGGTCGAATCCGACGAGCGGTATACGCCGGAGCACGGCAGCCTGCAGCAGATTCGCCGTCGCGCCGCCGGCTTGCGCCGCTTCCTGGCCCCGCAGCGGGAAATCTACGCCCAGTTGTCGCGCAGCAAGTGGAGCTGGTTCGCCAATGCCGATGCCGATTACTGGAACGAGTTGAACAACAGCCTGATCCGCTACCTCGAAGAGCTGGAGCTGACCCGTGAGCGCGCCGCGCTGGTGCTGGAAAGCGAAGACCGGCGGCGCAGCGAGCGGATGAACCGCACCATGTACCGCTTTGGCATCATCACCTGCATCTTCTTGCCGATGAGCTTCATCACGGGGCTGCTGGGCATCAATGTCGGCGGCATCCCCGGGGCGGAAAACCCCTTGGGCTTCCTGTTTGCCTGCATAGTCGTGCTGGGGTTGGCAGTGGGGCAGTGGTGGTTGTTCCGGCGGTTGCGGTGGGTATAGATGTTCGTTGACCTGCTCTGGCCCCATCGCCGGCAAGCCAGCTCCCACAGGGATGGCACAACGCTTGAAGCCTATGGTGTACCTGTGGGAGCTGGCTTGCCGGCGATAGGGCCAGTACAGGCAGACACTTTTCATTTTGAAACATTCGTCCCAACGCGATGTGTGACCCATCGCCCGGCCATCTCGTCTCTGACTGACACTGCGCGAGGTGCCCATGCACGATCCGTTTGAAGAATCCCTGCGCGACCTGCTCAAGGCGTCACCCTCCGGCAACGACCGGGACGACCGGGACGACGCCGCTTGCCTGGGCCGTGTACTGAAAACCGCCAACCGACAGGTCGGTGCCGGTGATCTGTTCAGCCTGCTAGGCCGCTGGTGCCAGGCGCTGCTGATCGCCGTGAACAATGGCTCGGCGCATGTCGCGCCGGTGCGTCGACACTCTTCCCGCAACGCTGCCAGCGGCAGCAAAGCAGATAAGGCCGATTGAATATGGAACTCGATCTATGGACCCAGAGCCTGGTCACCGCAATGACCGCCCTTTGGACCAAGGTAGCGAACTTCATCCCTAACCTGTTCGGCGCGCTGGTCGTGGTGCTGCTCGGTTTCGTGGTGGCCAAGCTACTCGACACGCTGTTGTCCAAGCTGTTGGCCAAGTTTGGCCTGGACCGCCTGATGGCCGGCACCGGCCTGACCAAGATGCTCGGCCGGGTTGGCATCCAGGTGCCGATCTCGACCCTGATCGGCAAGATCGTCTACTGGTTCGTGCTGCTCATCTTCCTGGTTTCGGCGGCTGAATCGCTGGGCCTGGAGCGGGTATCGGCGACCCTTGACATGCTCGCCCTGTACCTGCCCAAGGTGTTCGGCGCAGCGCTGGTGCTGTTGGCCGGCGTGCTGCTGGCGCAGGTGGCCAACGGCCTGGTGCGCGGTGCTGCCGAAGGCATCGGCCTGGAATATTCGGCGGGCCTCGGGCGTATCACTCAGGGCCTGGTGATCATCATCAGTATCTCGGTCGCCATCAGCCAGCTGGAGGTGAAAACCGACTTGCTGAACCACGTGATCGTGATCGGGCTGATTACCGTTGGTCTGGCCGTTGCCCTGGCCATGGGCCTGGGTAGCCGCGAAATCGCCGGGCAAATCCTGGCAGGCATCTACGTGCGCGAGCTGTATCAGGTCGGCCAGCAGGTGCGGATTGGAGAGGTTGAAGGGCACATCGAAGAGATCGGAACGGTGAAGACCACGCTGCTGACCGATGATGGCGAACTGGTGTCGCTGTCCAATCGCGAGTTGCTTGAGCAGCGTGTCAATAGCCGCTAACCGCACAAAAGCTGTTAATGTATGCCGCCGCGAAATTCGACCCACGGGGTCGCGCGGCGACATTGACCTGACTGTCGGCCAGATCCGTTTTGAATAAAGTTCATTCGCCGCCCATGCGTTATGACCCCCGCGAGCTCACCGACGAAGAGTTGGTGGCGCGTTCGCATGAGGAGCTGTACCACGTTACCCGCGCCTATGAGGAGCTCATGCGGCGCTACCAGCGGACCCTGTTCAACGTCTGTGCGCGTTATCTGGGGAACGACCGCGACGCGGACGATGTCTGTCAGGAAGTGATGCTGAAAGTGCTGTACGGGCTGAAGAACTTCGAGGGTAAATCCAAGTTCAAGACCTGGCTCTACAGCATCACCTACAACGAGTGCATTACCCAGTACCGCAAGGAGCGCCGTAAGCGCCGGTTGATGGATGCCTTGAGTCTGGACCCTATAGAAGAGGCGTCCGAAGACAAGGCCCCGAAACCGGAAGAAAAAGGCGGCCTGGACAAATGGCTGGTGCATGTGAACCCGATTGACCGGGAAATCCTGGTGCTGCGTTTTGTCGCAGAACTGGAATTTCAGGAAATTGCCGACATCATGCACATGGGCCTGAGCGCGACCAAAATGCGTTACAAGCGCGCGCTAGACAAGCTTCGGGAGAAATTTGCAGGCCTGGATGAAACTTAGTGGCGTGCAAATATCTCTAACGGATCGGCGAGTTCTGCTAGACTTGCCGTCGAGTTGTCCCCCTTGTTTGTGGTGGGACTGCTTAACTATCACCAGATGGGGATTTAACGGATGAAATTGAAAAATACCTTGGGCTTGGCCATTGGTTCGCTCGTAGCCGCCACTTCGATTGGCGCTATGGCACAAGGTCAAGGCGCCGTCGAGACTGAAATCTTCTACAAGAAAGAATTCTTCGACAGCCAGCGCGACTTCAAGAACGACGGCAACCTGTTCGGCGGTTCGATCGGTTACTTCCTGACCGACGACGTTGAACTGCGTCTGGGCTACGACGAAGTGCACAACGCTCGTGGCGAAGACGGCAAGAACATCAAGGGCTCGAACACCGCCCTGGACGCCGTTTACCACTTCAACAACCCGTACGACGCCATCCGTCCGTACGTATCTGCTGGTTTCTCGCACCAGTCGCTGGGCCAGACCGGCCGTGGCGGTCGTGACCACTCCACCTTCGCCAACGTTGGCGCTGGCGCCAAGTGGTACATCACTGACATGTTCTACGCCCGTGCCGGCGTAGAAGCTCAGTACAACATCGACCAGGGCGACACCGAGTGGGCGCCAAGCGTTGGTGTTGGCCTGAACTTCGGCGGTAGCCCGAAGCAAGCCGCAGCCGCTCCAGCTCCAGTTGCTGAAGTCTGCTCCGACTCCGACAACGATGGCGTGTGCGACAACGTCGACAAGTGCCCAGACACCCCGGCCAACGTTACCGTTGACGCCGACGGCTGCCCGGCTGTTGCCGAAGTCGTTCGTGTTGAGCTGGACGTCAAGTTCGACTTCGACAAGTCGGTCGTCAAGCCAAACAGCTACGGCGACATCAAGAACCTGGCTGACTTCATGAAGCAGTACCCACAAACCACCACCGTGGTTGAAGGTCACACTGACTCCGTGGGTCCAGACGCTTACAACCAGAAGCTGTCCGAGCGTCGTGCCAACGCTGTCAAGCAAGTCCTGACCCAGCAGTACGGCGTAGAATCCAGCCGTGTTGACTCGGTTGGCTACGGCGAAACCCGTCCGGTTGCTGACAACGCCACCGAAGAAGGTCGCGCTGTTAACCGTCGCGTTGAAGCGCAGGTTGAAGCTCAGTCCAAGTAATTGGCCTGAAGTTTCACGAAAAACCCGGCCTCGGCCGGGTTTTTCTTTGCCTGGGATTTGTGTTGCCTGTCCTGGCCTCTTCGCGGGTAAACCCGCTCCCACAGGTTCGACTTGCCTATGGATTTGTACAAAACCCTTGTAGGAGCGGGTTTACCCGCGAATAGGCCAGAACAGGCAAAGTATTATCCAGCTATTGCCACGAGGTCCCGAACCACCTGCTCCCCAACCACCTCCCCAATCACCAGAATCGCCGGGCTACGCAGCCCAAACCCCCGCGCATCCTCGACCATTCTCCCCACATCACTCCTGCATTCCCGCTGCTGCGGCAACGAAGCATTCTCGATCATCGCCACCGGCATCCCCGGCGCCATGCCCCCCTCCAGCAAGCCCTGGCGAACCTGCTCCAGCCGCGCCACCCCCATGTACACCACCAATGTCGTGCCGCCCTGGGCCAGTGCCGCCCAGTTCAGCTCACTGTCATCCTGGGTATGTGCCGTCACCAGCGTCACCCCTCGGCTCACACCCCTTGAGGTCAGGGAAATCCCGCACTGCGTGGCGCCGGCCAGGCCTGCAGTAATGCCGTTGACCAACTCCACCTCGATACCTTGCCCCTGCAGCCACAGCGCTTCTTCGCCGCCGCGGCCGAAGATGCACGGGTCACCGCCCTTGAGCCGGACCACGCAACGCCCTTGCCGCGCGTGGCGCAACATCAGGCGCTGGATGAACGCCTGCGGCGTAGAGCGGCAGCCGCCACGCTTGCCCACGGCAATCACCCGCGCCTGCGGGCAATGTTCCAGTGCCGCCGGGTTGACCAGGTCGTCGATCATCACCACGGCCGCCTGTTGCAATGCACGCACAGCCTTGAGGGTGAGCAGTTCAGGGTCACCAGGGCCGGCACCGACCAGCCACACTTTTGCATTCATCAGGGTTTCCTCATCGGCAAGCTGCGCTCAGCCCTTGAGCAGGGCGAGCAGCATTATCAGGTTGAGTAGCAAGGACAGCAGGGCCAGGGTGCGCCATACCTTCAATGGTTCGCGCTCCAGCAATGGCCGCGGCCGGCCGGGCAGCTCCTGGCGGTCGCCGCGTTCAAGCAGCAGCAACCAGTGTTCGGCGGTTTCGAAGCGTTGCGCCGGGTCGACCGCCACCGCCTGCTGCAGGTTGTGCTGCAACCATTCCGGCAGGTCGGGGCGATAGCGTGCGGCGTTGACCGGCTGGCCGAAGCGAGGGCGCTGGAAGGCTTCCACCTCGCCGTACGGGTAGTGGCCGGTCAGCAGGTGGTACAGCGTTACGCCCACGGCATACAGGTCCTGGCGCGGACCGGGCGGTTGGCCGTCGAACGCCTCCGGGGCGATGTAGGACGGCGTACCGGGCAATTCGTGCAGTGAGTCTTCGGACAGGCCCGGGCAATAGGCCAGGCCGAAGTCCAGCAGGCGCAGCTGGCCATCGCGGCCCAGGTGCAGGTTGTCTGGCTTGATGTCGCGGTGCAGCAGGTTGCGCCGGTGCAGCACGCCGACCGCCTGCAGCAGTTGCCGGGCAATCTCCAGCCATTGCGGCAGGGGCAGTGGGCCGTTGGCGGCCAGCAGCGCCGCCAGGCTTTGCCCGGGGTGTTCGCGCATCACGTAGTACAGGTGCTGGCGCTGGCTGGCAGCGTGCAGCTCGGGGAAGTGCCGGCCGGCGACGCGGCGCAGGAACCACTCTTCCAGCAGCAGCCCCTGGAGCGCGCCGGGCTCCTGCTCGCGTGCCGTGGGCAGGGTCTTGAGCAGCCAGGGTTGCTGCTGGCTATCGCGCACCTGGTACAGCAGGGACTGACGGCTGTGGGCATACAGCTTCTCAACCTGCCAGCCGTCGATCACCTGGCCTTCGCGCAGCGGGCCGGGTACTGGCCATTGCTGCAGTTGCGCCAGGGTATCGCCCAGGTTGGCGGTACCCAGTTGCTCGACTTGCACCAGCAAGGCGCTGGCGTTGTCCTGGCTGCCGTTGAAGTGGGCACTGGCGACCAGGGTGTCGGCGGCCAGTTGCAGGTCAGGTTGCTCGCACAGCACCGCCTGGATGTGTTGCTCGCCCAGGCTGGCCCAGACCCCGTCGCTCAGCAGCAGGTAGCATTCACCCGGTTGCAGCTCGCCCTCCAGGTAATCGACCAGCAGGTGCTGGTCCAGCCCCAGGGCGCGTTTGAGCACATGTTGCATGCCGGGCTGGTCCCACACATGGTCCTCGCTCAGGCATTGCAGGCGCCCTGCATGCCAGCGGTACACCCGGCAGTCGCCCACGTGGGCCAGGGTAAAGCGCCGGCCGCGCAACACCAGCGCGCTGAGCGTCGTCAGCAACGGCTGGCCGTTGCCCTGGGCGCGCAGCCAGCGGTTCTGTGCCAGCAGCAGGCGGTCGAGGGCCTGGGCGACGCTCCAGGTGGCCGGGGTGGCGTAGTAATCCAGCGCCAGCGCCTGCAGGCTGGCCCGCGCCGCCAGGCCACCGTCGGCACACTGGCTGACACCGTCGGCCAGGGCGAACAGGTAGCCTTTGCTGGCGGCCAGCTCCGGCGCCGGGGTGACCAGGCGCAGGGCGTCCTGGTTTTCCGCGCGCGGCCCGGTGGCGCTGGCCTGGGCGAAACTCAGTTGCAGGCTCATCGGCGTGCCTCAAACCCGCGCTGCAGTGACTGCAGCCGAGCCCCAGGTGGTGCGCCAGCGCTGTTTCACGCCATGCAGGCCGAACCAGGCCAGCAGGCCCAGGCTGGCAAACAGCCACAGCCCCAGTTGGTAATCGCCAGTGTGCTGCTTGATGGTGCCTAGCCCGGCCGCCAGCAGGAAGCCGCCGATGCCGCCGGCCATGCCGATCAGCCCGGTCATTACCCCGATCTCCTGGCGAAAGCGTTGCGGTACCAGCTGGAACACCGCGCCATTGCCGGCACCCAGGCCGAGCATGGCACTGACGAACAGTGCCAGGGCCGCCGCTGCAGACGGCAGGTTGAAGCCGACTGCGGCAATGCAGATGGCTGCCACGCTGTACATGCCCAGCAGGGTACGGATACCGCCGAAGCGGTCGGCCAGCGCGCCGCCGATCGGGCGCATCAGGCTGCCGGCGAACACGCAGGCTGCGGTGTAGTAACCGGCGGTGACCGGGCTCAGGCCGTACTGGTCGCTGAAGTAACCGGGCAGGGCGCTGGCCAGGCCAATGAAGCCGCCGAACGTGACGCTGTAGAAGAACATGAACCACCAGCTGTCGCGGTCGCCCAGTGCCTTGAGGTAGTCGGCCATGGCCTTTGGCTTGGGCCGTTGCGGGGCATTGCGCGCCAGCAGGGCGAACACCACCAGTGCCAGCGACAGCGGGATCAGCGCGAAGCCGAACACATTGTTCCAGCCAAAGCCGGCTGCCAGTGCCGGCGCCAGCAAGGCGGCGAATACCGTGCCGGAATTGCCGGCGCCGGCGATGCCCATGGCCTTGCCCTGGTGCTGGGGCGGGTACCATTGCGAGGCCAGCGGCAGCGACACGGCGAATGAGGCACCGGCGAAGCCGAGGAACACGCCTAGCAGCAATGCTTGTTCATAGCTGTGCACGCCAAGGTGCCAGGCAGCGGCCAGGGCGATGATGACGACTACCTGGCCGATCAGCCCGGCGGTCTTGGGTGACAGGCGGTCGACCAGCACGCCCATGGCAAAGCGCAGGATCGCCCCGGCCAGGATAGGCATCGCCACCATCAGGCCCCGTTGTTGTGCACTCAGTTGCAGGTCGGCGGCAATCTGCACCGCCAGCGGGCCCAGCAGGTACCAGACCATGAAGCTGAGGTCGAAGTACAGGAACGCGGCGAACAGCGTGGGCACATGCCCGGATTTCCAGAAGCTGGTACTCATCGAACACCTCACTCGGCAATGCAACGGAACGAAAAAGACGCCGCCACCCGCTCCACGGAAGGTGGAGGGGAGAGCGACGTCTTTGTCGGGATTAAATGGGGCAACCGCCGTTGGCTACCGGTGAGAATTGTTCAGCAAGAGATGGGCCAACTGTGGGCTGGGGTTGGCTTGAGATTTTCAGCGTCTGTCAGATCGAGCGCCGCCCGCGCGGCGCTTCGCGGCACAAGGCCGCTCCCACATCTGTTTCGGGCCAGTTATGCCTGCGCCATTGGCGCGCGACCCTTTGGCGTCCTCCTCGATATCGTGTCGGACCAACAAGGCGGTCTCGCGCTGGTATAGGCGATACTGGCCCGAAACAAATGTGGGAGCGGGCTTGCCCCGCGAAGCGCCGCGCGGGCGGCGCTCGATTTCACAGGCGCCGAAAATGCCATGGCTAGCCCAGCATCTCGTGCATGGCAATGATCTGCTCGGCCACCTGGATCAGCTTCTGCTGGCGGCTCATGGCCTGGCGGCGCATCAGGGTGTAGGCCTGCTCTTCATTGCAATCCTTCATTTTCATCAGCAGGCCCTTGGCTTGCTCGATGCGCTTACGTTCGGCCAGTTGCAGGTCGCGCGCCAGTAGTTGCGCCTTCAGCGCCTGGTCACTTTCGAAGCGGGCCATGGCCACATCCAGAATCGGCTGCAGCCGCGCTGCATGGATGCCCTCGACGATATAGGCGCTGACGCCGGCCTGGATCGCCTGGCGCATGACCCCGGGGTCGTGCTCATCGGTGAACAGCACGATGGGGCGTGGCTGGTCACGGCTGACCAGCACCACCTGTTCCATCACATCGCGGTCCGGTGAGTCGGTATCGATCAGCACCACGTCCGGGCGCACCGTTTCGACGCAGGCGGGCAGGTCGATGGTCAGGCCTGGGGCTTCGGTGACCTCGAAGCCGGCCTCGATCAAGGCTGCCTTGAGGCGCCCGAGTTTACGTTGGGTGTCGTCGATCAGCAGGATGCGCAACATGTTCGTTCCCTCACGCGCCAACACGGGCATCGGGCAGTTCGCCCAGCGCATGCAGGCTGAAGCTGCGGGCATAACCATAAGGGTCGCTGCCGTCCCAGCGGGTGCCGTCGATCAACAGGCTGCTGCGCATCGGTTGTTCAGGGCACGGCACGCCCAGGCTCTGCGCTGCCTCGCGGTACAGCACCAGTTGCTGGACCTGGCGGGCCACGCCGAGGTAATCCGGGTCTTCGCGCAGCAGGCCCCAGCGGCGGAACTGGGTCATGAACCACATGCCGTCGGACAGGTACGGCAGGTTGGCCCGGCCATGGTCGTAAAGGCGCAGGGCATGCGGGTCTTGCCAATGGTTGCCCAGGCCGTCCTGGTAGTGGCCGAGCAGGCGGGGTTCGATGCTGTCCAGCGTGGTGTCCAGGTACGCGCTGCCGCTGAGCAGTTGCGCAGTGCTGCGGCGGTTTTCCGGGCTTTGTTCGATGAACCGGCTGGCGGCGAGGATCGCCTTGATCAGCGCGCGAGCGCTGTTGGGGTATTGCTCGGCAAAGGCACGGCCGCAGGCCAGGACCTTTTCCGGGTGGTCCGGCCAGATCGACTGGCTGGTGGTCAGGGTGAAGCCTTGACCTTTGCCCGCGGCATCGGCTGCCCAGGGCTCGCCGACACAAAAGCCGTCAATGCGCCCGGCCTGGATGTGTGCGGCCATCTGTGCAGGCGGTACCACTACGCTGTCGACGTCGCGCAGCGGGTGGATGCCCTGGCTGGCCAGCCAGTAGTTCAGCCACATGGCGTGGGTGCCGGTGGGGAAGGTCTGGGCGAACGTCAGGCGTGCGCCGTGCTGGTGCACCAGCCGCGCCAGTGCTTCAGGGTTGGTCACGCCCTTGCGTTGCAGGGCCGGGGACAGGTTGATGGCCTGGGCGTTCTGGTTAAGGCCCATGAGCACGGCCATGTCGCTGGCAGGGACGCCACCGATGCCCAGGTGCACGGCGTAGACCAGGCCATACAGGCAATGCGCGGCATCCAGTTCGCCACTGACCAGTTTGTCGCGCAGCCCGGCCCACGAGCCCTGGCGCTTGAGGTTCAAGGTAAGGCCGTGTTGCTGGGCGAAACCTTGAGTGGCGGCAACAACCACCGAGGCGCAATCGGTCAGGGCCATGAAGCCGATGTCGAGGCTGGGTTTTTCGGGTGCGTCGCTGCCGTTGACCCAGGCCAGGGGCGTTGCTCGGGGTACAGTGTTCACAAGGTTCCTCGCCCGTACTGATAAGGCTGTGGGCTGAACCGGTGCAACCGATGTGCCATTTCCAGCCTCTGGCGTCGGCGCGGTTCCTGTGCAGGCTGTGTGAAAACCTTAAATTTTGAGCCAGCTCCTGCAAAATGCCCCGCATCAACGATGCGGGGCATTTTTCATGGCGTACATTCAGGGCGAACCACGGAATCAGACCAGCCTGTTTCCAGTCTCGATTGATGAGCTCATCCCGGCTGACCACCTGGTGCGTGTCATTGATGCGTACGTCGCCCGAATTGATTTGAAGGTGCTCGGCTTCGACAGGTCAGAGCCCAAAGTGAATGGACGTCCGCCCTACAACCCTGCCGATCTGCTCAAGCTTTACCTATACGGCTACTTCTACCAGATCCGTTCTTCCCGTCGTCTCGAAGCCGAGTGTCAGCGCAATGTCGAGGTCATGTGGCTGCTCAACCGTCTTGCTCCAGATTTCAAAACCATCGCTGATTTTCGTAGAGACAACACGGTGGCGTTCTCCGCCACCTGCCGCGCATTTGTGCAGTTTTGTCGAGGGGCGGGCTTGGTCAAGGGGGATCTCGTCGCGATTGATGGCAGCAAGTTCAGAGCCGTAGCCTCCAATCGCCGCCATGTCAGCATCAAACATCTTAAACGGGATCTGGAAAAGCTGGACCAGCGCATTGCTCGATATCTGGCGAGCCTGGATGAGTCGGATGAGAATGAAAGCGCCGAGAAGATCGATACCAACAAGGTCAAAGAGGCCTTGTCCCGCCTTCAGTCAAAGCGCGCTAACAACCTGACCGGTCAAGCACTGATGGAGGAACTGGGGCTTTCCCAGATTATCGTTGGGGAAGACGAGGCGAAGATGATGCGTGCTCCGCAGGGCAACTTTGCGGGCTACAACGTGCAATCTGCAGTGGATGAAGAGCATGGGTTAATCGTGCACCACGAAGTAACCCAGGACAGTGATGACCGCAGGCAGCTTGCCCCGATGGCAACGGCTGTCCAGCAGGTGCTGGATCAAGAAGACGTCACAGTGACTGCAGATGCAGGTTATTCAAACGGCGAGCAATTCCAGGCCTGTGACGATGCCGGTATCACAGCAATCGTGCCGCTCAACCGAGAAAACCGCTCGGCTGAAAACGCCCTCTTTCCTCAGGCTGAGTTCAAGTACGACCCTGAAACCGACAGCTATCGGTGTCCAGCGGGCCAGGTGTTGATACTGAAAAGTATCAATAAGGGATCGGCTAACTACCACGCTCAAGCATCTGCCTGTGGCGGTTGTGCTCTGAAAGGTAGTTGCACGAGGGCGCGACACCGCACGCTGAAGCGCCATCCCAATGAGGCAGCGTTTGAACGCATGACCAAACGCCTGAATGCCAATCCGGACATGATGCTCAGGCGCAAAAGTACGGTTGAGCATCCTTTCGGCAACTTGAAGCAGTGGGCACTGGGAACCGGGCGGTTCCTGCTACGCCAATTGCAGGGAGCCAAAGCTGAGATGGCGCTGGCAGTGACCAGCTACAACCTGAAGCGAACCATCAATATCCTGGGAACCCGCAGGCTGCTGGAGATGCTGGCCTGAGAGGTATCTCTCGGGTATGTGAAAATATCAATCAGAGATCAGCCCTGGCGGGCTGATCTCTGATTCTGAGTTTTCACACAGCCTGTGTAGGAGCGGCCTTGGGTCGCGAAAGGGCTGCGAAGCAGCCCCAGGGTTTCAGCGCAGGTGCACAAATTGATGGGGCTGCTTTGCAGCCCTTTCGCGACACAAGGCCGCTCCTACAAGGGACCGCGTGAACCGATCAGATGAGTGTACGAAGCAGCTCCACGATTTGCTGTCCTGCCAGCCCCGCGCTGGCTATAATCGCCCCCTCACTCACCCTGAGCCTTGCCCGCCCATGTATACCCTGGCCCGCCAGCTGCTGTTCAAGCTTTCCCCGGAAACTTCCCACGACCTGTCCCTGGACCTGATCGGCGCCGGTGGCCGTCTCGGCCTCAATGGCATGCTGTGCAAGCAACCGGCGGCATTGCCGGTTTCGGTCATGGGCTTGAACTTCGCCAACCCGGTGGGTCTGGCCGCTGGCCTGGACAAGAATGGCGCAGCCATCGACGGCTTCGCCCAACTGGGCTTCGGGTTTGTCGAGATCGGCACGGTCACCCCGCGTCCGCAACCGGGCAACCCCAAGCCACGCTTGTTCCGCCTGCCCGAAGCCACGGCCATCATCAACCGCATGGGCTTCAATAACCAGGGCGTCGATCACCTGCTCGGCCGTGTGCGCGCTTCGCGCTACAACGGCGTACTGGGCATCAACATCGGCAAGAACTTCGACACCCCGGTCGAGCGCGCCGTCGATGACTACCTGATCTGCCTGGACAAGGTCTACACCGCCGCCAGCTATATCACCGTCAACGTCAGCTCGCCAAACACCCCGGGCCTGCGCAGCCTGCAGTTCGGTGACTCGCTCAAGCAACTGCTCGATGCCCTGGCCGAGCGCCGTGAGCAGTTGACCGCAACCCATGGCAAGCGCGTGCCGCTGGCGATCAAGATTGCCCCGGACATGAGCGATGAAGAAACTGCCTTGGTGGCCGCTGCGCTGATGGAGTCAGGCATGGATGCGGTGATTGCCACCAACACCACACTGGGCCGTGAGGGTGTCGAAGCGCTGCCGTTTGGTGGCGAGGCGGGCGGCCTGTCGGGCGCGCCGGTGCTGGAGAAGAGCACCCACATCGTCAAGGTGCTGGCCGGTGAGCTGGGTGGCAAGTTGCCGATCATTGCCGCCGGTGGCATTACCGAAGGCCGTCATGCTGCCGAGAAGATTGCGGCGGGGGCGAGCCTGGTACAGATTTATTCAGGCTTCATTTATAAGGGGCCGGCGCTGATTCGCGAGGCGGTAGACGCTATCGCTGCTATGCCGCGGTAAACCTGACAGGGCCTCTTCGCGGGTGCAATAGACAAGATCTGCCAGGGCATAAAAAAGGGCCCCTTCAAGGGGCCCCTGGGCCTTCGCCCGCCGCCCGGATAGGGCGTGCATGGTAAATCGAATTCAGTGTCCTCGATCAGCCAACGGCGTGATTTTCGTTGAGTCTATGGATGCCAGCGGTGCCAGTCATTCCGTCCCAGTTATCACCGCGACCTTCGCGCCAGCCGTTAATCCAGGCTTGGCGAACAGAAGGAAGATTGAACGGGCAAAGTTCGCGGGATTTGCCGGTGACCCCGTATTGGTAGCCACGTGAATATGCTCTTTCCAACGGATCACGCTTAAGTCTTCTCATAGGGTGTTGCCCTCACTTGTTGACTGTAATGTCCCGTCGGCCTCTCCGAGGCCGGGCAGAGTCTTTCTGCCGGTTTGCGCTCGCTGCCGGCGTGGCGAGCTGAAAGTGCCGCCTCGTTGCGAAGCGGCCTGAGACCAGTTCTATCGAATGCGAGTCACGGTGTGAATGATCGATTTGTCATAAGGGCGTAACGTTTGTGAGGGTGAGGGGATAAGTAAATAAATGCGACTCAACCTTGTTTGGCCTTGAGGCCGCTATGATCGGGGTTTGCCGATCATTGACGTCATTTCGCCAGCGTTGCCGGTGAGTGACAGAAATAATTTGAAATGCGACGAAGGGTCACATCGTCCCCGGCATCGCCAGAATTTTTAGTACTGCCTGATGATCTAAGCTGTCTTTGCCACCCGGCCAAGCGCAGATCGGTCAGGTGGCCCGGCCTTTTGCGGCACATGGGTGTGCCGCAAATCGCCACCCGCACGCCTGCTGGAAAGGGGTGCGGGCAAACATCGCGGGGCGATGCGTCGCCTCGTCAGTCAAATAGCCCAAGGCTCTGGAATACTCATGTCGGACCGTTTCGAACTTTACCTCACCTGCCCCAAAGGCCTTGAAAGCCTGCTTGCCGAAGAGGCCAAGGGCCTTGGCCTTGACGAAGTGCGTGAGCACACATCGGCCATTCGCGGCGAAGCCGACATGGAAACCGCCTACCGGCTGTGCGTCTGGTCGCGCCTGGCCAACCGCGTACTGCTGGTGCTCAAGCGCTTCTCCATGAAGAACGCCGATGACCTGTACGACGGTGTCAATGCTGTCGACTGGGCCGACCACCTGGCGGCCGATGGCACCCTGGCCGTGGAGTTCAGCGGCCATGGCTCGGGCATCGACAACACCCATTTCGGCGCCTTGAAGGTCAAGGATGCGATCGTCGACAAGCTGCGCAACCGCGAAGGCCTGCGCCCGTCGGTGGAAAAAATCGACCCTGACGTGCGCGTGCACCTGCGCCTGGACCGTGGCGAGGCGATCCTCTCGCTCGACCTGTCCGGGCATAGCCTGCACCAGCGTGGCTACCGCCTGCAGCAAGGCGCTGCACCGCTGAAGGAAAACCTCGCGGCAGCCGTGCTGATCCGCGCTGGCTGGCCTCGCATTGCCGCTGAAGGTGGCGCGCTGGCCGACCCCATGTGCGGTGTGGGTACCTTTCTGGTGGAAGCGGCAATGATCGCCGCCGATATTGCGCCCAACCTCAAGCGTGAACGCTGGGGCTTCAGCGCCTGGCTGGGCCATGTGCCAGCCCTGTGGCGCAAGGTGCACGACGAGGCGCAGGCACGCGCGCAGGCCGGCCTGGCCAAGCCACCGCTGTGGATCCGTGGCTACGAAGCCGACCCACGGCTGATCCAGCCAGGCCGCAACAACGTCGAGCGAGCCGGCCTGGGTGACTGGGTGAAGATCTACCAGGGCGAGGTCAGCACCTTCGAGCCGCGCCCGGACCAGAACCAGAAAGGCCTGGTTATCAGCAACCCGCCGTACGGCGAGCGCCTGGGTGACGAAGCCAGCCTGCTGTACCTCTACCAGAACCTTGGCGAGCGCCTGCGCCAGGCCTGCATGGGTTGGGAGGCGGCGGTGTTCACCGGCGCGCCGCAACTGGGCAAGCGCATGGGTATTCGCAGCCACAAGCAATACGCATTCTGGAACGGCGCGTTGCCCTGCAAGCTGCTGCTGTTCAAGGTACAGCCAGACCAGTTCGTGACCGGTGAGCGTCGCGAAGCCCAGGCTGACAACGCCGAAGTCCGCCAGCAAGTGCCAGGGGCCAGCGAACCGGCGCGCCTGTCGGAAGGTGCGCAGATGTTTGCCAACCGCCTGCAGAAGAACCTCAAGCAACTGGGCAAATGGGCCCGGCGCGAGCAGATTGATTGCTACCGGCTGTACGACGCCGACATGCCCGAATATGCCCTGGCGGTCGACCTCTATCAGGATTGGGTTCACGTACAGGAATACGCAGCTCCCCGTTCGATCGACCCGGAGAAGGCCCAGGCGCGTCTGCTCGATGCGCTGGCAGCCATCCCGCAGGCACTGGGCATTTCCCCTCAGCGCGTGGTGCTCAAGCGCCGCGAGCGGCAAAGCGGTACCCGCCAGTACGAACGCCAGGCTACTGAGGGACGCTTCCAGGAGGTGAACGAAGGCGGCGTCAAGCTGCTGGTCAACCTCACCGACTACCTCGACACCGGTCTGTTCCTGGACCACCGCCCGATGCGCATGCGCATCCAGCGCGAGGCTGCCGGCAAGCACTTCCTCAACCTGTTCTGCTACACCGCCACGGCCACCGTGCATGCAGCCAAGGGCGGCGCCCGCAGCACCACCAGCGTCGACCTGTCGAAAACCTACCTGGACTGGGCACGGCGCAACCTGGCGCTGAATGGCTTCTCCGAGCGCAACCGGCTGGAGCAGGGCGATGTGATGGCCTGGCTGGAAGCCTGCCGCGAAAGCTACGAGCTGATCTTCATCGACCCGCCAACCTTCTCCAATTCCAAGCGCATGGAAGGGGTGTTCGACGTGCAGCGTGACCACGTGCAGTTGCTGGACCTGGCCATGGCCCGCCTGGCACCCGGTGGTGTGCTGTACTTCTCCAACAACTTCCGCAAGTTCCAGCTGGACGAACACCTGATGACGCGTTACGCGGTGGAAGAAATCACGGCCCAGACCCTGGACCCGGACTTCGCCCGTAACAATCGCATCCACCGTGCCTGGCGTCTGCAATTGCGCTGAGGCGACGAGGTACATTGCACGGCTAATGGCCAATAGCTATAACTGAGTGCAGGGCAAGATAATCCGCAGGACGCTGACGTGACGAGATGGGTGTATGTCAAAGTGTGGCGTGCGTGCGGGGTTACTTGGCCTGCGTACAGAGGCGGTGTCCGCCTGGGCGATGGCGTTGGTTGCATTGGTGGCGGGCGGCCTGTTGACAGCCGCCCTGGCACTGGCCGCGCAAACCTTCTACAAGCAGCAGTTGCGCCAGCGCTTCGAGCTGCTGGCAAGCGAGCGCTTCAGCCGAATAGCCGAGCGCTTTGACGAACAACAGCAGCGCCTGGACGGGCTGCGGCGGTTCTTCAGCTTTTCCAACGACATTACCCCCCGCGAATTCGACGGTTACGCCCGGCCATTGCTGCAGCGTACCCTGGCCTATGCCTGGGCGCCGCGCGTCGAGGCTGCACAGCGTGCCGAGTTCGAACGCCAGGCCAGTATCCATTCCGGCCCGGGCTATGTGATTCGCGATCAGGATGAGCTTGGCCAATGGCAGCGTGCGCCGTTGCGCGACCATTATTTTCCCGTGCTGTATACCCAGTCCGGCGAATCGCCTGGGCTGCCGTATGGCCTTGACCTGGCTGGCCAGGGCGCGCCGCAGGCGGCGCTCGCGCGGGCGCTGGGGCCGGGCAGTATGGCCGTGTCCGAACCGCTGGCCATGTTCGATAGCCACTCGGGCGCGCGCGGCCTGCTGATGGTGGCGCCGGTGTTTTCCGATGCCAACCCCAACGGCGCAGCGGCGGGTTATGTATTGGCCTTGTTGAGCCTGCGGCAGCTGGTCAGCGACGGTCGTCCGGTCGCGGCGGATGACAACCTGGTGGTGCGCATTGTCGATCCGTCGGGGTTGCATGGCCCTGAAGTGATGTTCGATTCGCAGAACCCGGTCGCGCCGTTGGCGCTGGCCAGCCATCAGCTGTTGCACCTGGCCGACCACCCTTTCCAGCTGAGTATCCAGCCGAGCCTGGCCTTCGTGCAGGCCAACCGTTCTTCGGCGGTGCAGGCGGTGGGCTTGCTGGGGGGCTTGTTGAGCGTGCTGCTCAGCGTGCTGTTGTACAGCCTGTTCAGCCAGCGCCAACGTGCCTTGGCCCTGGTCGAGCAGCGTACTGCCGAACTGCAGGTCAGCGAACAGTCGCTGCGTGGCACCCACAACCAGTTGCGCAGCGTGCTGGATGCCGCGACCCAGGTGGCGATTATCGCCACCAACCTCAAAGGGGTGATCAGCACCTTCAACGCCGGCGCCGAACGCATGCTCGGTTACCCGGCCAGCGAGGCAATTGGCCAGTTGCACCTTGAACACCTGGTGCTGCCCGAAGAGCTGAACCTGCGTGCCCATGCCTTGAGCGTGCGCTTTGGACGGCCCATTGCCGGCGGCCAGGCGATGTTTGCCGAAACGGTGCAGGCGCAAGGTGCCGAGCCCGGTGAGTGGACCTTGCTGCGCGCCGATGGCAGCCAATTGGTGGCCAATATGCTGGTCACTGCCATGCTCGACGAGCAGGGGTTGTGGGTAGGTTACCTGGCCATCTGCATTGATGTTACCGAGCGGCGCCGGGTGCATGAAGCCTTGGCGGCGCGTGATCGTTTGCTGGAGAAACTCAGTGCCGAGGTGCCGGGTGGCATTTACCAGTATCGCCTGGATGCCAACGGCCATTCGTGTTTCCCGTATGCCAGCATGGGGCTGTACGACATCTACGAAGTCGACCTGCAGCAGCTGCGTAAGGATGCCACGGTGGTGTTCGAACGTATTCACCCTGATGACCTGGAGCGCGTGCGCCGCTCGGTGCGCTACTCGGCCGAGCACTTGTCGCCGTGGCGTGAGGAGTACCGGGTCTGCCTGCCGCGGGCCGGGCTGCGTTGGGTACGTGGCGAGGCAACGCCGGAAGTGGGTGAGCAGGGCTGCACGCTGTGGCACGGCTATCTGACCGACATCTCCGACCTCAAGGGGGTGGAGGAAGAGTTGCGGGCGCTGTCGGTGACCGACTCGCTGACCGGTATCCATAACCGTCGCTACTTCCAGGAGCGGCTCAAGGTCGAACTGGAGCGGGCCCAGCGCGATGGCCAGGCACTGGCGGTGATCATGCTCGACATCGACCATTTCAAGTGCATCAATGATCGCTTTGGCCATGCTGTGGGCGACCGGGTGCTGCGCAGCCTGTGCCAGCGCATCGGTCAGCGGTTGCGGCGCACCGATGTGTTCTGCCGGTTGGGCGGGGAAGAATTCATGGTGCTGTGCCCGGGCAGCGATGCCGAGCAGGCACGGCTGCTGGCGCTGGAATTGTGGCAAGGCGTGCGTAATGCGCCGGTAGACGGCGTGGGCAAGGTGACGGCGAGTTTCGGTGTGGCCGGTTGGCGGCCGGGTGAGGGTGCTGATGCCCTGCTGTTACGCGCCGATGCCGGGGTGTATGCGGCCAAGCAGGCCGGGCGGGACCGGGTTGAGGGCGAGTCGGCCTGACAGGGTGACTGTAGGGCAGCTCGGTCGGTGTAGGAGCGGCCTTGTGTCGCGATGGGCTGCGCAGCAGCCCTGGGGTTTCAGCTTCGCAGCAAGCATTGCCGGGGCTGCTGCGCAGCCCATCGCGACACAAGGCCGCTCCTACACCGACCGCGTCAGCCGGTCATGTCGTGAGGGGCGGTAAAGTCAGTTGGCTGCGGTGCTGCCGGCCAGCTTCGGCTGGCGATACAGGTCCAGCAGCACCTGGTCCAGCACCTGCGAGGCACCCCACGGTTTCGGGTCGTTGAGGATGGCCGCCACGGCCCAGGTATGGCCGTTGCTGTCGCGGCTGAAACCTGCAATCGCCCGCACGGTGTTCAGTGTGCCGGTCTTGATATGCCCTTCACCGGTCATGGCCGTGCGCTTGAGGCGCTTGCGCATGGTGCCATCCATACCCACCAGCGGCATCGAGCTCATGAACTCGGCGGCGTAGGGGCTCTTCCAGGCGGCCTGCAGCATCTCGGCCATTTCCCGGGTGCTGACCCGCTCGGCACGTGACAGGCCTGAGCCGTTTTCCATCACCAGGTGCGGCGCGGTGATGCCCTTTTTCGCCAGCCACTGGCGCACCACGCGCTGGGCAGCACGGGCATCGTCGCCATCGGCATCGGTGCGGAACTGCGCGCCCAGGCTCAGGAACAACTGCTGGGCCATGGTGTTGTTGCTGTACTTGTTGATGTCGCGGATCACTTCCACCAGGTCAGGCGAGAAGGCGCGGGCCAGCAGGCGGGCACTCTTCGGCACGTTCTCGATGCGGTCGCCACCCTGGATGGTGCCGCCCAGCTCGTTCCAGATGGCACGCACGGCACCGGCGGCGTAGGTTGGGTGGTCAAGCAACGACAGGTACGTTTGCGAGTTGCAGCCGTCACCCAACTGGCCGCTGACCGTTACGCTGATACCGTCGCCCTGGGGTACCGGGTTGTAGCGCACGTCACCGGTGCACTGTTTCGACGCCACGGCCTTGACCTGGTTGTCGATGCGGATGCTGGCAATCGGCGGCTCGACCGCGATGGTGACCTTGCCGCCATCGTTGCGGGCCACGAAGCGCAGGGCCTTGAGGTTGACCAGCAGCGAGTCGGGCTTGACCAGGAAGGGCTTGTTGACGTCGCCGCCGTCGTCGTTGAACTGCGGCAGGTTGGGTTGCACGAAATGGCTGCGGTCCAGCACCAGGTCACCCGTGACGGTGCGCACGCCATTGGCGCGCAGGTCACGCATCAGCAGCCAGAGCTTTTCCATGTTCAGCTTCGGGTCGCCGCCACCCTTGAGGTACAGGTTGCCATTGAGCACGCCGTTGCTCAGGGTGCCGTCGGTGTAGAACTCGGTTTTCCACTGGAAGGTCGGGCCAAGCAGTTCGAGGGCCGCGTAGGTGGTGACCAGCTTCATGGTCGAGGCCGGGTTCACCGAGACATCGGCATTGAACACGGTCGGGGTGCCGGGGCCGTCCAGCGGCAGCATGACCAGCGACAGCGCGGTGTCCTGCAGTTTGTTGGCCTTCAGTGCCTGCTGCACTTTGGCAGGCAGGGTGGTATTGACGGCGGCGGCGTGGCTGGGCAAGGCGAGTGGCAACAGCAGGCCGGCAAGCATGAGGGGACGAAGCGTTTTGATCATAGTGAGTAAGTACCCTGCAGCGAGGGAAAAGGGCTTTGGGGCTGTAAGAGATGATGGCCCCAAGACGTAAAGAGTACGCATTATGCCCCAAGCGTAGCGACGATGCGCCACGTTCGACGGAAAAGCATCGCCAATAAAAAAGCCACCGCGAAGGGTGGCCTTTTCATCAATCAAACCAGGCTGGGTATTACTCAGCCTTGTTGATTGGCTTTTCCGGGTACCAGGCGTCCAGCAGCGGGCTGACTTCAACCTTGGTCAGTTCGCTGCGGCCTTTGAGCCAGGCTTCAACGGCGGCGCGCTGTTCTTCGCTGACCGAGCCGCGTTTGACCGAGCACACCAGGCCGTAATCGTCACCGCCTACATAGTCCAGGCCGTTGGCGTCCATGGCGTCTGCCAGGAACGCGTCGAGGAAAGCATCGATTGCCTGGTCATCCAGATCTTCCTTGAATTCCAGGTTCAGCTCGAAGCCCAATTCCTGAAACTCGTCGACACACAGCTTCTTGCGCAGACGACGGGAGCGGTTTGTGGCCATGAAACAATCCTCTTAGGTAATAACGCCGCGCAGTCTACCAGTTAACACGCCTGGCTGCCTGCCTGAGTATCGTTGCGGGTGGCCAGTTCCTTGGCCAGGGCGCGTTCCACTCGGCACATGTGCCGTGCCAGTGCCTGGCGCCGCAGGCGCACCTGGGCGGTGGACAGGCCGCCGACCTCAAGCGCTTCGCAGGCTGCCATCAGGCAGGGCGCCTCCAGCATGCGTGCGGCACTGAGCACCTTGTGAGCCTGATCGGCAATGGCACCGCTGTCATGCTGCGGATGCAGCGCCATCAGGTGGGTCAGGTCGGCCTGCAGGCTTTGCTGCAAGGCCTGCAGGAAACGCTGGCGATCGTCCGGGTCCGGCCCGACCACTGCGGCCAGGCCATCCAGTTGGTACAGCTTGCGTCGGGGGCGCAAACGGCGGCGCGGGCGAATGCCGGCCAGGCGCTGGCTGAGGGTACTGAGGCTGATAGGCTTGAGCAGGCAGTCGTCCATCCCGGCGCTCAGGCATTTGCGGTGTACCTCCGGCTGCGCGTTGGCGGTGTAGCCGAGGATGGTGCAGCGCGGCCGCTTGCCATGCCGTTCTTCGGCGCGCACGGCAGTCGCCAGCTGGTAACCATTCATGTGCGGCATGTTGCAGTCGAGTACCAGCACATCAAAGTCGCCGGCTCGCCAGATCGCCAGGCCCTCACGGCCGTCGCGGGCGCTGGCGTGTTTCAGGCCCAGGTAGCCAAGCTGTTGCGCCATCAATTGCAGGTTGGCCGGGTGGTCATCGATCACCAGTACGCTCAGGCGTGGGTCGGGCGCGTCGAGGCGCTCGGGCAGCGGTGTGGGTTGCGCAGCCGCATCGACCCGATGCAGTGGCATTTTCATGCGTACCTGGGTACCTACATCTTCCAGGCTCTTGATCGACAGGCTGCCACCCATCATCTCGCACAGGTTGCGGCAGATAGCCAGGCCCAGCCCTGTACCTGCGCGGGCACCCGGGCTGTGCGGGTTGGCCTGGATGAACGGGTTGAACAGGCGTTGCAAGTCGTCGGCATGGATGCCAATGCCACTGTCGCGCACCTCCAGCTCCAGCACGGCGGGTGTGCTGGTACCCTCATCCAGCAGGCAGACGCAGATACGCACCTGGCCATGCTCGGTGAACTTGATGGCGTTGCTCACCAGGTTGGACAGCACCTGCTTGAACCGCAAGGGGTCGAGCAAGGCGTGGCAGCGCGCGGATGGGTCGATTGTAACCTCCAGGGCCAGGCCTTTCTGGCGTGCCTGGCCATCGAAAATGCGCCCCACCGATTCGACCAGGGCAGCCAGGTCGACCACCTCCGGGGCCAGCGACAAGTGCCCGGACTCGATGCGCACGATATCGAGAATATCGCCGATCAGGCCTAGCAGGTCCTTGGCTGAATGGTGTGCCAGCTCCAGCGCGCCAGGGTCCACCCGGCCTTGGTCGGCATGCTTTACCGCCAGTTCGAGCATGCCGATCACGGCGTTCATCGGCGTGCGGATTTCGTGGCTGATGGTGGCCAGGAAGGTGCTCTTGGCCCGGTTGGCATCGTCGGCCTGCTGTTTGGCCTGGCGCAGCTCCATGACCAGTTGGCGGCGCTCGCTGATATCGATCCAGCCACCGATGATGCCCTGCACTTCGCCGAGCGAGTCGCGATAGGGCAGGATCCAGTGGTAGATGGTCAGCTCCCGGCCCTTGATTCGCAGCGGTCGGTCTTTGATCAGCGGCGAGCCTGCGGCCATGACCTGCAGGTAGTCGGCCTGGATTTGCCGGGTCTGTTCGCAGTCGGTGAACAGGCTGGCTTCAAGCTGTTTGCCGATAACCTCTTCGGAGCGGGCCTGCACGGCTTCCAGGTAGCTGTAGTTGCAGCTTTTCAGGCAGCCTTCGCGGTCGCGTACGTACATCGGGTGGGGGGTGCCGTTGAGCAGGGCGCGCATGAATGCCAGTTGATCGTTCAGCGCGCGTTCGGCGCGCTGGCGCTGGCGAATCTGCAGCCGCAGCCGAGCGTTCCAGAGCAAAGCCAGGAGCAACAGCCCGGCTGTGCCCATCACCACTTGCAAGGCCAGGCGGCTGTAGCCCTTGGTGTTGTTGCCCTTGTGTTGGCCATACCCGCGCCAGCGGTTGTTGATTACCCCCAGCTCCTCCGGTGAAATGCTCAACAGGGCTTTGTCGAGGATCGACACCAGCGCCGACGATGCGGCGGAGGTAGCCATGGCGAAGGTGGCAGGTTCGCTGCCGACCGAAGCACGGATGACCAGTTCGCGGTTATTTGCCAACGCGTAGTTGGCATCGATCAGGGTGGTGATGACGGCATCGACCGCGCCGCTGTTGAGCAATGCCATGGCATAGAACGCGCTTTCGGTTTCAACCCAGCCGACCTGCGGATATTCACGGGACAACATGGCGTCCATTGTGCTGTAACGGGTAATGGCAACGCGATGCCCCGCCAATGCTTCCAGAGAAACTGGCGCCTTGTCGTCCTTGCGGCTGACCAGCACATAGGCGCTTTCCAGATAAGGGCGGCTGAGTTGCAAGTCGTCCTCTGCCAGCCCGGTGCTGGTCAGCGCGGTGATGACATCGGTCCGGCCATCTTTCAGGCGGGCGATCATGTCGGCGATGCCGCTGGCATGTTGCACTTCGAAACGTAAACCGGTGCGCAGGCGTATGAGTTCGAGCAGATCGGCGGTAATGCCGCGAAAATGCCCCGAACCGTCGAAGAAGGATAACGGCGCCGCCGTGTCATCGATGGCCACACGCATGACCGGATGATCCAGGAGCCATTGTTCCTCGGCTTCGCTCAGTTGCAGTTTACGGTCGCTCAGCAACAGGTCGCTGCCTGCGCTCCAGCGTTTGAAGATACTGGAGCGCATGGCCGGGGTCTGGCTGTCGAGGATGCTGTTCACCAGCTCCAACAGCAGCGTGTCTTGTTGGCGCAGGGCAAAGCCGAAGCCGACGGCCTCGTGTTTGCCGAAGTGGGTCATGCGCAGGCGTGGCAGGTGGCCGCGGTTTAGCTGGTAGTGGGTTGAAATGGTATCGCCGATGAACACGTCGGCCTGGCCAAAGGCCACGGCATTCAGGGCCTGGCTGGTGGAGCCGAACGCCAGCAGTTCGGCCTTGGGGTAGGCGCCAAGCACTTCCTGTTTGGGCAGGTAGTGATAGAGCATGGCCAGGCGCAGGCCCTTCAAGCCGGTATCCAGTGGCCGGGTCTCGTCTTCACGGGTGACCAGCACGGGCTGGTCGACAGCATAGGGGTGGGACAAGGCCAAACCGTCGCTGGCTGCTTCGTAGCCATTGGCACTGCCCAGCAAGTCGATGTCACCGAGCCTCAGCGCCTCCACCGCTGCCTCTCGACTGGAGAAACGCAGCACCCGCACCGGCAACTGCAAGGCGTTGCCGACCATGTTTGCGTATTCGGCGGTCAGACCCTGATAGTCGCGGCCACCGCTGGTGATGTCGAACGGCGGGTAGTCGGGGGCGGATGTCCCCAGCACCAGCTCATCGCGGTTTTCGAGCCATTGCCGTTGCTCGTCGGTTAACAGGTAATGGGGCGGCCCGCTCGAAGATCGAGGAAGCAGGGTGAAGGATGAGGCCTCGGGCAGGGTAGCCCGTGCCACACTGCAGAACAGCAGCAGTGCGACGAACAGGCAGGCGATAGGGCGAGCCATGACCATGCTCAGACCAGCGCGTTGCGCTTGGCCATCTCGATCAGGTCGACCAGTGTACTTACCTGAAGTTTGTGCATGAGGCGCTTCTTGTAGGTACTGACGGTCTTGCTGCTCAGGAACATGCCCTTGGCAATTTCCTTGTTGCTGCGGCCTTGAGCGAAGAGTTGCAGCACCATCAGTTCGCGGTCATTCACCTGGCGAAAAAGTTGCAAGTCGGCATCTACCGCCTGATTGTGCTTGATTGCCTGGCTGGGGAAATAGTTGTAGCCGGCCAGTACCGCCTTGATTGCACTGAGCAGCTCGCTCAGGTCTTCCTGCTTGCACACGTAGCCGGCAGCGCCCGAGTGCATGCAGCGTATGGCAAACAATGCCGGCGATTGTGCGGTCAGTACCAGAACCTTTATGGGCAGGGCCATGGCCTGAAAGCGGGCAAGTACCTCCAGCCCGTCTAGCTTGGGGATGCTGATGTCGAGAATGACCAGGTCGGGGTTGCTCTCGCGAATCATCTGCATGGCGTCCACGCCGTTGTCCGATTCGCCGACGATCTTGTAGTTCTGGTTTTCGAGCAGCATACGGACGGCCAAGCGGATGACCGGATGGTCGTCGACAATAAATATGGAGTGCATGTTCAACTTCCCTGCGGGCGACTGAGGGTGACAGCCGGCACCTTATCGCAGTTGGAAGTCGTCGGGCACGGGAGGAAGGGCTGTTAGCCGTTTATGGGAAATGGCTTACAGGATAAAACAAAACGGGCTACGAAATAGGCGTGTTTAACCCGGTGTCAAAGCGTGTTTGGTAACTTTTCATTGATTTTTATACGTGCTGTTTAGTTTGCCGTCAGTATATGTAGGAAGTTTCCTTCAATATGCGGTGCAGCGCCGGGGTAAGCCTTAATGCCAGTCAGTTAAAGGCTACGGGGGCTGCTGCGCAGCCCATCGCCGGCAAGCCAGCTCCCACACCGATTGCGCTGAACTCAAGCCATGCGCCGTACCTGTGGGAGCTGGCTTGCCGGCGATGGGGCGCAACGCGGCCCCAAATTGCTTAACTGACTGGCATTATGGCAAGCCCGGCCTGCACCGCTGCAGGTCAGGTCGGGCTGGAGCGCCCGGTCATTTCCCGGGCCATTTCGCTGGCGTAGCTGTCGGTCATGCCGGCAATGAAGTCGATCATGCGCAGGAACGCGCCGTGCAACGAGCCGTGCGGGTCTGGCGCATTGTTGCCGATCAAGTCGAGTACGCGCCGGCTCTTGAACGACGGCGTGCGCCCGCCGTGCTGTTCAAGTGCAGCGCCGCAGAAGGTGTTGAGCAGAATTTCCAGGGTGGTGTAGGCACCGATTTCGTGCAGGGTCTTGCGCTTGTCCTGGAAGATCTTGTTGCGTGCCATGTCTTTGGCCTGCAGCACGCAACGCTTGGCCGGGCCGTGCATGTGCTCGACCAGGTCACCTGCCAGCTGCCCGGCCAGCAGCGCCCGCTGCTGCTCGACGAAGGCGTGGGCGGCGGCGTTGGTCAGGTGTTCGATGGCCTTGCCCCGCAGGATGGCCAGCTTGCGCCGGCGGGAATCGCCCGGCCCGAGTTGGCGGTAGGTTTCCGGCAGGTCGTCGCCGACCAGGTCGAGCAGCAGGGCTTCGACTTCGGCGTATTGCAACAGCTCCATCTCCAGGCCATCTTCCAGGTCGATCAGTGCATAGCAGATGTCATCGGCCGCTTCCATCAGGTAAACCAGCGGGTGGCGTGCCCAACGCTGGTGCTCCAGCTGTGGCAGGCCGAGCTTGCGGGCGATCTGCTCGAGCAGCGCCAGCTCGCTCTGGTAGCTGCCGAATTTGTGCTTCTTGTAGCCGAGGGCGTCGGCGTGACGGGCGCTCCAGGGGTACTTGAGGTAAGTGCCGAGGGTGGCGTAGGTGAGCCGGGTACCGCCGTCGAACTGGTGATACTCCAGCTGAGTGAGCACACGAAAGCCCTGGGCGTTGCCTTCGAAGTTGAGGAAGTCGGCCCGCTCGTCGTCACTCATGTCATCGAGCCAGCCACGACCGGCTGCCTGCTGGAACCAGTGGCGGATGGCATCTTCGCCGGAGTGGCCGAACGGCGGGTTGCCGATGTCGTGGGCCAGGCAAGCCGACTGCACGATCATCCCCAGGTCGCTGGGGGCGCACCAGTCCGGCAGGCTGTCGCGCAGGGTTTCACCCACGCGCATGCCCAGTGAGCGACCGACGCAGCTGACTTCCAGCGAGTGAGTCAGGCGCGTGTGGATATGGTCGTTGCTGGAAACCGGGTGTACCTGAGTCTTACGCCCGAGGCGGCGAAAGGCACCGGAAAAGATGATGCGGTCATGGTCTTTGTGGAAGGGGCTGCGCCCGAGTTCATCGGCGCTGTACAGGGCTTTGCCCAGGCGTTCGCGGGTGAGCAGGGTGTGCCAGTCCAAGGCGCGGTCTCCTGTGGATCGAAGGTTATAGCTTCCGGTGTCCTGAAAGGCAGTGCAAGGGGTAAGCCTGTAATGGCCCTGTCGCCGGCAAGTCAGCTCCCACAGGTACTGCCTGGGCCATGAGGCATGCGCGGTACCTGTGGGAGCTGGCTTGCCGGCGAAAGGGCCGGTGCAGTAGGCAGAAAATGTTCAGGGGCGGCGGTTGCCTTGCAGGTACAGGCGCACCAGCGGCAGCAGGCTGCTGCCCAAGCGCACCAGCCGCGCCAGGTTGCCGCTGCGTACGCCCTTGCCGGTCAGGAAGCCCAGCGCCACCACGGCACCGATCCCCCACAGTGGCGCATGCTTGATACCCAACCCCTCGTGCAGCGAGCTGCCCATGCCGCGCACGCGGCGCAACGGCTCCAGCAGTTGCCCGGATTCATGGCGAATTTCCTGGCGGTGCATCTCCATGCGCAGACGCAGCAGCGCCTTGCGCAGCTCGCGCGGGTTACGCGTGTTTGGCAGTTCTGGCAGGCTCATGGCAATAGGCGCTCCCGGTCCTTGGCAAGTTCTTCGAGGGTGGCGCCGAACGGTGACGACTCGTCGAACACCGCCGCCTTCAGGCGCAACCCGCAATACAGCGCTGCAATGCCATAGAACACGCATAGGCCGATGATGCCGGCCAGGCGATAGCTGTCCCACAGCAATACCAGCAGCAACCCGGAAAGCGCCGTCAGCAGCAGCAGGGCGAACACCAGTGCCAGACCGGCGAACAGCAGCAGGCGCAAGGTGCGACCCTTCTGCTCCTGCAACTCGATACCGAACAGTTCGATATGGCTGTGCAGCAGCCCCAGCGCGGCCGCGCCGAGGCGCCTGCCCGAGGGGCCGGCGCCGTTGGCTTCATTCTCCATGGGAACCCCTTAGCGCCGGTTGGCCAGCAGGCCGATCAGCAGGCCGACACCCGCGGCGATGCCGATCGCCTGCCACGGGTTTTCCTGCACGTACTGCTCGGCACTGCCCAGTGCCGCCTGGCCACGGTCGCGCACCGTGTCCTGGGTCAGTTGCAAGGTTTCGCGGGCCTGGGCCAGGCGGTCGTGAATCTGTTCGCGCAATTCGTCGGCCTGGTCGCCGGCCAGGTTGGCGGTGTCAGCCAGCAGTTTCTCGGTGTCGCGCACCAAGGCCTGGAAGTCAGCCATCAATATCTCTTGAGCAGTCTTTGCCGATTTGCTGGCCATGGGTCTCTCCCTGTCGATGAATGTTGGTAGTTCGAGTGACAGCACGCGTGGAAGGTTCAAGTGCCGGTGCTGGTACCTGTGCTGGTATGGGCCTTGCTATGTCTTTGCCACGTTGCGGGGCACCACTGGCGGGTTTTGCGCCGATTCAGGGCGTCAGCGCAGCAAATACCGTTAAACCTTAACCCAATCCACGACAAACCCAAGAAAAAACCACGCAGGCCCCAGCCAGGTTATTGAAACAGGGCAGGGGCTGGCACCGATTCGGTGCAGGGATGCAGGTTCTTGAGCTGTCCTGGTGCCTTTTTCAGCAGGTCTGCCTATTTCATGGATAACATGCACAGCGCGATGGACTCCCTGGTCCACGGTTCCAACACCCTGTTCATTCTCATGGGCGCCATTCTGGTGCTGGCCATGCACGCCGGCTTCGCGTTCCTCGAAGTGGGCACCGTGCGCCACAAGAACCAGGTCAACGCCTTGTCGAAGATCCTCAGCGACTTTGCCATCTCGGCGCTGGTGTACTTCGTTATAGGCTACTGGATCGCCTATGGGGTCAACTTCTTCCAGCCTGCAGCAACGCTGGCGGCCGACCATGGCTATGCGCTGGTCAAGTGCTTCTTCCTGCTGACCTTTGCCGCAGCGATCCCGGCGATCATCTCCGGGGGTATCGCCGAGCGCGCGCGCTTCGTGCCGCAACTGTGTGCCACGGCATTGATCGTGGCGTTCATCTACCCGTTCTTCGAGGGCGTGGTGTGGAACGGCAACCTGGGCGTGCAGGCCTGGCTGCAGGCGCGCTTTGGTGCGCCGTTCCATGACTTTGCCGGCTCGGTGGTGGTGCATGCCATGGGCGGCTGGCTGGCGCTGGCGGCGGTGCTGCTGCTGGGCGCACGCCGCGGGCGTTATCGCGACGGCCGGCTGGTGGCGTTTGCGCCGTCGAGCATTCCGTTCCTGGCGCTGGGCTCGTGGATCCTGATCATCGGCTGGTTCGGCTTCAACGTCATGAGCGCCCAGACCTTGCAAGGCGTCAGCGGCCTGGTGGCGATCAACTCGCTGCTGGCCATGGTTGGCGGCACCTTGTCGGCTTTGCTGGCCGGGCGCAACGACCCGGGCTTCCTGCACAACGGCCCACTGGCCGGGCTGGTGGCGATTTGCGCCGGCTCCGACCTGATGCACCCGTTGGGTGCGCTGGCGACCGGGCTGGTGGCGGGCGCGCTGTTCGTCTGGACGTTCACCGCAGCGCAGAACCGCTGGAAGATCGACGACGTGCTGGGTGTGTGGCCATTGCATGGCCTGTGCGGTGTGTGGGGTGGGATTGCCTGCGGCATCTTTGGCCAGGTTGCGCTCGGCGGCATGGGCGGTGTCAGCCTGTTCAGCCAGTTGCTGGGCAGCCTGATGGGGGTGGTGGTGGCACTGGCCGGTGGCTTTGCCGTCTACGGTACCCTGCGCGCGGTGCATGGCCTGCGCTTGAGCCATGAGCAGGAGTTCCAGGGTGCCGACTTGTCGCTGCACCGTATTGGCGCCACCAGCCAGGATTGATCCAGGCCAGGTGCATGACGGGCGCGGTCGACCTAGAATAGGCTTCTCTGCATGCCAAACCGGGACCTGCCCCATGCTGCCTGAATGCCAACTGTTCGGCACCCTCGGCTGCCACTTGTGTGAAGTGGCCGAGGCGGTGCTGATGCCCTTCGTCGACCATGGCCTGCTGGTGGAACTGGTCGATGTCGCCGAGAGCGAGACCCTGTTCGAGCGCTACGGCCTGATCATTCCGGTGCTGCGGCGCTGCGACAACGGTGGCGAACTGCATTGGCCGTTCGATGCCGAACAGGTGGTGGCATTTCTTGGGCAATGATGGCTGCAGAGGAGTTGCAACCCTGCTCCATGGCGGTTGATGCGAGCTGATGATCAGGTGCCGGCGCACGAGTGCCGGCGTCCTTCTTCATCATCGGAACAGTTCGCCATGTTGATCACTCCCCATTTCACCTTCGCTGAAATGACCGTCTCCCAGCTCGCTGCCAGGGACGGTTTCGATAACACCCCCCCTCCCGAAGCCAAGGCCAACCTGCAGCTGCTGTGCTGTGCCCTGGAACAGGTTCGCGCATTGTTCGGTATGCCAATCATCGTCAGTAGCGGTTTTCGCAGCGAGAAGGTCAACCGGCTTATCGGCGGTTCCCCGAACAGCCAGCATGTACAAGGGCTGGCAGCAGATTTCACGGTGGTCGAAGTGAGCCCACGGGAAACCGTGCGCCGGATCCTGGAAAGTGCTGTGCCCTTTGATCAGCTGATCCTGGAGTTCGATGACTGGGTGCATTTGTCCGTGGCGCGTGGTACGCCGCGCCGGCAGGTGTTGACCATCCATAAAGGCGGCCGCTATCTGCCGGGGTTGCAATGAAGCGCATTGACGGCAACACGGGGATGTTCGTATGCTGTATATAAATACAGTGTCGAGGTAAAGCCATGCTCAACGTCGAGCAACTCAAGTACAGCGTCAACCGCATGCCTGTGGAGCGGGTGGCCGACGCCGTTCTGGAACTGCGCCTCGAAGGCCTGGTGACCGACGACTGCACGCCGTTCGGCAAGGTCCACTTCAATACCTGCTTCGCCGAGATCGAAGCCTTGTTCCAGCGTGCCGGCTACCACCGTGGGCTGGATGTGGTGGGTTACCAAGGGTTGCTCTATGCCCTGTACGACCCCGGCCGCTGGGAGCCGGTGCAAGTGCTGCGCTGGCTGAAGGCGCGCAGCGAGGCGATGGCCCAGGCTGGTTGAGTGCGCGGGCTTGGGGGATAATGCGCGGCCGTGAACGTTTCGAGCCCTGCCATGACCACACCTTTCGACCCCGCCCGCCAGCAAGCCAGCACGGTGTGCCTGCCCCCCGGCAACTGGGCGACAGTGCTCGATTGCTTGTGTGACCATTTCAAGGCCATCGACCGCGCCCAATGGCTCGACCGCTTTGCCCGTGGTCGCGTGCTGGATGCCGAAGGGCGGGCCATTGCCGCCGAGCTGCCGTACAAGCGGGGCATGCGCTTGCACTATTTCCGCGAAGTGCCAAATGAGCGGCCGATCCCCGTGCATGAGGCCGTGCTGCATGTGGACGAGCATCTGGTGGTAGCCGACAAGCCGCATTTTCTGCCAGTGACACCGACGGGTGAGTACGTTGAGCAGACCTTGCTGCGCCGGCTGATCCGCCGCCTGGATAACCCGCACCTGGTGCCGTTACATCGCATTGACCGGCACACTGCAGGGCTTGTGTTGTTTTCCGCCAACCCGCACACGCGCAGCGCCTATCAGCGGCTGTTTCCTGAGCGACGCATCGACAAGCGCTACCAGGCCATCGCTGCCGCCATGGCGCAGCATCAGTTCCCATTGGTGCACAAAAGCCGCCTGGTGCATGGCGAGCCGTTTTTCCGCATGCATGAGGTAGAAGGCGAGGCCAATAGCGAAACCCTGGCTGAGGTGTTGGAGAAGAATGGCGAGCTGTGGCGCTACGGGCTGTCGCCGGTGACCGGCAAGACCCATCAGTTGCGCGTGCACATGGCGGCCTTGGGAGCGGGGATCAGCAATGACCCGTTCTATCCGCAGTTGCTCAACGGGGAAGACGATTACCAGCGGCCGCTGAAACTGCTGGCGCAGAGCTTGCGGTTCGAGGACCCGTTGAGTGGGGAAGAGCGCTATTTCGAGAGCCGTTTGCGGCTGGATTGGTAATGCCGCCAATCAGGCTGCGCGTTTCTTGTAGGAGCGGCCTTGTGTCGCGAAAGGGCTGCGAAGCAGCCCCAGCAATTTATGCATATGCCCTGAAATCCTGGGGCTGCTTCGCAGCCCTATCGCGACACAAGGCCGCTCCTACAAAGAACGCGCAAACCTGTACTTAGCGGTTAAACCGCTCCACCAACGAATACTGGCTCCCCGCGGTGCTGGTCAGCTCTTCGCTCAGCAGCGCCGAATGCTGCGCCTGCTCGGCGGTCTGGTCGGCCAGCTGGGCGATGGTGCTGATATTGCGGCTGATCTCGTCGGCCACCGCTGTCTGCTCTTCTGTCGCGGCCGCAATCTGGGTAGCCATGTCGGTGATGTTGGCTACCGCTTCGCTGATTCCCACCAGCGCCTCGTCGGCCTGCATAACCCGATCGACACCTTCCTGCGCCTGGCGGTGGCCGGTTTCCATGGTCAATACGGCATTGCTGGCGGTTTGTTGCAGCTTGGCGATCAGGCCGTGGATCTGCCCGGTGGATTCGGCGGTGCGCTGGGCCAACTGGCGCACCTCGTCGGCCACCACGGCAAAGCCGCGGCCCATTTCACCGGCACGCGCCGCTTCGATGGCCGCGTTCAGTGCCAGCAGGTTGGTCTGGTCGGCGATGCCTTTGATCACGTCGACCACACCACCAATCTCGTCGCTGTCCTTGGCCAGTTGCGTAACCGTTTGCCCGGTTTCGCCCACCGCCGCCGACAGGCGCTCGATGGCCTCGCGGGTTTCCCCTGCAATCTGGCGGCCCTGGCTGGTCAGGCGGTTGGCTTCCTGAGTGGCGTCGGCCGTGCGCTGCACATGGTTGGCCACTTCCTGGGTGGTAGCCGCCATCTGGTTGACGGCGGCGGCGACCTGTTCGGTCTCCACCCGCTGGCGCTCCAGCCCCGAAGAGCTCTTGTGTGCCAGGGCATCGGACTGGCGCGCCTGGTCGCTGAGGTGTTCGGCACTGTCCTGCAGGCGGGTCAGGCAGGTTTTCATGCGGGCGTCCTGGCTGAGCATGGCCATTTCCAGGCGCGCCTGTACGCCACGGCTATCGGTAAACATCTGCGCGATCAGCGGGTCGGAGGTGGTCTGCTCGGCCAGGCGCAGCAGGCGCTTGAGGCCGCGCTGCTGCCAGCTCAGGCCGAGCAGGCCCAGCGGTACCGAGAGCCCGGCGGCCAAGGCAAAGCCCCACGAATGGCCCAGCCAGTTGCCAATCAGAAAGCCTACCTGGCTGATCAGGATGAATGGCAGCCAGTCCTGCAGCACCGGCAGCCATTTGTCACGGCGCGGTACCGGCGGCTTGCCCTGGTTGATGCGCTGGTACAGGGCTTCGGCGCGGCGGATCTGTTCGGCAGTGGGCTTGACACGCACAGACTCGAAGCCGACCACCTGATTGTTATCGAAGATTGGCGTGACGTACGCGTTCACCCAGTAATGGTCGCCAGACTTGCAGCGGTTCTTGACGATACCCATCCATGGCTGGCCCTGCTTGAGCGTTTGCCACATATGGGCAAACACTGCAGGCGGCACGTCGGGGTGACGTACCAGGTTGTGCGGTGCGCCAGTCAGCTCTTCGCGGGTGAAGCCACTGATATCGATGAAGGCATCGTTGCAATAGGTGATCACGCCCTTGGCGTTGGTGGTGGAGATCAACCGCTGCTGGGCAGGGAAAGTCCGTTCTCTCTGGGTAATCGGCTGGTTGTTACGCATGGGTTGATAGTCCGCAGGGCTTTCGACAGGTATCGGCAAGCCACTGGTTTTATTGAATGATTATTTAAAATGCTTGATCTGTGGCAATGAGCCATCAGTCGCTTTGGTTTAGGCGAAATGCACGTTCGAAACCGTTGGCGTCATTATTGCGGTTTTACTGCTGTTTAATGACGGGTAAGTCGGATGATGACCGAATGCATGGCAAAGAGCCAGTGCTGGGTGGTTGGGTGGGAGGGCGTTAGAGGGTTGGCGCCTGTTCGATCGAGCGCCGCCCGCGCGGCGCTTCGCGGGACAAGCCCGCTCCCACAGTCTGTTTCGGGCCAATTTCTCCTGTGCAATTACCGGTGGCCGCCTTGGTGCATGACTGGAGATCAGTGGACAACAGTTGCGTTCACCTCGATATCAAAGGGAACAAACAAGGCGGACAGTGAAGACCTCACAGGAGTGACTGGCCCGAAACAAACTGTGGGAGCGGGCTTGCCCCGCGAAGCGCCGCGCGGGCGGCGCTCGATCTCACAGGCGCTACACTTCTCCAGCCGGACTCACAGCCCTCACCCCGCAATCAACTGCCGCAACACATAATGCAGAATCCCCCCGGCCTTGAAGTACTCCACTTCATTCAGGGTATCGATGCGGCACAGCACATCGATCTGCTCCTGCCGGCCATCCTCGCGGGTAATGCGCAACGGCAGGCTCATGCCCGGGCGAATCTGGGCCCCGTCCAGGCCCAGCACGTCAATCTGCTCCTTGCCGGTCAGCCCCAGTTGCTTGCGGTCATGTCCGGCCTTGAACTGCAGCGGTAGCACGCCCATGCCTACCAGGTTGGAGCGGTGAATTCGCTCGAAGCTTTCCGCAAGCACCGCTTTCACCCCCAGCAGGTTGGTGCCCTTCGCCGCCCAGTCGCGGCTGGAGCCGGTGCCGTATTCCTGCCCGGCGATGACCACCAGCGGCGTGCCTTCCTGCTGGTAACGCATGGCCGCGTCGTAGATCGACAGCTTCTCGCCCGTGGGCACGTGCAAGGTGTTGCCGCCTTCTTCACCCGCCAGCATCTCGTTGCGGATACGGATGTTGGCAAAGGTGCCGCGCATCATCACTTCATGGTTGCCGCGTCGCGAGCCGTAGGAGTTGAAGTCGCGGGGTTCCACGCCTTGCTCGCGCAAGTAGCGCCCGGCCGGGCTGTCCGCCTTGATGTTGCCGGCCGGGGAGATGTGGTCGGTGGTCACCGAGTCGCCCAGCAGTGCCAGTACCCGCGCGCCGTGGATGTTGGCGATAGCGGGTGGCGGCCCACCAATGCCGTCGAAGAACGGTGGGTGCTGGATGTAGGTGGAGTCGTCCTGCCACACGTAGGTGGCGGCCTGTGGCACTTCGATGGCCTGCCATTGCGCATCACCGGCGAACACCTCGGCGTATTCCTTGTGGAACATGGCCGTATCCACCTTGGCCACCGCTGCAGCAATTTCCTGTTGGCTAGGCCAGATATCGCGCAGGTAGACCGGTTGGCCGTCCTTGCCGGTGCCCAGCGGGTCGCGGGTCAGGTCCACGCGCACGCTGCCGGCCAGGGCATAGGCCACTACCAGTGGCGGCGAAGCCAGCCAGTTGGTCTTCACCAGCGGGTGTACGCGGCCTTCGAAGTTGCGGTTGCCCGACAGCACCGAGGCGACGGTGAGGTCGGCACTGCCAATGGCTTTCTCGATCGCTTCATCCAGCGGCCCGGAGTTGCCGATGCACGTGGTGCAGCCGTAGCCGACCAGGTCGAAACCGAGCTGGTCGAGGTAGGGCGTGAGCCCGGCGGCATTGAAGTATTCGGTGACCACCTTGGAGCCAGGCGCTAGCGAGCTCTTGACCCAGGGTTTGCGTTGCAGGCCTTTTTCCAGGGCCTTTTTCGCCACCAGCCCGGCCGCCATCATCACGCTGGGGTTTGAAGTGTTGGTGCACGAGGTGATGGCGGCAATGACCACGGCGCCATCGCGCAAGGTGTGGTTCTGGCCCTGGTGGCTGTAGTCGATCTCACCGGCCTGGTCGGCATTGCCCACCGCCACACCGCCGCCACCTTCGCTTTCCAGGCGGCCAACTTCCTTGGCCAGCGGTTTGGGTTGCAGTTCGATGAAGTGGTCAAAGGCCTGGCTGACCTGGCCCAGCGCCACACGGTCCTGTGGCCGCTTGGGCCCGGCCAGGCTGGCTTCGACCTCGTGCATGTCCAGCGCCAGGGTATCGCTGAACAGCGGCTCTTGGCCGGGCAGGCGCCACATGCCCTGGGCCTTGCAGTACTGCTCGACCAGTTGCACGGTCGCTTCGGGGCGGCCCGACAGGCGCAGGTAGCCCAGGGTGACGTCATCGACCGGGAAGAAACCGCAGGTGGCGCCGTATTCCGGGGCCATGTTGGCAATAGTTGCGCGGTCAGCCAGAGGCAGCTCGGCCAGGCCGTCGCCGTAGAATTCGACGAACTTGCCCACCACACCTTTCTTGCGCAGCATCTGCGTCACCGTCAGCACCAGGTCGGTGGCGGTAATGCCTTCGCGCAGCTTGCCGGTCAGCTTGAAGCCGATCACTTCCGGGATCAGCATCGACACCGGCTGGCCAAGCATGGCCGCTTCTGCCTCGATGCCCCCGACACCCCAGCCGAGTACGCCCAGGCCGTTGATCATGGTGGTGTGCGAGTCGGTGCCGACCAGCGTGTCGGGGAAGGCGTAAGTACGGCCATCGGCTTCACGGGTCCACACCGTGCGGCCGAGGTACTCCAGGTTGACCTGGTGGCAGATGCCGGTACCCGGTGGTACCACGCGGAAGTTGTCGAAGGCGCTCTGGCCCCAGCGCAGGAAGGCATAGCGCTCTCCATTGCGTTGCATTTCGATGTCGACGTTTTCGCCAAACGCTTGCGGCGTGCCGTAGCGGTCAACCATGACCGAGTGGTCGATCACCAGGTCGACTGGCGACAACGGGTTGATGCGCTGCGGGTTGCCGCCGGCCTTGGCCATGGCGGCACGCATGGCGGCCAGGTCGACCACCGCCGGTACGCCGGTGAAGTCCTGCATCAGTACCCGCGCCGGGCGGTACTGGATTTCGCGGTCGGAGCGGCGCTCGCCCAGCCACTGGGCAAGGGCGAGCAGGTCGTCGCCGGTGACTGTTTTCCCGTCTTCCCAGCGCAGAAGGTTTTCCAGCAGCACCTTCAGTGACATGGGCAAGCGCTGCAGGTCGCCCAACTGGCTGGCGGCTTTGGTGAGGCTGAAGTAGTGGTAGGTCTGGTCGCCGACCTTGAGCGGCGTGAGGGTGTTCAGGCTATCGAGCGAGGGCATTGCCAACTCCTTCTGCGCCGGTGCCCGGCAATTACTCATGGTTTACCGGTGGCACCGCTCTGTATCGGTCCGCACGGCACGGACCTGGCTGAATGGTCAGGTTAGACCGGTTTGTGGCCCCTGACCCTTTTCTGGACCGGCGGGGCGTGTCGCTGGTTCCGAACTTCCTTTATTATCGCCGCCCTGCCGGCGCCTGTTGCGCGCCCGCCGTAGTGGAGTGAGAGATGAATACCCTGTTCATGCATTGCCGGCCCGGTTTCGAGGGTGAGGTTTGCGCTGAAATCAGCGAACATGCCGCCCGCCTGGGTGTTGCCGGCTATGCCAAAGGCAAGCCGCAAAGTGCCAGCGCCGAGTTTGTCTGCAGCGAGGAGGGCGGAGCCGAGCGGTTGATGGGTGAGCTGCGCTTCAATCAGCTGATTTTCCCGCGGCAGTGGGCCCGCGGTGGTTATGTCGAGCTGCCGGAAAGTGACCGCATCAGCGTGTTGTTGGCGCACCTGGCCGACTTCCCGGTGTTCGGCAGCCTGTGGCTGGAAGTGCTGGACAGCAACGAAGGCAAGGAGCTGTCTACCTTCTGCCGCAAGTTCGAAGTGCCGCTGCGCAAAGCGTTGGAAAGGGCCGGCCGCCTGGTCGACGACGCCAGCCGCCCACGCTTGCTGCTCACCTTCATCAGTGGCCGACGGGTATTTGCCGGCGTAGCTGCGGCCAACAACAGCGCATTGTGGCCCATGGGCATCCCGCGGCTGAAGTTCCCCCGCGAAGCGCCTAGCCGCTCGACGCTCAAGCTGGAAGAGGCCTGGCACCAGTTCATCCCGCGTGAGCAGTGGGAGCAGCGGCTAGGTGATGACATGACCGGCGTCGACCTGGGCGCTTCGCCGGGAGGCTGGACCTACCAGTTGGTGCGGCGCGGCATGCTGGTGACGGCCATCGACAACGGGCCGATGGCCGAGAGCCTGATGGATACCGGGCTGGTTCAGCACCTGATGGCCGATGGTTTTACCTGGCAGCCGAAGCAGCCGGTGGACTGGATGGTCTGCGATATCGTCGAGAAGCCGGCGCGTACTACCTCGCTGATCGAGACCTGGTTGGGAGAGGGGCTGTGTCGCGAGGCGGTGGTCAACCTGAAGTTGCCGATGAAGCAGCGCTATGCCGAGGTGCGGCGGTTGCTTGATCGCATGGAAGCGACGTTCAAGGCACGCAAGATTCGGGTTTCGATTGCTTGCAAGCAGCTGTATCACGACCGTGAGGAAGTGACGTGTCATCTGCGTAGGTTGGACTTGAAGCCGCGCTGAGGTTTTAGCGCAGAGCTGGATTCTGTGTGGCTGCAGGTGCATGGCTGGAGTTTTGGGTTGGTGTTGAGATCGAGCGCCGCCCGCGCGGCGCTTCGCGGGACAAGCCCGCTCCCACAGTCTGTTTCGGGCCAATCTCTCCTGTGCTATTACCGGTGCCCGCCTTGGTGCATGACTGGATATCAATGGAAAGCAGTTGCGCCCACTTCAGATATCGAAGGGGGCAAACAAGGCGGACAGCGGTGGCCTCATAGGACTGATTGGCCCGAAACAGACTGTGGGAGCGGGCTTGTCCCGCGAAGCGCCGCGCGGGCGGCGCTCGATCTCAATGCACACACAAACCTGAAGGCATATGCCAGAGGCCCCTTGGTCGAAACAACGCTATGCGCGACAATAGCGAACATTTTCGGAGCCCCCCATGACCGATTTCACCCCCGACGCCGTCCTCGACGCCACCGGCCTCAACTGCCCTGAGCCAGTGATGATGCTGCACCAGCACGTACGCAACCTGGCCGCCGGCGGCCTGCTCAAGGTCATCGCCACCGACCCGTCGACCCGCCGCGACATCCCCAAATTCTGCAACTTCCTCGGCCACGAACTGCTGCAACAGCAAGAGGACGCCGGCACGTTCCTCTACTGGATTCGCAAAAAAGCCGACTGAAGCGCTCTGGAACACGCCCGGCGTTGCGCCTACACTGCGTTCCCCAGACAGGAGAGCGCCATGCTGATAGTTGCCGACGAGAACATCCCGCTGCTCGATGCCTTCTTCCAGGGTTTCGGTGAAATTCGCCGCTACCCCGGCCGAAGCCTCGATGCCGCCTGCGTCAAGGACGCCGATATCCTGCTGGTGCGCTCGGTGACCAAGGTCGACCGCCAGTTGCTCGAAGGCAGCCGTGTACGCTTCGTCGGCACCTGTACCATAGGTACCGATCACCTGGATCTGGACTACTTTGCCGAAGCCGGCATTCGCTGGAGCAGTGCACCAGGTTGCAATGCCCGCGGCGTGGTGGATTACGTGTTGGGTAGCTTGTTGACCCTGGCCGAACTGGATGGTGTGGCGCTGACCGAGCGCGTCTACGGCGTGGTCGGTGCAGGTGAAGTGGGCGGGCGCCTGGTGCGCGTGCTGCACGGCCTGGGCTGGAAGGTGCTGGTGTGCGACCCGCTTCGCCAGGCTGCCGAAGGTGGTGACTATGTCAGCCTCGAAACCATCGTCCAGCAGTGCGATGTGATCAGCCTGCATACCCCGTTGCAGCGCGGTGGCGAGCACCCGACCTGGCACCTGCTGGGCCAGGCGCAGCTGGCGCAGTTGCGCCCAGGCGCCTGGCTGGTCAACGCCAGCCGTGGCCCGGTGGTGGACAACGCCGCCTTGCGCGAGCTGCTGCTGGACCGTGAAGACGTGCATGCGGTGCTGGACGTTTGGGAGGGCGAGCCGCAAGTCGACCTGCAACTGGCCGACCTGTGCACCCTGGCCTCCCCGCACATCGCCGGTTACAGCCTGGACGGCCGCCAGCGTGGCACGGCGCAGATCTACCAGGCGCTGTGCCGCTTCCTCGGTGTGGACGAGCAGGTGCAACTGGCCGACCTGCTGCCCCGGCCACCGCTGGCTCAGATCGAACTGGATGCCAGCACCGACCCGGCCTGGGCCTTGGCCACCCTGTGTCGCGCCGTGTATGACCCGCGCCGCGACGATGCCGATTTCCGCCGCAGCCTGAGCGATGACCCGCAACAGCAGCGTGCGGCGTTCGACCAGTTGCGCAAGCAGTACCCGCCACGGCGCGAAATCGAGGGGCTGGCCGTGCGCCTGCGTGGCGAGGCGCCGCAGCTGGCGCAGTTGGTGAGTGCCCTGGGTGCAGTGTTGGTCTGATAGTCCCCGCTCCGGGACCATGCGATCCCTTTGTAGGAGCGGCCTTGTGTCGCGATCGGGCCGCGGAGCGGCCCCAGGTTTTCAGCTTCGCAACCTCTGTTGCCGGGGCCGCTTTGCGGCCCGATCGCGACACAAGGCCGCTCCTACAGGGCTATGCGCACGTCGACTGCCAGGCAAATAAAAACCCGGCGCAAGCGCCGGGTTGCAAGGAATTCGTCGATCAACCTTTGCGTACGCGCTCGACCCGGCTTTCTTCCAGGACCTTGCAGGCCTGCTGGATCATCTGCTCGGTGATCGGTACTTCGCGCCCCTGGCCGTCGATCAGCGAACCGCACACCTGCGGTTGCGGGTTGGTCTGGGGCTTCTGGTTGTCCTTGCCATGCTGCAAGCTCATGCACTTTCTCCTCATCAGGTTCAAGCTCAGGTTAGACCTGCGCCGTGACCGGCCTGTGACAGCTACCGTGTCTCGGCAGGCACAGTCCAACAGAAACGGTGTGAAAGCTCCATAGTCTGGTTAGACCAATGGGCTATAGCAACCTACGGGCACTTCCCCCGGCAGGATGAATGGTAGTCTGCGGTTTCCCTGTGACTATGGTCGTCGCCATGCCCGAATCAGTCTCCCCGCGCCAACGCCGCGCCTTGCGTCAGGCCTGGCGGTTCATCCGCCCCTATCGCCGGCAGGTCATGCTGGCCTTGCTCGCGCTGGTGGTCACCGCCGGCATTACCCTGTCCATGGGCCAAGGCATCCGCCTGTTGGTCGACCAGGGCTTCATGACCCGCTCCGCGCACCAGCTCAACCAGACCATCGGCTTGTTCCTGCTGCTGGTGTTGGCGCTGGCAGTGGGCACCTTCAGCCGCTTCTACCTGGTGTCATGGATCGGTGAACGCTGCGTGGCCGATATTCGCCGTGCCGTGTTCGACCACCTCATCGGCCTGCATCCGGGCTTTTTCGAAGACAACCGCAGCTCTGAGATCCAGTCACGGCTGACCGCAGACACCACCCTGCTGCAATCTGTGATCGGCTCGTCATTGTCGATGTTCCTGCGCAATGCCTTGATGGTCATCGGCGGCGTGGTGTTGCTGTTCATCACCAACCCCAAACTCACCAGCATCGTGGTGGTGGCGCTGCCGCTGGTGCTGGCGCCAATCCTGCTATTTGGCCGCCGGGTGCGCAGCCTGTCGCGGCAGAGCCAGGACCGGGTTGCCGATGTGGGCAGCTACGTGGCCGAGACGCTGGGGCAGATCAAGACCGTGCAGGCCTACAACCAC
The DNA here is from genome assembly GCF_044900445.1 of Pseudomonas sp. NPDC089407. NCBI lineage: Bacteria > Pseudomonadati > Pseudomonadota > Gammaproteobacteria > Pseudomonadales > Pseudomonadaceae > Pseudomonas > Pseudomonas sp. NPDC089407. Next base: position 43,595 of record NZ_JBJDNB010000010.1, read on the forward strand.
CAGGCGCATGACCGTGAACTGTTCGCCGGTACAGTCGAGGCGGCGTTTACCGTGGCCCGCAAGCGCATTGCCCAGCGTGCCTGGCTGATCACCCTGGTGATCGTGCTGGTGTTGGGGGCGGTGGGGGTGATGCTGTGGGTGGGTGGCATGGATGTGATCGCCGGGCGTATCTCCGCTGGCGAACTGGCGGCGTTCGTGTTCTACAGCCTGATCGTCGGCAGCGCCTTCGGCACCCTCAGTGAGGTGATCGGTGAGCTGCAGCGTGCCGCAGGTGCCGCCGAGCGCATTGCCGAACTGTTGGCAGCACGCAGCGCTATTCTGCCACCTGCCGTGGCGCTGCCACAGCAGCGGGCCAGTGGGCGTATCGAGCTGCAGTCGCTGGTGTTTGCCTACCCGTCACGGCCCGGCGTGGCGGCGGTCGATGGCTTGAGCCTGGCCATCGAACCTGGGCAGACCGTCGCCCTGGTAGGCCCCTCGGGGGCAGGCAAGTCCACCTTGTTCGATCTGTTGCTGCGCTTTCACGACCCGCAGCAAGGGCGCATCCTGCTCGACGGCCAGCCGTTGACCGAACTGGACCCTGACCTGTTGCGCCGGCAGTTCGCCCTGGTGGCGCAGGACCCCGCGCTATTTCGTGGCACGGTGGAGGCCAACATCCGTTATGGCCGCCCCGAGGCGACCCAGGCCGAGGTTGAAGCAGCGGCCCGCGGCGCACATGCCGACGAATTCATCCGGCAGCTGCCGCAAGGCTACCAGACCCCGCTGGGCGAGGGCGGCATCGGCCTGTCCGGTGGCCAGCGTCAGCGCCTGGCGATTGCCCGGGCATTGCTGGTCGATGCGCCGATTCTGCTGCTGGACGAAGCCACCAGCGCCCTCGATGCGCAAAGCGAACACTTGATCCAGCAAGCGCTGCCCAGCCTGATGGCCGGGCGCACCACGCTGGTCATCGCCCATCGCCTGGCCACGGTGCAGCATGCCGAGCGCATTGCGGTGATTGACCAAGGCCGATTGGTGGCGGTGGGTAGCCATCGCCAGTTGATCGAGGAAAGCCCGCTGTATGCACGGCTGGCGGCCTTGCAGTTCACCAGTGGGTAAGGTGTCGCGGCGTTGTAATATTTCTGTAGCAATTGCCTGAGAGTATCTGCCTCGACTGTTGCGTAAGTGCTCGACCTGGCTGCCATTGCTTGATGGCAGCTTTTTTTTGCCTGCCAGTCATGGGGGCTGCGTTGCAGCCCATCGCAGGCAAGCCAGCTCCTACACGGGTTATTGGCTTGCCTGCGATGGGCCGCACAGCGGCCCCAGTCTTTCCCTCTGGTTTCGAGACCCTCGATGTTGCGTAAATCCCTCAGAGTGCAAATTCTCTCGCTGCTCGGCGGCAGTGTGGTCGCGATGCTGCTGATCGCCTTGGTGTGTTTCCAGTTTCTGTCGTCCAGTGTGCGCGGTTATGCCGAGCTGGTAGACGGGCCGCTGCGCGCCTCGCAGTTGATCGACGAAGCAAACCTGCAGTTCAAGATCCAGGTGCAGGAATGGAAGAACGTGCTGCTGCGCGGGCGCCAGCCGGCAGAGATGGACAAGTACTGGCAGCAGTTCCAGGCTCGTGAGCAGCAGGTGCAGCAACTGCTTGGGCAACTGATTGACAGCAGCGATGCCAGGCTCAAGGCACCACTGCAGCAACTGCGAGATAGCCACCGGCAGCTGGGCCAGGCCTATGCACAGGGGCGTCAGGCTTTCCTGGCGGCAGGCGGTGATCCGGTAGCCGGCGACCAGGCGGTCAAAGGCGTGGACCGCGCTGCCAGTGAGCAGATGAGCGAACTGGTCGAGCAACTGCGTGCCGATGCCCGCCAGCGAGCGACCAGTATCAATACCAGTGCCGAGCGCACGGTATGGCTGGGCGTGCTGGTGATGTTGGGGTCGGCGCTTCTGGTGGGCCTGTTTAGCCTGTGGCTGCTGAACCGCAACCTGATCGAGCCGATCCGCCAGCTGATCGAGTATGTCGCTCAGCTCAGCCAGGGCCGTTTTGCCGCCCGGGTCGACAGCCGTCGCGAGGATGAACTGGGGCGCCTGGCGCGGGCCGCCAACACCCTGCGCGATTTCCTGGCCGACACCGTTGGCCGGTTGCAGGACAATGCCCAGGAGCTGGAAGGCGCCAGCGGCCAGCTGCGCAGCATTGCTGGCGACATGGCCCGCGGCACCCATGACCAGTTCCAGCGGACCGACCAGGTGGCCACGGCCATGCATGAAATGTCTGCCACCGCCCAAGAGGTCGCCCGGCATGCCGCCGAGGCCGCCCGCGCGGCAGACGACGCTGACCACAGTGCCCAGGCGGGCGAGCAGGTGATGCAGCAGACCATCGATATCATCGGCGTGGTCAACCGCGAGATTGCCGGCACGGCGGCGGTGATTCGCGACCTCGAGCATGACAGCACGCGCATTGGCAAAGTGCTGGAAGTGATCCGCGGCATTGCCGAGCAGACGAACCTGCTGGCGCTCAACGCAGCCATAGAAGCGGCCCGCGCTGGCGAGGCCGGGCGCGGTTTTGCGGTGGTCGCCGATGAGGTGCGCAGCCTGGCTCAGCGCACGGCCGCGTCGATTGCCGAAATCCACCAGATCATCGAAGCGGTGCAGTCGGGGGCGGTGGAGGCGGTGAAGGCCATCGATAGTGGTCAGCAACGCAGCCAGGAAGGGGCGGAACAGGTGGAACAGGCCGGGCAGATGCTACAGCGCATTACCCAGGCCGTGGAGGCGATTCGCGACATGAACCGGCAGATTGCCACTGCGGCTGAAGAACAGACCAGCGTGGCCGAGGACATCTCGCGCAACCTGATCGAGATCACCCGCATTGCCACGGCCAACCAGGAGGCCGTGCAACACACCGAACAGGCCGGCCAGCGCCTGCATGGCTTGTCGGGGCAACTGGGCGAAGTCACCTCGCGCCTGACTGCCTGAAACACCCTCATGGTTGATACTGTCCCTGTAGGAGCGGCCTTGTGTCGCGATCGGGTCGCGAAGCGGCCCCAGTATCTCAGCTTCGCTGCCTATATTGCCGGGGCCGCTTTGCGGCCCGATCGCGACACAAGGCCGCTCCTACAGGAGCAAAAAACCCGTTGAGACTCGGGATGCGAAAAGCCCGCACAAGGCGGGCTTTTCATGAGGATCTGGTCGGAGAGACAGGATTCGAACCTGCGGCCTTCTCGTCCCGAACGAGACGCGCTACCTGGCTGCGCTACACTCCGATGAACAAAATCCTACTGCATCCGGTTTTGGCCAGCAAGCCCTTGTTGTTGAAAGGGCCTTTGCCAAAACCGGGGCCAGATCAGAGCTCTTTGACGGTGCGGATCTGGTCTTTGTTCAGGCGCGTACGTTTGCCGTCCAGTTGCTCGAATTCGTAGAAACCGGAGTCTTCATCGAAACTCGGCGTGTCGGTGGCCTGGATCTCGCGACCGTCGTTCAGGGTAATGACGGTCGGCGAGGCACAGCCGGCGAGGGCGCCCAAGCCAAGGACAAGCAGAAAGGCGGGAAGGGTCCGTTTGATCATCGTTGTTCTCCAATTGCGATGGTGCTGGATGACAGTTATGACGCAGCACGTTAGTGCAAGTTCACTCCAAGTGCAGCATAGCGACAAATCCGTGCCGTTGACCTAGGGCAAACCGGAGGGGCGCAACGTCGCAAAAGCCGCGCTGTGATATAAATGCGGCCATCCCTCTTCTGGTGACCGACACCCATGAAAGCCAAGGCAGATACCCCCTTCGCGCCGCTGAACATCGCCGTGCTCACGGTCAGCGACACCCGCACGTTTGATACCGACACCTCCGGGCAGATGTTCGTCGACCGCCTGAGCGCCGCCGGCCACCGCTTGGCTGAGCGTGTGCTGCTCAAAGACGACCTTTACAAGATTCGCGCCCAGGTCGCCGCCTGGATTGCCGATGACCGCGTGCAGGTCGTGCTGATTACTGGCGGTACCGGCTTCACCGGCCGCGACAGCACCCCCGAGGCGGTGGCCTGCCTGCTGGACAAGCAGGTGGATGGCTTTGGCGAGTTGTTCCGGCAGATCTCCGTGCCTGATATCGGCACATCCACCATACAGTCGCGTGCCTTGGCCGGGCTGGCCAACGGCACCCTGGTGTGCTGCCTGCCGGGCTCGACCAATGCCGTGCGTACCGGCTGGGACGGCATCCTGGCCGAGCAGCTCGACGCCCGCCATCGCCCGTGCAACTTCGTACCCCACCTGAAGCAGGCAGCGGCCTGTGACAGCCGTGGCTGAGGTCCGCCCGGCCCGGCCGTTGATGCCGGTGGAACAAGCCCTGGAACAACTGCTGGCATTGGCCGAGGCGGCGCCGATTCGCGAAACCGAAAACCTGCCACTGGCCGAGGCTGAAGGCCGAGTGCTGGCCACCGACCTGGTGGCCTCGCTCGACCTGCCGCCTTGGCCGAACAGCGCTATGGACGGCTACGCCTTGCGCCAGGCCGACTGGCAGGGCCAGCCGTTGCCGGTCAGCCAGCGGATTTTCGCCGGCCATGCGCCACAGCCGCTGCAACCGGGTACCTGCGCGCGCATTTTTACCGGCGCACCCGTGCCGGAAGGTGCCGACTGCGTCGAGATGCAGGAAAACACCGAAGTGCTTGAAGACGGCCGGGTTCGCTTCCTTGAGCCGCTGCACGCCGAACAGAACATTCGGCCTCAGGGCCAGGAAACCCGCAAGGGTGAGCAGGTGATGAACGCCGGCACCCGCCTTGGGCCGATCGAGCTAGGCCTGGCGGCGACGCTGGGCCATGGCCGCCTGGACGTGGTACGCAAGGTCAAAGTGGCCGTGCTGTCCACTGGCGACGAACTGGTCGAGCCCGGCCTGCCGCTGGGGCCTGGGCAGATCTACAACAGTAACCGCAGGCTGCTGGCCAGCTGGTTGCAGCGGCTGGGCTGCGAGGTGGTCGATGCCGGTATCCTGCCGGATGACCTGGCGCGCACCCGCGCCTGCCTGGCCGGGCTGGGCCATGTCGACCTGATCCTGTCCACTGGCGGGGTTTCGGTGGGCGAGGCCGATTACCTCGGCGCTGCCCTGCGCGAAGCCGGCGAGCTTGTGTTATGGAAGCTGGCGATCAAGCCGGGCAAGCCGCTCACCTTCGGCCACTTCCAGGGCGTACCGGTGATCGGCCTCCCAGGTAACCCGGCCTCGACCCTGGTCACCTTTGGCCTGCTGACCCGGCCCTATCTGTTGCGGCGCCAAGGGGTGGCCGATGTTACACCACTGCGTTTCGACATGCCGGCGGGCTTTGACTGGCCCAAGCCAGGCACGCGCCGCGAATACCTGCGCGCGCGCATCGAGCACGGCCAGGTGCGCATCTACAAGAACCAGAGTTCGGGTGTGCTGCGCAGCGCGGCCTGGGCCGAGGGGCTGGTGGAGGTGCGCGAAGGCAGCACGCCGAAGCCGGGTGACAGCGTGCCGTTCATTCCTTTCAGCGAGCTACTTGGCTGAGCGCCCCACCCAAGCCCCGGCCAGCTGCGCTGCTTTGGCCGGTGCCGCCTGGGTCAGGCGCATGTGCACGGTTTCCAGTTGCTGGGCAGCCACGCTCCAGTCGTGGCGTTGACGGACGAACTGGCGCCCACCCGCGCTCAACTGGCTCATGCGCCAAGGCTGGTTGAGCAGCTGGGTGATCAACAACGCCAGTTGGTCGCCGTCATCACTGCCCAGGTAGTGTTCGCCATTGTTCGCTGCCAGGCCGGAAACGCCTTTGCCGGTGGTGATGACCGGCAAGCCGGCGGCCATCGCTTCGAGGATTTTCACCTTTGAGCCTCCGGCATAGCGCAGTGGCGCAAAAAACAGCGCGGAACGCTGCTGCAGTTCACGCAGGTCGGGGCGGTAGCCGAACCATTCGATGCGCGGGTCATTCCAGTGCAGCTTCCAGCTGGTCGGCATGGCATGCCCGGCTATCGCCAGGCGCACGGCCGGGTTGCTCATCCACACCTGAGGCATGATGTCTTCCAGTGCCCACTCTATGGCCTCCAGGTTGGCACCATACTCGAAGTTGCCGACAAACAGCAGGCGCTGGCTGTGCAGCGACGGTTGCACGGGCTCATAGAAATCACAATCCACGCCATTCACCACCACGTTCACCGGGCGCCCGCTGATCTGCCCGATCAGTTCGGCATCGTGGGCGCTGACTGCTACCAGTTCGGTGGGCTGACGCAGCACCCGGTGTTCCCAGCGCCGGTAGCGCCAGCGGTCAAAGGCATTGAGCGGGCGTAGCCACAGCGGCAGGCGATCGTGGCAGGCACTGCCCGTCACCGACTCCAGGTTGTGCTCGCTGAGCATGTAGGGCAGGCCGCGGGCCTGTAGCGCTTTTTCGAACGGTTGGAAGCTATAGCTGTGCTCGATCTGGATCACGTCCCAGGGTTCGTCCAGCAATTGCTCGAAGCGGTGCCGCAGGCGCGAGGACAGGCCATTGATGATCGCCCGCATGGGGTAGTCGATGATCGGTGATGCCAGCAGGTTCAGCGGGTTGTGCAGCGGCCGGCGCGGCAGCACGATCAGGCGTTCGAGCAGCGGTTCCAGGGCCTCTCGTGCGGCATCACTGAGGGGGATTTTCGATTGTACCAGCAGGGTTATCCGGTGGCCGCGCTGGGCCAGTGCGCGTATCAGGTGATATTGCCGGGTCTTGCAGCCGCTGGTGGTCGGCCAGGGCAGGTAAGGCAGTGTCCAGAGAATGCGCATGGCCTGTGGCCCTCGCTGACGGCTGCAGATGGCAAGACGCGCCCGACGGCAGTGTGCAACGCACTGCCGGGAGGCGCGTCCTTGGCTAGGGGTAAGGCGGGCCTGGGCATTCAGAAGTCAAAAAGCTGACTCATCTGAAGGTGTTTCCTGCTCAGGTCAAAAACGTGTCAAAAGTTCATTAGCAGAGCATAGTCGGGCATTGTCGACTGTGTGAAGAATGCCATCATTTTCTCAAACCGACGGCGGGTGCTATCCCTGTTTTTGGGCGGGCATGCAACGATCTATGTAAGCCTGTGGTCGAGATCAGGGTTGGCCAATTTCACGGAGACGCGCACATGCAAGAGCGCAAGGCGATGCTGGTCCTGCACGGCAAGCAGGCGATGAACGAAGAACTGCGCAGTGCCGTGGGCGACCTGCGCGACACTGGCTGGGTGCTGGATGTGCGGGTGACCTGGGAGGCGGGCGACGCGCAGCGCCTGGTTACCGAGGCACTGGCGGCGGGCTACAGCCATATCGTCGCGGGTGGCGGCGACGGCACGTTGCGCGATGTGGCGCAGGCCATGGGGCAGGCCGCTACCAACGCCAGCCTGGCGCTGTTGCCATTAGGCACTGCCAACGATTTTGCCAGGGCCGCCGGCATTCCCCTCGAACCGGCCGCGGCGCTGGCCTTGCTGAATGTCGAGCCACAACCTATCGACCTTGGTCAGGTCGGCGATCAGCTGTTCCTCAACATGGCGACGGGCGGCTTCGGCAGCCAGGTCACCGCCAATACTTCCGAAGACCTGAAGAAAGTACTGGGCGGTGCCGCCTACCTGTTCACGGGGTTGTCTCGCTTCAGCGAACTGCAGGCCGCTTCGGTGGAGCTGCAAGGGCCGGACTTTCACTGGCAGGGGCCGCTGCTGGCGCTGGGTATCGGCAATGGCCGCCAGGCCGGCGGCGGGCAGGTACTGTGCCCGGAAGCCGTGGTCAACGACGGCTTGCTCGACGTTGCCATCCTGCCTGCGCCACAAGAGGTGGTCGGAGCGTTGCGCGACCTGCTGGCGGGCGACGGCCTGTTCGTACGGGCCAGGTTGCCGTGGGTGGAGATCAAGAGTTCGCAGGGGCTGGACATCAACCTTGATGGCGAACCCTTGCAGGCCGACAACCTGCGCTTTCAGGCCAGGCCCGCTGCCTTGCAGCTGCACCTGCCGCCCGGGTCACCGTTGCTCAGTCGTCCAGGCTGATGATTTTTTCGCGCACGGCAAACAGCACCAGGCCAGCCACATCGTGAATCTGCAGGCGCTTCATGATCTGCGAGCGATGGGTTTCCACCGTCTTGATCGACAGGCCCAGGCCCGCTGCGATTTCCCGAGTGGATTTGCCACGCACGATCAGGCGCAGGATTTCCAGCTGCCGCGCGGTCAGGTTGTGCCGCTCGCCAGTGCCGTGCTTGCCTTGCCTGGAGTGCTGTAATGCCTGGTTGATGACGGTGTGGGCGATGGCCGGGCTGAGGTAGCGTTCGCCGTGGCGCACCGCCTCCAGGGCTTGCTCCAGCTCGGTGGCACTGGTGTCCTTGAGCAGGTAGCCGTGGGCGCCACTTTCCAGGGCGCGCATGATCAGGTCCGGGTCGGTATGCATCGACAAGACCAGCACCTTGCAGGTGCTGCCGCTGGCCCGCAATTGAGTGAGGGCGTCCAGGCCGCTGGTTGAACGCATGGAAATGTCCAGCAGGACAATATCGGGCGCCAGTGTGCGCACCTGTTCGAGCAGCTGGCTGCCATCGTCGGCTTCACCGATCACACCGTAGCCGGGGATGTCGCAAACCAGCGCACGTACCCCGGCACGGATCAGCGAGTGGTCGTCTACCAGCAGCAGTCTACAGGTCATGGGTGGCAGTACTCCTGGCGCGTTGCTGGGTGCGCGGTGGCCACGGGAACACCGCTTCTATCTGCGTGCCCAGGCCAAGCTGGCTGGTGATGTCGAGGCTGCCGTGCAAGGCGGTGACCCGCTCGTGCATGCCGGCCAGGCCGCGCTGGCCAGCTTCAGCCGGGTGGCGGGCGGGCACAAAGCCACGGCCATCATCACGGATCGACAACGCCAGGCCCTCGGGGGTGCGTTGCAGGCGGATGACCAGGTTGTGTGCCTGGGCGTGACGCAGCATGTTGGTCACGGCTTCCTGAGTGATGCGGAACACCGCCATGGCCACGGCTTCGTCGATGCCCCCCAGGCGTTGGTTGCATGCCAGGCTCCATTGCACCCCGCTGCTGGCCAGGGTGCGCACCAGGTGTGCGCGCAGGCTGGCTTCGAGCCCCAGGCTGGCCAGTTGCCGCGGGTTGAGCAGGGAGGACACATCGCGCACGGTGCCTAGGGTGTCATCCAGCGTGCTGCGCAGGGCATCGCAGTGGCCCTGCAGTTCGTCGGGCATGCGCCGTTGCAGCCATTGCAGCTGCAGTTTGGCAGCGGTGAGCAGCTGGCCGATGTCGTCGTGCAGCTCCCGGCTCAGGTGCTGGCGCTCGTCTTCCTGCACCTTGAGCATGCGCTCGGCGAGCTCGGCCGGGCGCAGGCTGATCGACCTGGCGCCCAGGCCCAGTTGCACGGCCGCACCCAGCGTTGCGGCGAATTGCAGCACCAGCAGGCTGGCGGGGATTGCCAGGTTGGCCAGGTACAGCAGCAGGTGGGTGACCAGCGAGGCCACACACAGCCCGACTGTCAGCCAACGCAGCAGGGCAGCGCGGGAACAGCAACGCATGGGAATCTTCAAGCGTGGGAACATAAATAAGGAAGCCACTGAAGTATTGCTGATGGAGGCCTTGCACAATGCTGGTCAGAGGCTTTGGCGCAGTACTTTCGATGTTTTTTCGAACACATGATGTGCAACCTTTTTTGCGGTCGCAAACATGTGTGGGGGCGCATATTACCACTTCGCCTGGCATCGGTCGCGGCTGGGTAACGCTTTGAAACGCCTGCAGGTCGGGCCGTAGCGGGTAGCAAAGTGCCACTTTTTAATCGCACTGATCGAACTTGTGCAGCAACTATGCGGTAATGTTTCAACAGGGCCCGTTGAAAACGTGGGGAACTTTCCAAGTTTGACCCCGATAGGGCTTGGATAATCGTGCTTAGTTGCACTTTGGCTCAGTTTTAGTGCGCAGGTTTAGGCCGGCTTCTGCGGCTGCCGGAGATCATGGTGTCATGTGGGTGAATGCACACGTTGCCTTCTTCATCGCAGGATGCGCAGGCGGGTGCAAAGGGCTGCTGCACGAACTTGGCCAGCTCACCCAGCAGTACCAGTTGCTCGCCGATGTCCAGGTTAAGCCGCCCGGTACGGGTATCGAGCAGTTCCAGTTGCCAGGCCATCAGGGTCAGGCAGGCCCCTATCGCGGGTAGGGCTTGACGGGGCAGACAGCCGCCGTGACAAGCCGGGGCAAGTAACTGTTGCAGGGCGGTGGCGTAGTGGGCGACTTCACGCAGGCCCAGGCGTGTGGCCTGCCGGGCGAGGCTGTCGAGGGCGTTGTCCAGGCAACGGCAGGCATCCGGGTCATTGTCGATCAGCTCCAGATGCTGCAGGCATTCCTGGGCCTGGGACAACAGTACCTGGGCATCTAGCAGGAAGCCCTGCAGGGCGTCATCGAACGGTAAGGCAGTGTCCATGATCAGGTCCCCGCGCGTGGGGTAGGCGCAAGGGACGGGCACGCCGAAACGATAGCTAACAAAAGCCTGACTCCATTCATGCAGTGAGAATGGCGTCACATTAATGGCTAAAGGATATCGCGAACATCAGGTTGCACCCGATTGCTCCTAAGGGTTTCCCTGATACGAGGCTAGGGTGGGGGAACTTTTGGCCTGTCGTTGTTTTGTCACGGAGTGCCCGCAGTAAAGCATGATGGTAAAGTGATATCAATTGCCTGCTGGGCATTTTCCCGCATGGGTCAAGGTGTGCGGGAAGCCGCCGATACAGGGTAGATGTTTCACCTTTTTCGACTCAAGCCTGGGGGTTTTCCAATGGCTGGCATTCTCGACACGGTAGACCAACGCACGCAACTGGTAGGTGAGAACCGCCTGGAGATCCTGATGTTCCGCCTGGCCGGTCGCCAGTTGTTCGCGATCAACGTGTTCAAGGTTCAGGAAGTGCTGCAGCTGCCCAAGCTGACCCTGATGCCGCAGCGTCATCCCTTTGTCTGTGGTGTGGTCAACCTGCGCGGGCAAACCCTGCCGGTGATCGATCTGTCCCAGGCAATCGGCATGCGCCCGCTGCAACCGGGGCCGGACAGCACCATCATTGTCACCGAGTACAACCGTTCAGTGCAGGCCTTCCTGGTGGGCGGCGTCGACCGCATCGTCAACATGAACTGGGAATCGATCATGCCGCCGCCTTCCAGCGCCGGGCGCCAGCACTACCTGACTGCAATCACCAAGGTCGATGACCAGTTGGTGGAGGTGATCGACGTAGAGAAGGTGCTGGCTGAAATCGTGCCATACAACGCCCGCGTCTCTGGCGAAAAACTCGCCGACCCGGTGCTGGCCCGGGCTCGGGGGCGTGAGGTGCTGCTGGTGGATGACTCCAGCGTGGCCCTGGCGCAATTGCGCGACACCCTGTCCCAGCTGGGCGTGAAGCTGCACGTGGCCAGTGACGGCCTGAAAGCGCTGCGCATGCTCAAGGGCTGGGCCGATGCCGGCGAAGACGTGTGCGAAAAACTGCTGATGGTGTTCACCGACGCCGAAATGCCGGAAATGGACGGCTACCGGTTGACCACCGAGATTCGCAGCGATGCGCGCCTGCGCCAGCTTTACGTGGTGTTGCACACCTCGCTGTCGGGCAGTTTCAACGAGTCGATGGTGAAGAAGGTCGGCTGTGACAACTTCCTGTCGAAGTTCCAGCCCGATCGCCTGGTCGACGTGGTCAAACAACGCCTGCTGCTGGATACCGCCACTGCGTGATCGCCGGGGCCGCCAGGTATAAGCTTGGCTTTTGGCATGACGCGAGGCGGCAGGGATGTTTCTCAGTGAGTTGTATCGATACCCGCTAAAGTCGGGGCAGGCACAAGGTCTGCAGGCTTCAGCGGTGGGTTTGTTGGGGTTGCAGGGCGACCGGCGCTGGATGGTGGTGGAGGAGGAAAACGGACGCTTCCTGACCCAACGCGCCTTGCCACGGCTCGGCCAGATCACGGCGCGCGATGACGACAGCGGCCAGTTGCTGTTGCAGGCGCCTGGTCAGGCGCCGTTGTGGGTGGCGGTGCCGCCTGCCGATGACGCCCTGCGCGGGGTGACCATATGGCGCGATACCCTGCGTGTGCCGGACGCTGGTGATGCGGCGGCGGCCTGGTTGAGCGAGCTGCTGGGCAAGCCCGTGCGCCTGGTTCATTGCCCGGAACAGCGTGCGCGCTACTTGCCCAACGGTTATGGCTTCAACAGTGACCGGGCGGCGTTTCCCGATGGCTTCCCCTTGCTGCTGATTGGCCAGGGCTCGCTGGACGAGCTGAGCCGGCGCGTTGGTCGGCCGATGGAGATGCTGCGCTTTCGGCCCAACCTGGTGGTGCAGGGCGCTGAACCGTTTGCCGAAGATGGCTGGAAGCGCATTCGTATTGGCAGCTTGGAGTTTCGTGTGCTCAAGCCCAGTGTGCGCTGCGTCTTCACTACCATCGATCCGGCTACCGGCGAGCGCAGTGAAGACCGCGAGCCGATGGCGACGCTGAAGACCTTTCGTGAAAAGGAGGGGGATGTGCTGTTCGGGCAGAACCTGGCGGTGGATGGCAGTGGCAGATTGGAGGTAGGGATGCAGGTGGAAGTGCTGGAGTAGATATGTTGTAGGTACCGCAAGATTGCCGGCTTGCACGGGCCCCTGTAGGAGCGGCCTTGTGTCGCGATGGGCTGCGCAGCAGCCCCCGGCAATGTATCTGTGCTGAAACCCTGGGGCTGCTTCGCAGCCCATCGCGACACAAGGCCGCTCCTACAGGTCCTGTGAATGCGCTTAGGTTCGGCAAACCTCACATGTCATCAAAATACCGCTCATGCCAGTCTACCAGCGGCTGCGGCGCGTTCAGTTTCTGGCCATAGATCACCGAATACGACAGCACGTTCTGCACATACTGGCGCGTTTCGTCGAACGGGATCGACTCTACCCATACATCGAAGCTCAGGTGCTTGGCGCCTTTCAGCCACTGGCGCACGCGCCCCGGCCCGGCGTTGTAGGCTGCCGAGGCCAGTACCCGGTTGCCGTTGAACTGGCTGTGCACCTGGCTCAGGTAGGCCGCGCCCAGCTGGATGTTTTTGTCCGGGTTGAGCACCTGCGCTGGCGATGCCAGCGGAATGCTGAACTTGCGAGCGGTTTCCTTGGCCGTGGCCGGCATCAGTTGCATCAGGCCGCTAGCGCCCACCGGCGAGCGTGCGTCCTCCATGAAGGCGCTTTCCTGGCGGGTGATGGCAAACACCCAGCTCGAATGCAGGCCGCGCACCTTGGCTTCGCGTACCAGGGTATCGCGGTGGGCCATCGGGAAACGGATGTCCAGGTCGTCCCAGTACTGCGCCTGGCTGATGGTGCGAATGGCCGGGAAGTACCAGCGCAGTTCATAACCCAGACGCGCCTGGGCAACCATCTCGTCACGGGTGAAGTGGCGGCTGACGTGGTACCACTCGCGGCGGCCCTCGACGATCTGGCCACGGGCGTGGAATTCCAGTGCGCGCTGGATGCCCGGGGTGTTGCGCACTTTCTTGACCAGCTGCGGGCTCAGCAGCAGCGGCTTGTTGTTGAGCTGGTACGGCGTCTGCGCCCGGTCGGCGGCGAGGAAACCATAGAAATCACGCTCACGCGCCACGGTCTTGTACAGCAGCGGGATCTGCGGGTTGTTTGGCTGCGCCAGTTCCAGGCTGCGTGCCTGCCAGTACTTCCAGCGGCTGCTGGCGGCCAGGTCCTGCGGCAGGCGTTTGGTCAGCTCGTAGGCGTCCTCCCAGCGGCCCAGGCGCAGCAACAGGCGCAGGCGCCACTCGCTGACGGTGTTGTCACGCAGCTCGGGGTCGTAGCGGGTCATCAGGTCCAGCGCACGCGGGTCGTAGCGGCGTGCCAGGGTCAGGCCGATCTCGCGGGCGATGGCCACCTTTTCGTCGCGCGAGAAGTGCATGCGCTGGGCATAATCGTCGAGCAGCGCCATGGCCCGCTCCGGGTCCTGGCGGGCCAGGCGGCGCAGGCCGAGGCTGACAACATCGGACATTGCCTCGTTGGCAGGTGTGAAGCGCGACGGTTGGTTGAGCAGCTCGGGCTTCTGTGCCACGTCAACCAGCAGGCGCCCCTGCGGGCCAAGGGTGGTCAGGGTGTTGACCAGGTTGTTGGCCAGGCCGTAATTGCGCGCTTGGGCTGCCAGCTTGGTGCGTTCCCAGCGTTTGCTTTCGGTCAGCTGGCCTTCGGCCGCCCACATGCCGAACAGTGTGTCGCACGCGGCAGGTTGCGACTTGCCGACGTTCCACAGCTTGTCGGCGGTGGCGTTGCCTTCGGCGCGCAGGCCATGGCTGAGCTGGTACTGGCCATTGAGGCAGTCCAGTTCGGTGAAGTTGAGTTTGGGGTCGTAGTACTTGACGAAGGTGTTCCACTCGCCGCGTTCGGCCAACCAGCGCAACCAGCGCAGTTTCATCCAGTTGGCCTGGGGCAGGTCGCCGTGCTTGGCGAGGAAACCCTCGATTTCCTGGTTGCTGGCGTTTTTCAGGCGGGCGGTGAGCTCGTCGTAGGCCAGGTAGGGCGTCAGGGGGTAGTCGCTCAAGGCCTGGGCATAGCGCAGGTACGGGCCCTTGTCGCCCTTGGCCAGCGCACGCTTGGCCTCGTCATAGTACTGGCGTTGCAAGGTCAGGTCGGCAGCCTGTGCCGCGCAGGTGGCAGCGGTAAGCAGCAGGCAGGATGCAATATGTAACAGGCGGCTGCGCATGATACGTCCGGGCAGTTGAACCATGGGGAAGTGACGGCGAAGCCAGCACTGTTGGAAGCTATTGCCTTAGCTTAGCCGTTTGCCGGCTGCGGGTGAAAGCACTGTGCTTGTATCGGGATATTAAGTTCGACCGGATGTCGCCAACTGCTCGCCGTTTAGCCTGGCGGATGCCGTCGGGTGCCAAGTCAGGTAGAATGCGCGCCCGATTTATGGAGACCAACATGACCCTGCTCAAATTCAGCGATGTGTCCCTCGCATTCGGCGCCATGCCGCTGCTGGACAAAGTGTCCTGGCAGATCGCTCGTGGCGAGCGGGTGTGCATCATCGGCCGCAACGGCACCGGCAAGTCGAGCATGCTGCGCCTGGTCAAGGGCGAACAGAAGGGCGACGACGGCGAAATCTGGCGCGCCCCGGGCCTGAAGATCGGCGAACTGCCGCAAGAGCTGCCGGTGGCCGACGAGCGCACGGTGTTCGACGTGGTAGCGGCTGGCCTAGATGGCGTCGGCGAACTGCTGGCGCAGTTCCACCATCTGAGCATGAACATCCAGGGTGACGAAGACCTGGAAAAGCTGATGCATGTCCAGCACGAGCTGGAAGCCCGTGACGGCTGGCGCCTGCAGCAAGTGGTGGAAAGCACCCTCAGCCGCTTGCAACTGCCCGCCGACAAGACCCTGGCCGAGCTGTCCGGTGGCTGGCGCCGCCGCGTGCTGCTGGCCCAGGCGCTGGTGTCGGAGCCCGACCTGCTGCTGCTCGACGAACCGACCAACCACCTGGACATCGGTGCCATTGCCTGGCTCGAAGAGGCCCTGCGCGGCTTCAACGGCGCGGTGCTGTTCATCACCCACGACCGTTCCTTCCTGCAGAACCTGGCCACCCGCATTCTCGAACTGGACCGTGGCGGCCTGATCGACTGGAACGGCGACTACGCCAGCTTCCTGGTGCACAAGGAGGCGGCGTTGGCCGCCGAAGAAACCGCCAACGCGCTGTTCGACAAGCGCCTGGCCCAGGAAGAAGTATGGATCCGCCAGGGCATCAAGGCGCGCCGTACCCGCAACGAAGGCCGTGTGCGTGCACTGAAGGCCCTGCGCGTGGAGCGTGGCGAGCGCCGCGAGCGCCAGGGCAGGGCCAACATCCAGATCGAAGCGGCAGACAAGTCCGGCAAGCAGGTGATGGTGCTGGAGAACGTCAGCTTCCACCACGCCGACGGGCCTTTGCTGGTCAAGGACTTTTCCATGGTCCTGCAGCGCCAGGACCGTATTGGCCTGCTGGGCGCCAACGGTACCGGCAAGACTACCCTGCTGAAGATGATGCTGGGCGACCTTGAGCCGACCGCGGGCAAGGTGGAGCGTGGCACCAAGCTGGAAGTAGCCTATTTCGACCAGATGCGCCACCAGCTTGACCTGGAAAAGACGGTAATCGACAACCTTGCCGAAGGCCGCGACTTCATCGAGATCGATGGCCAGAACCGCCACGTGCTGAGCTACCTGGGCGATTTCCTGTTCAGCCCCCAGCGTGCGCGCACGCCGGTCAAGGCACTGTCGGGTGGTGAGCGTGCGCGGCTGTTGCTGGCCAAGCTGTTCAGCAAGCCGGCCAACCTGCTGGTGCTCGATGAACCGACCAACGACCTGGACGTGGAAACCCTCGAGCTGCTTGAAGAGGTGCTGTCCAACTACAAGGGCACCGTGCTGATGGTCAGCCACGACCGGGCCTTCCTCGACAACGTCGTCACCAGCACCCTGGTGTTCGAGGGTGAGGGCAAGGTGCGTGAGTACGTCGGTGGCTACGAAGACTGGATTCGCCAGGGCGGCTCGCCGAAGCTGCTGGGCGTGACCGAGAGCAAGGGCGGCAAGTCTGCGCTCAACAGTGCGGTGGTGGAAAAAGTCGAGGCCAAGCCAGAGCCTGTTGCTGCGCCGGTAGTGGAAGAGGCTTCGAAGAAGAAGCTCAGCTACAAGTTGCAGCGTGAGCTGGAGATGCTGCCGGGGCAGATCGACGCACTGGAGCAGCGCATGGCTGAAGCCCAGGAAGAAGTGAATGCGGCGGGTTTCTATCAGCGGCCGATCGCGGAAACCTCGGCAGTGCTGGCCAAGATCGAGAAGTTGCAGGGCGAGCTGGATGTTCTGGTAGAGCGCTGGGCTGAGCTGGAGGGCTGATTGGCGTTAGCCTGTACCGGCCCTATCGCCGGCAAGCCAGCTCCCACAGGAATATCACAAGGTTTGAAACCTGTGGCGTACCTGTGGGAGCTGGCTTGCCGGCGATAGGGCCGGTACAAGTTAAATCATTCCTTCTTCTGCAACCGCACCGCCAGCACATCACACGGCGCACCATGCAGCACGTCATTGGCTGTCGACCCTAGCAACAGGGCCAGCCCATGGCGGCCATGGCTGCCGACGACGATCAGGTCGCACTTCTGGTCCTTGGCCAACTGGTGGATTTCCTGGCGCGGTTGGCCGTAGGTCAGGTGCGAATCGCCGCGGTTGATATCCGGGTATTTGTTGAACAGGCGCTCCATGCGCTCCTTGGCCTGGTCGAACTGCTGCTGTTGCAGCTGCGACAGGTCCATGGGGACGTCACCGCCAAAGGCCATGGCCATCGGCTCGACGATGTGCACCAGCGACACCTTGGCGCCTGAGGGCTCGGCGAGCTTCATGGCGCGCTTGATCACCGGGTCGCATTCTTCGGTCAGGTCGACGGCGACCAACAAATGTTCGTATTGCATGAGCGGTACTCCTGACAATCGCGATAGAAGAAGTATGGTCGCTTTCGGGCGGGTCTTCCGTGAAAAATGGCTAACCAGCTCATTTGCAACGCTTTATGGGGTCTACTGATATGACGGTATTGCTGGTGGTGTCAATCCTTGCGCTGATTCTCAGCCCGCTTTCCTGGCTGCGCAGCTCGCGCAAACAGAGCGAGCAGATGAAGCTGCGCCTGGAGGCACGGCGCATGGGCCTGGCCATGCAACTGGCGCCGCAGCAGTGGCCGCACTGGCTGGAGAAAGAGCCGCCAAGCCCTTGCCCGCAGTACCATCGGGCGCGCCGCCGCGGGCATGAAGACAGCTTCAGCTTCTGGCAAGTTACTCCGGGGGTGTGGTGGAACCAGTGGCGCGAACCCTGTGAAGATCCTCGCTTTGTCGAGGCATTGGCGCGCTTGCCGGTAAGTGTTTACAAGGTCGAGGCCGATGCGCGGATGATTGCCCTGTACTGGACCGAGCGGGGCGATACGGCTGTATTGCAGGATGTTGCCTACGTCCTCGAAACCTTGGCCTGACAGCTGATTCTTGAGCTGACACCCCCTGTGGGAGTTTCACAACACATAACGACAAAGCGGCGGCTTGGCATACCCCTGAAGGGGTGGGGTGCCAAGTCGCCGCTTTGCGTTCTGCTGTCGCAGAAAAGGCCAGGCAGGCCGGGTATTTATTCAAGCAAGTGGGAGTGTAGCCGGTTGCCAGTGATGTGTTTGGAGAATTTTTTGGGGCTGCTTTGATAAAGCATTTCGGCTGAGAGGTGCTTGGCACAACATTTTTATCGCCTGTGAGATCGAGCGCCGCCCGCGCGGCGCTTCGCGGCACAAGGCCGCTTCCCACATCTGTTTCGGGCCAGTCACTTCTGTGAGTTCACCGCTGGCCGCCTTGTTTGTTCCATTCGATATCGGCTGCGCCCCTGCTCCTCATCAATTTCCAGCCATGCGCCCAGGGTGCGCGCGCCAAGGGCACAGGAATAACTGGCCCGAAACAGATGTGGGAGCGGGCTTGCCCCGCGAAGCGCCGCGCGGGCGGCGCTCGATCTCAATGCCCCCATAAACCCCAAGCCATACACCCAAAAACTGCAACGATCCCCCTGCGCCATAGTCAATCGCTCACATGAATGCTCAGCGATCACTGTCAGCATGTTTTGTACCAAGACGATACAAAATGACCGGAAAGTCGCGTTTTCGCCGCGCTCGCGAGCATTTGACAATGCCGATCTTTTCGGAGAATGTGTGCACACCCAAATCAAACGGGCGTATGAATTGAGCGTTTGTATGTCATGACGCCAAGCCATACTTCCGACTAGCGCGCTGACGGGTGTGCCTGGGGCGGGGCAGATAGGCCTGCTCTTGCTACAGCGATCGGCGTGTACAGTTCAGCTTCCATATCGTGGAGATCAGTTGATGATTTACGAAGGTAAAGCCATCACGGTTAAGGCTCTTGAAAGTGGCATCGTCGAGCTCAAGTTCGACCTCAAGGGTGAGTCCGTCAACAAGTTCAACCGCCTGACCCTGAACGAGCTGCGCCAGGCTGTCGAAGCCATTCAGGCCGACGCCTCGGTCAAGGGCGTTATCGTCAGCAGTGGCAAGGACGTGTTCATCGTCGGCGCCGACATCACCGAGTTCGTCGACAACTTCAAGCTGCCCGAGGCCGAACTGGTCGCCGGCAACCTGGAAGCCAACCGCATCTTCAACGCCTTCGAAGACCTCGAAGTGCCCACCGTTGCCGCCATCAACGGCATCGCCCTGGGTGGCGGCCTGGAAATGTGCCTGGCGGCCGACTACCGGGTCATGTCCGCCAGCGCCAAGATCGGCCTGCCGGAAGTCAAACTGGGTATCTACCCGGGCTTTGGCGGTACCGTGCGCCTGCCGCGCCTGATCGGCTCGGACAACGCCATCGAGTGGATCGCCGCCGGTAAGGAAAACCGCGCCGAAGACGCCCTGAAAGTCGGTGCCGTCGATGCCGTGGTTGCCCCGGAGCTGCTGCAGGCCGGTGCCCTGGACCTGATCAAGCGCGCCATCAGCGGCGAGCTGGACTACAAGGCCAAGCGCCAGCCGAAGCTGGAAAAGCTCAAGCTCAACGCCATCGAGCAAATGATGGCCTTCGAAACCGCCAAGGGCTTCGTCGCCGGCCAGGCCGGCCCGAACTATCCGGCCCCGGTCGAAGCCATCAAGAGCATTCAGAAAGCCGCCAACTTCGGCCGCGACAAGGCCCTGGAAGTCGAGGCCGCAGGCTTTGCCAAGCTGGCCAAGACCTCGGTCGCCGAAAGCCTGATCGGCCTGTTCCTGAACGACCAGGAGCTCAAGCGCAAGGCCAAGGCGCATGACGAAATCGCCCACGACGTGAAGCAGGCCGCCGTGCTCGGCGCCGGCATCATGGGTGGCGGCATCGCCTACCAGTCGGCGGTCAAGGGCACTCCGATCCTGATGAAGGACATTCGCGAGGAAGCCATCCAGCTGGGCTTGAACGAGGCCTCCAAGCTGCTCGGCAACCGCGTCGACAAGGGCCGCCTTACCCCGGCCAAGATGGCCGAGGCACTCAACGCCATTCGCCCGACCCTGTCCTATGGCGATTTCGCCAATGTCGACATTGTAGTCGAGGCGGTGGTCGAGAACCCGAAGGTCAAGCAGGCGGTACTGGCTGAAGTGGAAGGGCAGGTGAAGGAGGATGCGATCCTTGCCTCCAACACGTCCACCATCTCCATCAACCTGCTGGCCAAGGCGCTCAAGCGCCCGGAAAACTTCGTCGGCATGCACTTCTTCAACCCGGTGCACATGATGCCGCTGGTGGAAGTGATCCGTGGCGAGAAGTCCAGTGAAGTGGCGGTCGCCACCACCGTGGCCTACGCCAAGAAAATGGGCAAGAACCCGATCGTGGTCAACGACTGCCCGGGCTTCCTGGTCAACCGCGTGCTGTTCCCTTACTTCGGCGGTTTCGCCAAGCTGGTCAGCGCCGGTGTCGACTTCGTGCGCATCGACAAGGTCATGGAAAAGTTCGGCTGGCCGATGGGCCCGGCCTACCTGATGGACGTGGTTGGCATCGACACCGGCCACCATGGCCGTGATGTCATGGCCGAAGGCTTCCCGGACCGCATGAAGGACGAGCGCCGCTCGGCCGTCGATGCGCTGTACGAAGCCAACCGCCTGGGCCAGAAGAACGGCAAGGGCTTCTACGCCTACGAAACCGACAAGCGCGGCAAGCCGAAGAAGGTCTTCGACGCCAACGTGCTCGACGTGCTCAAGCCGGTCGTGTTCGAACAGCGTGAAGTCACCGACGAAGACATCATCAACTGGATGATGGTGCCGCTGTGCCTGGAGACCGTGCGCTGCCTGGAAGACGGCATCGTCGAAACCGCTGCCGAAGCCGACATGGGCCTGGTCTACGGCATTGGTTTCCCTCCTTTCCGCGGTGGTGCGCTGCGCTACATCGACTCGATCGGTGTCGCCGAATTCGTTGCCCTGGCCGATCAGTACGCCGACCTGGGGCCGCTGTACCACCCGACCGCCAAGCTGCGTGAAATGGCCAAGAGCGGCCAGCGCTTCTTCAACTGAGCGGTCAACGAGCTAGAGCGAGAGATTTGATATGAGCCTGAATCCAAGAGACGTGGTGATTGTCGACTTCGGTCGCACGCCAATGGGCCGCTCCAAGGGTGGCATGCACCGCAACACCCGCGCCGAAGACATGTCGGCGCACCTGATCAGCAAGCTGCTGGAACGCAACGGCAAGGTCGACCCGAAAGAAGTCGAGGACGTGATCTGGGGCTGCGTCAACCAGACCCTGGAGCAGGGCTGGAACATTGCCCGCATGGCCTCGCTGATGACCCAGATCCCGCACACCTCCGCAGCGCAGACCGTCAGCCGCCTGTGCGGTTCGTCGATGAGTGCACTGCACACCGCTGCCCAGGCGATCATGACCGGTAACGGTGATGTGTTCGTGGTGGGTGGCGTGGAGCATATGGGCCACGTCAGCATGATGCACGGCGTCGACCCCAACCCGCACCTGTCCTTGCATGCCGCCAAGGCTTCCGGGATGATGGGCCTGACTGCAGAAATGCTCGGCAAGATGCACGGCATCACCCGTGAGCAGCAGGACCTGTTCGGCGTGCGTTCGCACCAGTTGGCCCACAAGGCCACGGTCGAAGGCAAGTTCAAGGACGAGATCATCCCGATGCAGGGCTTTGATGAGAACGGCTTCCTGAAGGTGTTCGATTTCGACGAAACTATTCGCCCGGAAACCACGCTCGAAGGCCTGGCGTCGCTCAAGCCTGCGTTCAACCCGAAGGGCGGTACGGTCACGGCCGGTACCTCGTCGCAAATCACCGACGGCGCGTCGTGCATGATCGTCATGTCCGGCCAGCGTGCCATGGACCTGGGTATCCAGCCATTGGCGGTGATCCGTTCGATGGCGGTGGCCGGCGTCGATCCGGCAATCATGGGCTACGGCCCGGTGCCATCGACCCAGAAAGCCCTCAAGCGCGCCGGCCTGACCATGGCCGACATCGACTTCATCGAGCTCAACGAAGCCTTCGCTGCACAGGCCCTGCCAGTGCTGAAAGACTTGAAAGTACTCGACAAGATGGATGAGAAGGTTAACCTGCACGGCGGCGCCATTGCCTTGGGCCACCCGTTTGGTTGCTCTGGGGCACGTATTTCCGGCACCCTGCTCAATGTCATGAAGCAAAATGGCGGTACCCTGGGGGTGGCGACCATGTGCGTCGGCCTTGGTCAAGGTATCACCACTGTCTTCGAACGCGTCTGATCGCGTAGCGGGACAGCAGCCGGGGCCTTGTGCCCCGGTTTTGTTTTTTTCAGGTTTTATTCAAGAGGGTGGGCAACATGCAGATACAACCAGGCGTATACCGGCATTACAAAGGGCCTGAGTACCGTGTCTTCAGTGTTGCGCGGCACTCCGAGAACGAAGAGTGGATGGTGTTCTACCAATGCCTGTATGGTGATTACAGCTTCTGGGTGCGGCCACTTTCGATGTTCCAGGAGTCCGTCGAGGTTGACGGCGAGCAGGTGCCACGCTTTGCTTTGGTCAAGGCCGAAGAGGGGCTGCCCGGGTTGCTGGGCAAGTCGCACGCGTGATCGTTCGAACTTGACCTCACACTTTTGCCACTATATATAGCGGTGCCGCGTCTGGCACCTGACGCGTTTTTTATCTTCAGATTCAGGAATACTCCGATCCATGGGCAAATCGCTGGTCATTGTGGAATCCCCGGCCAAGGCCAAGACCATCAACAAGTACCTGGGCAACCAGTACGTGGTGAAGTCGAGTATCGGCCATATCCGAGACCTCCCCACCAGCGGTTCGGCCAGCGCAAGCAAAGAGCCGGCCGCCAAGCGTGGCAAGGCTGCTGCGGGTGAGGCTCCGGCCCTGTCGCCAAAAGAAAAGGCCCGCCGCCAGCTGGTGGCGCGCATGGGCGTGGACCCCGACCACGGCTGGAAGGCCAAGTACGAGATCCTGCCTGGCAAGGAAAAGGTGATCGAAGAGCTGCGCCGCCTGGCCAAAGATGCTGACACCATCTATCTCGCAACCGACTTGGACCGCGAAGGGGAAGCCATCGCCTGGCACCTGCGCGAGGCCATCGGCGGCGACGACACCCGCTACAAGCGCGTGGTGTTCAACGAAATTACCAAGAAGGCCATCCAGGAAGCGTTCTCGCAACCGGGTGAGCTGGACATCGACCGGGTCAACGCCCAGCAGGCCCGGCGCTTCCTCGACCGTGTGGTCGGCTACATGGTTTCGCCACTGTTGTGGTCCAAGATTGCCCGTGGCCTGTCCGCCGGTCGCGTGCAGTCGGTGGCAGTGAAGCTGGTGGTGGAGCGCGAGCGTGAAATCCGTGCGTTCATCCCGGAAGAGTACTGGGAGATCCACGCCGACCTCGGTACGGCGAAAAACGCCAAGGTGCGTTTCGAAGTGGCGCGCGAGAAGGGCGAGGCCTTCAAACCGTTGAACGAAGCCCAGGCCATGGCGGCGCTGGAGAAGCTCAAGGCTTCCAGCTACAGCGTGGTCAAGCGCGAAGACCGCCCGACCAGTAGCAAGCCGTCGGCACCGTTCATCACATCCACCCTGCAGCAGGCAGCCAGTAATCGCCTGGGTTTCGGTGTGAAAAAGACCATGATGATGGCCCAGCGCCTGTACGAAGCGGGCTACATCACCTATATGCGTACCGACTCGACCAACCTGTCGGGCGACGCCTTGGACATGGCGCGTAGCTACATCGAGCGCGAATTCGGCAAGCAGTACCTGCCGGAGGCGCCGCTGGTCTACGGCAGCAAGGAAGGCGCCCAGGAAGCGCACGAAGCCATTCGTCCTTCCGACGTGAACACTCACCCGACCAAGCTCAGTGGCATGGAGCGGGACGCCGAGCGCCTGTACGAGCTGATCTGGCGCCAGTTCCTGGCCTGCCAGATGCCACCGGCGCAGTACCTGTCCACCAGCGTTACTGTGGCTGCCGGCGACTTCGAGCTGCGCGCCAAGGGCCGTATCCTCAAGTTCGACGGTTATACCCGCGTGCTGCCACAGCAGAGCAAGCCGGGCGAAGACGACGTGCTGCCAGAGATGGTCCAGGGTGAGGCGCTGAAGCTGCTGCAGATCGACCCGAGCCAGCACTTCACCAAGCCACCGGCACGCTTCACCGAGGCCAGCCTGGTCAAGGAAATGGAAAAGCGCGGCATTGGCCGCCCGTCGACCTATGCGGCGATCATTTCCACCATTCAGGACCGTGGCTACGTGACCCTGCACAACCGCCGCTTCTACTCCGAGAAGATGGGCGATATCGTCACCGAGCGCCTGTCGGAGAGCTTCTCCAACCTGATGGACTACGGCTTTACCGCCGACATGGAAGAGAACCTCGACGACGTGGCCCAGGGCGAGCGTGACTGGAAGAACGTGCTTGACGAGTTCTACGGCGACTTCAGCAAGAAGCTGCAGACTGCCGAGTCCAGTGAAGACGGCATGCGTGCCAACCAGCCGACCATGACCAACATTCCGTGCAAGGAATGTGGCCGGCCGATGATGATCCGCACGGCTTCCACGGGTGTGTTCCTCGGCTGTTCGGGCTACAGCCTGCCGCCAAAAGAGCGTTGCAAGGCTACCGTTAACCTGGTGCCGGGCGACGAGATTGCTGCGGATGACGAGGGTGAGTCGGAGTCGCGCGTGCTGCTGGGCAAGCACCGCTGCCCGATCTGCGCCACGGCGATGGATGCCTACCTGCTGGACGAGAAGCATAAGCTGCACATCTGCGGTAACAACCCGGATTGCGCCGGCTACGAGATCGAGGAAGGCAGCTATCGCATCAAGGGCTACGAAGGGCCGAGCCTGGAGTGCGACAAGTGTGGCAGCGAGATGCAATTGAAGACGGGCCGTTTCGGCAAGTTCTTCGGCTGCACCAACCCAGCGTGCAAGAACACCCGCAAGCTGCTGAAGAGCGGCGAAGCGGCGCCACCGAAGATGGACAAGGTGGACATGCCGGAACTCAAATGCGAGAAGGTCGATGACACCTACGTGTTGCGCGACGGCGCTTCGGGGCTGTTCCTGGCCGCCAGCCAGTTCCCCAAGAACCGCGAAACCCGCGCACCGCTGGTGCTGGAGATTGTGCCGCACAAACATGAGATTGACCCGAAATACCACTTCCTGTGCGATGCGCCGCAGAAAGACCCGGATGGTCGCCCGGCGGTGATCCGCTACAGCCGCAAGACCAAGGAGCAGTACGTGCAGTCCGAGGTGGATGGCAAGCCGACGGGGTGGAAGGCGTTTTACGACGGTGGTGCGTGGAAAGTTGAAGACAAGCGCTGATCTGACAGTGCTGTAAAAATTGGGGCCGCTTCGCGGCCCATCGCCGGCAAGCCAGCTCCCACAGGTACTGCACAGGTCTCGGGCCTGATGCAGTACCTGTGGGAGCTGGCTTGCCGGCGATGGGGCGCAAAGCGGCCCCAATCATTTATGATGTAGACACTTGCCTTGCAGCCTAATGGGAGGTCATTCGCAATGGCCCAGGAAACCTACACCCGCACCAACCAGAAACTGTTCTTCGCCGGCCTCGCCCTGGAGTCCATGGCCAAGGCCGAGCAAAGCCAGGCCATGAACGCCCAGGGCCTGGTCCAGGCCGAGCGTGAGTCGGCGCTGTTTCACCTGTACGGTGCATTGCTGGGCATGTGCCACGAAATCGGCGCTTTCTACCGCCTGCCAGTTGTGGCAGCGGTGGAGCAAGCCCTGGCCGACGACACCCTGAACGGCATCGCCATTCCGGAGGTGGCCGAACTGCTGGAGCTGGCCCGCCAGCGCGAGACCTGGCTGGCGCAAATGCTCAGTGCTTATGCCGATTTGTTCCGACCACCTGTCGCCAGGAAAGCGCCAAAAACCGACGTGACCCAGCCACTGATCCAAGCGGTCAACCTCGATGAGCCGGAGCATCCAGCGCTGTCGCATGCCGAGTTGGAAAGCTGGCGCAACAACCTTAAAGGCCTGGTGAGACGTTTCCGTGACGCGTTGAGTGAGTGCTGATAACCGCAGCGGCTGGTACAATGCTGGCCTTTCGCGGAGAACTGCCATTTATGTCTACGTCGTTTCTGGAAATTGTCGAGTTGCCCGATGGCCGCATCGAACTGCGTCGCGCCGAGGATGAGGGCTCTCTGGTAACCCTGGATTTCTCGGAAGACGCCAAGGTATTCCTGCAGGGCCAGCATGTTGAAGTGGCCAAGGCCATGCTCAGCGTGGGCGTGCAGATGGCCGGTCGCCTGATGGATGGCGAGCTGGAGAAAGATGAAGGGCCACGTGTGCTGCACTGATGCAGCAGCAGGGCGTCAGGCTTTTTGAAGTAGCAGGCAAAGCCTGAACATCAGCCGAGGCGGATGTTCAGGCTTTGTGCATTTCCGGCACTGGCTGCGCGCAGCAGTTGCTGGCGTGAAGTGGCGTTGACACTGCCCAGCCAGCTGACCACGGTGTGGCTGAGCCCCAGGCGCAACACTTCGCAGGCCAGGTGCAGCGGGCTTTGGTTGCTGCGAGGGTGCAGCAGCAGGATACGTTCACGGTTGAGGCCAGCATCGCGCAGCCAGGCCTGGGTCAGGCTCGAAGGCGGGGCGATAAGGGTCAGCCAGCGGGTCTCGTCCTCTTCGCTCAGCTCGCGCAGTACCGGTGCCAGCAGGCTTTGGCAGTGCCCGGGAGCCCCGCGCAGCGACAGTTCGCTGAACAGCTCGGGCTGGGTGATCTTGCGTGCCAGTTCGCTGGCTTTCAGGCCAGGTAGTACGGGTTGGGCGAGGAATGCTTCGAACAACGGCAACTGGGCTTGCTCGGGTGCGTGAATGAACTGCTGCATGACGCCTCCTGGATCAGCGGCGAATGACGCCGACGCTCAAGCCCTCTATCACCAGTTCCTGTTCTTTCAGGTCGACTTCGATGGGGGCGAATTCGGGGTTTTCGGCCAGCAGCCAGACCTTGCTGCCTTCGCGCTTGAAACGCTTGACGGTGACTTCGTCGCCGATGCGGGCTACCACGATCTGGCCATTGCGGGCTTCGCGGCAGGTATGTACGGCCAGCAGGTCACCGTCGAAAATACCGACGTCCTTCATGCTCATGCCGTGTACGCGCAGCAAATAGTCGGCCTGGGGGTGGAAGAAAGCCGGGTTGATGTTGCAGGATTGCTCGATGTGCTGTTCGGCAAGGATCGGTGCGCCAGCAGCCACCCGGCCGATGATCGGCAGGCCACTTTCTTCGGCCTTGGCTTCAAAGCCAGGGATGCGGATGCCGCGGGAGGCGCCCGGGGTCATTTCGATCGCACCCTTGCGGGCGAGGGCCTTGAGGTGTTCTTCGGCAGCGTTGGGCGACTTGAAGCCCAGCTCCTGAGCGATCTCGGCGCGGGTTGGCGGGAAGCCGTTGTCTTCCAGGCAACGCTTGATGAACGCGAGAATCTCGGCTTGGCGTGGCGTCAGTTTCAACATGGGGAGCGCTCTGTCTTTTTGTACAGTGACTGGGATTATATACAGTACTGGATGCGCTGCAAGCCAAAACCTGCAATAACAGCAGGAATGGCGCTTGCAGCCGCCCATCTGGCGCTTTTAAATGGCGACCGGCCAGTCACCGAGCCTTGACAGAAGCAGGGCTGAAACGTATGTTTCAAACACCTGTTTGTCTGGCGGAGTAGTCGGAGTAGTCATGGCCCAATCGGAAACCGTTGAACGCATTCTCGATGCTGCCGAGCAGCTGTTCGCGGAAAGGGGGTTCGCCGAAACCTCGTTGCGGCTGATTACCAGCAAGGCCGGGGTCAACCTGGCGGCGGTCAACTATCACTTCGGCTCCAAGAAGGCTCTGATCCAGGCAGTGTTCTCGCGCTTCCTGGGGCCATTCTGCGCCAGCCTCGAACGTGAGCTGGAGCGGCGCCAGGCCAAGCCGGAGCAAAAGCCGAGCCTCGAAGAGCTGCTGGAAATGCTGGTCGAGCAGGCGTTGGCCGTGCAGCCGCGCAGCAACAACGACCTGTCGATCTTCATGCGCTTGCTGGGCCTGGCCTTCAGCCAGAGCCAGGGCCACCTGCGGCGGTATCTGGAAGACATGTACGGCAAGGTGTTCCGCCGCTACATGCTGCTGGTCAACGAGGCCGCGCCGCGCATCCCGCCGCTGGAGCTGTTCTGGCGCGTGCACTTCATGCTTGGCGCCGCCGCCTTCAGCATGTCCGGCATCAAGGCCCTGCGTGCGATTGCCGAGACCGATTTCGGCATCAACACCTCGATCGAGCAGGTAATGCGCCTGATGGTGCCGTTCCTGGCTGCCGGCATGCGCGCTGACAGTGGCGTTACCGATGACGCCATGGCCACTGCGCAACTGCGCCCGCGCAGCAAGACCAGCGCTACCACCGCCAAGGCGTGAAGGCTGGGCGGGGCGTTGCGCTTGGGCTAAGCTAGCGCGGCTTCTGTTCAGTCTTCAATGAAGGATTACCCATGACCGTCAGCCTGCAAGGCTCCCTGATGGTGGATATCGCCGGTAAATGGCTGACCGCCGAAGACCGTCACCTGCTGCGCCAGCCCGAAGTGGCTGGCCTGATCATCTTTGCCCGCAACATCGACAGCCCGCGCCAGGTGCGTGAGCTGTGTGCTTCCATCCGCGCCATTCGCCCTGAGCTGATCCTGGCGGTGGACCAGGAAGGTGGCCGCGTGCAGCGCCTGCGCCAGGGTTTTGTACGGCTGCCAGCCATGCGCGCGCTGGCCGACAACGACAACGCCGAATACCTGGCCGAGCAGTGTGGCTGGCTGATGGCGACCGAGGTGCTGGCGGCTGGCCTTGACCTGAGCTTCGCCCCGGTACTCGACCTGGATCACCAGCGCAGCGCCGTGGTCGGCAGCCGTGCTTTCGAGGGTGACCCGCTACGCGCCACGCAACTGGCTGGGGCGTTCATCCGTGGCATGAATGCGGCGGGCATGGCTGCCTGTGGCAAGCACTTCCCTGGGCACGGCTGGGCCGAGGCCGACTCGCATGTGGCCATCCCGACCGATGAGCGCAGCCTTGAGCAGCTGCGCCAGGCCGACCTGGTGCCGTTCAGCCGCCTGAGCGGGCAGCTGGCGGCGGTGATGCCGGCGCATGTGATCTACCCGCAAGTCGACAACCAGCCGGCTGGCTTCTCGCGGCGCTGGCTGCAGGACATCCTGCGTGGCGAGTTGGGCTTTGACGGGGTGATCTTTAGTGATGACCTGTCGATGGCCGGTGCCCATGTGGTGGGTGATGCGGCCAGCCGTATCGAGGCGGCGTTGAGCGCTGGCTGTGACATGGGCCTTGTGTGCAATGACCGGGCGGCGGCGGAGCTGGCGTTGAGTGCGGCGCAGCGGATGAAGGTGAAGCCCTCGCCGCGGATTGCGCGGATGCGTGGGCAGGGCTTTGCACGGACTGACTATCGCCAGCAGCCACGGTGGCTGGAGGCGTTGGGGGCGTTGAAGGAGGCACAGCTGGTCGATTGATCTGGTTGAGTCTGTCTTGAGGTGTCTGTCTTGAGGTTTTTGTCGCCTGTGAGATCGAGCGCCGCCCGCGCGGCGCTTCGCGGGACAAGCCCGCTCCCACATCTGTTTCGGGCCAATCATTCCTGTGCCAGATAGGTTGCAGTCTTGGTGCATGGCTGGAGATGGATGAAAAGCAACTGCGTAACCTTCAATATTGAATGGAACAAACAAGGCGGAAAGAGGTGGCCTCACAGGAGTGATTGGCCCGAAACAGATGTGGGAGCGGGCTTGTCCCGCGAAGCGCCGCGCGGGCGGCGCTCGATCTCACAGGCGACAAAACCCTCAAGTCATGCGCCCCGAAACACTCACCGCCCACGCTTCCCAGGCAATGGCGCAAACAACGCCTCGATCTCTTCATCCCCCAGCCGCCACTGCCCAGCCTGCCCACCATCCAGCAGGCTAGCCGCCAGCGCCGCCTTCTCCTGCTGCAACAACTGGATCTTCTCTTCCACCGTGCCCCGGGTAATCAACTTGAACACGAACACCGGCTTGTCCTGGCCAATGCGGTAGGCGCGGTCGGTAGCCTGGTTTTCACTGGCCGGGTTCCACCATGGGTCGAAGTGGATCACCGTGTCCGCCGCCGTCAGGTTCAGGCCCACGCCACCGGCCTTGAGGCTGATCAGGAATACCTCGCTGTCACCCTGCTGAAACTGCTGCACCGGCTTGCGTCGGTCGCGGGTGTCGCCCGTCAGCAGGCTGTAGCGGATCTTGCGCTTCTCCAGCTCCTGTTCGATCAACGCCAGCATCGAGGTGAACTGCGAGAACAACAGCACCCGGCGCCCTTCGCTGAGCAGCTCTTCGAGCATTTCCAGCAGCGCGCCCAACTTACCTTTGTCGGCCTGGTTGCCTTTGCTTTCCACGCCCTTGACCAGGCGCAGGTCGCAGCACACCTGGCGCAGCTTGAGCAGCGCGTCAAGGATCACGATCTGGCTGCGCGCGGCGCCATTGCGGGCGATTTCGTCGCGGACCTTCTGGTCCATGGCTACCCGCACGGCCTCGTAGGTATCGCGCTGGGCGTCGCTGAGTTCGACCCAGTGCACCATCTCGGTCTTGGCCGGCAGCTCGGTCGCCACTTGTTCCTTGGTGCGACGCAACAGGAACGGGCGGATGCGGCTGGCCAGGTGGGCCATGCGTTCGGTGTCGCCGTGACGCTCGATCGGCGTGCGATAGTCCTGGTTGAAGCGCTTGAGATCACCCAGCCAGCCCGGCATCAGAAAGTGGAAGATCGACCACAGTTCGCCCAGGTTGTTTTCCATCGGCGTGCCGGTCAGGCACAGGCGCTGGCTGGCCTGTAGCTCGCAGACGGCGAGGGCGGCCTTGCTGGTGCTGCTCTTGATGTTCTGCGCCTCGTCCAGCACCAGTACGTGCCAGGCTTGGGTGCGCAGGTGTTCGAGATCGCGCGGCACCAGCGCGTAGGTGGTCAGGACCAGGTCGTATTCATGCAGCTTGACAAAGTGCTTGCTGCGCCCCGGCCCGTGCAGGGCGAGTACACGCAGGTTGGGGGCAAAACGCTGGGCTTCGTCCAGCCAGTTGGGTATCAGGCTGGTCGGCATCACCGCCAGAGCCGGGGCGTTCAGGCGCCCGGTTTGTTTTTCCAGTAGCAGGTGGGCCAGGGCCTGCAGGGTCTTGCCCAGGCCCATGTCGTCGCCGAGGATACCGCCGGTACCTATCTCGCGCAGTGCCTGCAACCAGTTCAGGCCTTGCTGCTGATAGGGGCGCAAGCTGGCCTGTAGCCCGGTGGGTGGCTCTACCTGCAGGTTGCGGGCATCGCGAAGACGGCGGCCCAGGTCGCGCACATGTT
This sequence comes from Pseudomonas sp. NPDC089407, assembly GCF_044900445.1. Classification (NCBI taxonomy): domain Bacteria; kingdom Pseudomonadati; phylum Pseudomonadota; class Gammaproteobacteria; order Pseudomonadales; family Pseudomonadaceae; genus Pseudomonas; species Pseudomonas sp. NPDC089407. The sequence continues at coordinate 74,713 of NZ_JBJDNB010000010.1, forward strand.
CGCCACCTTCCCAGTGCAGCGGCAGGCCTTCGATTTCATTCAGGCGCGCGGCGTCGGCACGTTCCATGCGCAGGGCCGGGCCTGCGGTGTCTTCGTGCAGGTACAATTCGCCCAAGGTGCCCATCACGGCCTTGATGCGGCCGTAGGGCAGGGCGACGCGCAGGGCCGGGGCGTCCAGGCGGCCGCGATTGAGGTCGATCAGCAGGTGTTCGTCGTCGCTGCGCCGGGCCAGCTCGCTGGGGCGCAGCAACTCAGGGCTGCTGCGCAGCAGTTGCAGCACGATCGGCAACAGGCTGTGACGCTGGCCGTCGACCACGATACCCAGCTCCAGGTCGAACCATTCGTGGCCGGGGGCTTCGTCGATGGTGGCGTACCAGTCGTCTACCTCTTGCAGGTTGAAGGCAAAGTCGCGGTGGATGTCGATGTCCCAGCCGGCTTCGCGCAGGCGCGGCAGCCCTTCGCGGGCAAAGCGCAGCCAGGCTTCGTCGTCGGGCAACTGGTACATTTCGCCGGCGCTGTCGGGCAAAGCCTTGCTCTGGCGGGTGGCGGGTTTGAAGCCGAAGTCGCGCAGTATCTTGCGCAGCGCCTGTTCAGCTTGAGCCTGTCGACGAATACGCTGGCTGGTGTTGCCTGCCAGCCGGGTCAGTGGCTTGTCATCGCTGCCGCTGGCTTGCAGGCCGTCATAATCGAACGCCAATGCAGCGCGATGTTGCATTTGCCGTTGCATGCGTCCGGTTTTCGGCATGTAGGCGGTGTATTCGAGGCTCCCCAGCGCAAGCATGGGTTTGGGTTGAATGCTGTCGAACACCTGCTCTTGCACTTGCGTCGGTGTTGGCACCTTGTGGCTGAGCGCGTTGAGCTTGTGGCTCAGGGGTACGACCAGGTGCTCCGGCACATCGGGCGCGATGGTCAGTTGCACGGCTACGTGCGGGTCAAGGCTGTGTTCGATCCTGCCCACTTCGCTGGTCAGCACATCGAAGTAGTACAACGGCAGCAGGGGGATGACGCAGCGCAGCAGTTCCTCGCCGTTGTGCCACAGCCCCCGGTAGTTGCCGTTTTCCAGGCGTACCCAGCGAAACTCGGCATGACGCACGGGGCCTTCACGCAGCAGCGGCAGGTCGACATCAAAGAACATGCGCCCTGTTTCCAAAGCGCGCTGGAACAGCTCGCCACCTTCCTGGCCCTTGAGTTTGTAGCCGCGATCCTGCCCGCCACCCTGGTTCAGGGCTGCGAGCAAACGCAGGATGCGGGTATCGTCTTCCGTCACGAAGCGTGGCGGTTCATAGAGAAAATCGTAGAGCGACTGAACCCGGCTGAAGCGGATGCCCTCTTCACTGCGCGTGCCCTTGCGAACCAGCAGAGAACAGCCGGCATCATCGGCCAGTTGCAGCTGATAACACACCATGCGCCCGCGTTTGTCGTCGGCTGCGGCGGCTTTGGGCGGCGCCTGCTCAAGGCCGCTCAACCAGTGTTGCAGCTCGGCCGACAAGGTGCCTGGGGTGGCTTGCGCGTCCTGATTACCCGCGTGGGGATCACTGATGCTGAACAGTACTGCGGCGCAATGCTTGCAGTTCTGCCGTACTGGGCAATCGCACTCACCCTGTACATGGCACCGGCCGCCCGCTATCCGCAGGTCGATGGTCTGTGAGTAGGTATTGTCACCGCTCCCCTGGCAGTTGGCCGTGATCATCTGGTCGTAAATGCCCTCCAGTTCGACCCGGCCTTCCTCGGCATAGTGTTGACCGCGTTGCAGGGTTGCCTTGCTGAACGATTGGGTCCAGTTCGGGTATGCATTGACCAACTCGGCGGCATCTTGCTTCATGCGTTTACTGCTCCATCATCTCCGGGTCCATCGCCGGCATTTTCGGCGTACCCGGCGGTGTCACCTTCAGCAGCACCGCCAGGTGCCCGCCGTCGAGGAAGGTCAGCTGACCGCCCTTGACGTTGCTGTTGCTCTGCTTGAACTGCTCGCTTTGCAGCACGCTGCCGTTGCCGTCCAGCTGGTTGACCCAGAAGTTGGCCTCGACCGCGATGAAGCGGCCCTCGGCGATGCTGAGGTTGCCTTCGATGGGGAAGTGGCCGAACTGCTCGGCGCCTTCGCCCAGGGCGATGCGGCTTGGCTCGCTGCCCACTTGCTGTTGCCAGGCCTTGTGCAGCAGCACGGTGTAGTCGGCGGTAGCTTCCAGGCGAGTGGCTTCGTCTTCCAGCGCCAGGCGGCGCTCGGCGTCCTTCTCCAGGCGTGGAGCGCCAGCGCTCCAGTCTTCGGGGGCGAACGGGCTGGTAAAGGCAGGCACGCTGTTCTGCCGCACCAGGATCATTTCTACCTGATACAGGCCTTCGGCGAAGGCCGCCGGGGCGAACAGCGCCAGCAGCAAGGTCAGGCAACGGATGGCACGCATGGATCTTCCTTAGGCAGGCTGTGGGGTCAGGCGCTCGAACAGCGCCTCCAGAGTATTGAAGCGTTCGTCGGGGCGTTCCATCGGCACCAGGAAACGGAACTGGGTCGCGCCTTCGAACTTGTAGCGTTTGGGCTGGCCCTGGATCAGCTTGATCAGGGTCAGCGGATCGACCGGGGTTTCGGCTTCGAACTCGAGCTTGCCGCCGTTGGGGCCGGCATCGACTTTCTTGATGCCGAGCTTTTCCGCGTGCAGCTTGAGCGAGGTCAGGCGCATCAGGTTCTTGGTCGGCTCCGGCAGCAGGCCGAAGCGGTCGATCATCTCGACCTGCAGGTCCTTGAGGCCTTCTTCGTCGGCGGCCGAGGCAATGCGTTTGTACAGGATCAGCCGTGCATGGACGTCGGGCAGGTAGTCCTCGGGGATCAGCGCCGGCAGGCGCAGGTTGATCTCCGGGCCACCGCCCAGCGGCTGCTCAAGGTTGGGCTTGGTGCCCTTGCGGATTGCCTTGACAGCGCGCTCGAGCATTTCCATGTACAGGGTGAAACCAACCGCCTGGATCTGCCCGCTCTGGCCTTCGCCCAGTAGCTCGCCGGCACCGCGGATTTCCAGGTCGTTGGTGGCCAGCACGAAGCCGGCGCCCAGGTCCTGGGTGTTGGCAATTGCTTCCAGGCGCTTTTCGGCGTCGGCGCTGACTTTCTGCCGGGTGGGCGTGAGCAGGTAGGCATAGGCCTGGTGGTGGCTACGGCCTACCCGGCCGCGCAGTTGGTGCAGCTGCGCCAGGCCGAACTTGTCGGCGCGCTCGATGACGATGGTATTGGCGCTGGGCACGTCGATACCGGTTTCGATGATGGTCGAGGCCACCAGCACGTTGAAGCGCTTGTGGTAGAAGTCGCTCATCACCTGTTCCAGCTCGCGCTCGCGCATCTGCCCATGGCCGATGCCGATGCGTGCCTCGGGTACCAGCTCGGCGAGGTCGGCGGCGCACTTCTCGATGGTTTTCACATCGTTGTGCAGGTAATAGACCTGGCCACCGCGCAGCAGCTCACGCAGCAGCGCTTCCTTGACCGTGCTCTTGTTCTGTTCCATGACGAAGGTGCGCACCGACAGGCGGCGCGCTGGCGGCGTGGCAATGATCGACAGGTCGCGCATGCCCGCCACTGCCATGTTCAGCGTACGCGGGATTGGCGTTGCAGTGAGGGTAAGGATGTCGACCTCGCTGCGCAGGGCCTTCAGTTGCTCCTTCTGGCGCACGCCAAAGCGATGCTCTTCGTCGATGATGGCCAGGCCCAGGTCTTTGAAGCGTACATCGTCCTGCAGCAGCTTGTGGGTGCCGATCAGGATGTCGATCTTGCCTTCGGCCAGGTCGGCAGCGGCGGCGGCCACTTCCTTGGCCGACTTGAAGCGGCTCATCACTTCGACGGTTACCGGCCAGTCGGCAAAGCGGTCACGGAAGCTGTTGTAGTGCTGCTGGGCGAGCAGGGTGGTGGGCACCAGTACGGCCACCTGGCGGCCACTGTGCACGGCGATGAACGCTGCGCGCATGGCCACTTCGGTCTTGCCGAAGCCGACGTCGCCGCAGACCAGGCGGTCCATCGGCTTGGGTGCCAGCATGTCGGCACGCACGGCCTCGATGGCGGCTTGCTGGTCAGGGGTTTCCTCGAACGGGAAGCCGGCGCTGAAGGTGGCATAGTCGGCCGACGGGTCGGCAAACGCATAGCCCTTGCGCGCGGCGCGGCGGGCATAGATGTCGAGCAGCTCGGCGGCCACGTCACGCACCTGTTCGGCGGCCTTGCGCTTGGCTTTCTGCCAGGTTTCCGAGCCGAGCCGGTGCAAGGGTGCCAGGGCATCGTCGCTACCGGTATAGCGGGCGATCAGGTGCAGGTTGGCCACCGGCACATACAGCTTGGCGTTCTCGGCGTATTCCAGCGTGAGGAATTCGGCGGCCTGGCCGTCGATTTCCAGGGTGGCCAGGCCCAGGTAGCGGCCTACACCGTGGTCGATGTGCACCACCGGCGCGCCTTCGCGCAACTCGGTAAGGTTCTTGATCACCGCGTCGTTGGCGGTTTCGCCGCGCTTGTCACGGCGCCGGCGCTGCATTACACGCTGGCCGAACAGCGGGCTTTCGGCGATCAGGGCGATGGCCGGGTCGTCCAGCAGCAGGCCGTCGTCCAGCGGGGCGATCGTGATTGCCAGGCGCTCGGCACCGGTAATGAAGTCGTCCCAGCCGTCGACGGTGTGCGGCCGCAGCTTCAGCCGTTCGAGCAGCTCCAGCAATACTTCGCGGCGGCCTGCCGATTCGGCAGTGAACAGCACGCGGCCCGGGAACTGGTCGAGGAAGCTGGCCAGTTCGGCCAGTGGCTGGTTGGCCTTGGCTTCGATGGCCAGGTTGGGCAGGGTGCGTGCCGGGAAGCGCTCGCGGCCTGCGCCCGGGTCGAGGTCGTCGCTGCTGACCACCACCCGCGGCCATTGCTTGAGCCGGGCGAAGCAGTCTTCTACCGGCAGGAATAGCTCGGCCGGCGGCAGCAGTGGCCGGCTGAGGTCGCCGCGGCGGTCTTCATAACGCCCGCGCACGTCGTTCCAGAAGTGTTCGGCGGCCTGCTCCACGCCCGGCAGCGAGAACACCTGGGTATCGGCCGGCAGGTAGTCGAACAGGGTTGAGGTTTCTTCGAAGAACAGCGGCAGGTAGTACTCGATACCGGCAGGGATGATGCCGCTGGCCAGGTCCTGGAAGATTGCGCTACGGCGGAAGTCGACGTCGAAGCGCTCGCGGAAACGCGCCTTGAAGCGGGTGACTTCCTCTTTCTGCATCGGGAACTCGCGCGCCGGCAGCAGGCGGATCGAGTCGACCTTGTCGATCGAGCGCTGGGTCTCGGGGTCGAAGGTGCGCAGGGTCTCGATCTCGTCATCGAACAGGTCGATGCGGTAGGGCAGCTTGCTGCCCATCGGGAACAGGTCGATCAGTGCGCCACGCACGGCGAACTCGCCATGCTCGTAGACGGTGTCGACGCAACGGTAGCCGCTGGCCTCCAGACGCAAGCGCATCTGCTCGACGTCGATGGTCTGGCCGACATCCAGCACCAGGCTGCTGCCCAGCAGGAAACGCGTGGGTGCCAGGCGGTGCAGGGCGGTTGTGACCGGCACCACGAGGATGCCGTGGCTCAGCTCCGGCAGGCGGTACAGGCTGGCGATGCGCTGCGAGATGATGTCCTGGTGCGGCGAGAACAGGTCGTAGGGCAGGGTTTCCCAATCGGGAAACGGCAGCACCGGCAGGTCCGGAGCAAAGAAGCGCAGCTCCTGTTCCAGACGGTCGGCGGCCTGGCTGTCGGCCGTCAGCAGCAAGGTGAAGCGGCCAGCGCTGCTGGCGGCCTCGGCGATAGCAAGGCTGAGGGCGGCACCGGGCAGGTTGCCCCAGGTTTGTTTGCCGGCCGTGGCCGACATTTGCGGTAGGCGCAGAACTGACACGGGAGATTGCACTCCAAGCGTTGCGGCAAAGAGACCGATTGTACCGGTGACGGTGCCGGCTGTCAGGCTCGAAAGGCCATGAACGCTGGCTTGCATCACTACGACAGGCGCTCATTGCCGGTTCCGCGTTGGGGCGTCATAATGTAGCCCCTTTTTTCTGTCCCTACATGTGGAAGGTTCCCGTGACTCAGAAGCCCGACCAGTGTCTTGGTGAGTGGATTGATCGTGAAGCCCTGGCTGAAGCGATGATCCCGCTTATCGGTCAGCTCTACCGCAACAACAACGTGGTGAGCTCGATTTATGGCCGTAGCCTGATCAACCGTTCGGTTATCTCGATCCTCAAGGCGCATCGCTTTGCGCGTCACCGTCAAGCCGACGAAACCGAACTGTCCGTCCACGAGACATTCCCCCTGCTCAAGGCCATGAGCGAGCTGAAACTGGGCGCCGCTTCGGTTGACCTGGGCAAGCTGGCCAACAAGTTCAAGCAGGAAGGCAATGGCCGCACTGCCGAGCAGTTCGTCCGTGAAGAGCTGGCCGAAGTGGTTGGCCAGCAGAACGCTTCGGCGCGCAAAGGCACTGACGTTGTCCTGTACGGCTTCGGCCGCATCGGCCGCCTGCTGGCGCGTATTCTGATCGAGAAAACCGGTGGCGGCGACGGCCTGCGCCTGCGCGCCATCGTCGTGCGCAAGGGCGCCGAAAACGACTTGGTCAAGCGTGCCAGCCTGCTGCGCCGTGACTCGGTGCACGGCCCGTTCGATGGCACCATCACCATTGACGAAGCCAACAACACCATCACCGCCAACGGCAACCTGATCCAGGTTATCTACGCCAAGAGCCCGAGCGAAGTCGACTACACCCAGTACGGCATCGATAACGCGCTGATCGTCGATAACACCGGCGTATGGCGTGATGCCGATGGCCTGGGCCAGCACCTGGCCTGCCCGGGCGCTGCGCGTGTAATCCTCACCGCACCTGGCAAGGGCGCGCTGAAGAACATCGTGCATGGCATCAACCACGGCGACATCGCTGCCGATGACAAGATCATCTCGGCCGCTTCCTGCACCACCAACGCCATCGTGCCGGTGCTCAAGGCCATCAACGACCAGTACGGCATCGTCAATGGCCACGTCGAAACCGTTCACTCGTTCACCAACGACCAGAACCTGATCGACAACTTCCACAAGGGCAGCCGCCGTGGTCGTGCCGCGCCGCTGAACATGGTCATCACCGAAACCGGCGCCGCCACCGCTGCCGCCAAGGCACTGCCAGTGCTGAAGGGCAAGCTGACCGGCAACGCCATTCGCGTACCGACGCCAAACGTTTCGATGGCCATCCTCAACCTGAACCTGGAAAAGGCCACTACTCGGGACGAAATCAACGAGTACCTGCGCCAGACCGCGATGCACTCCGAACTGCACAAGCAGATCGACTACGTTGCCTCGCAGGAAGTGGTTTCGACCGACTTCGTCGGCTCGCGCCACGCCGGTGTGGTTGACGCTGAAGCAACCATCGCCAACGACAACCGCGTTGTGCTGTACGTCTGGTACGACAACGAATTCGGTTACAGCTGCCAGGTGGTTCGCGTGATGGAAGACATGGCCGGTGTGAACCCGCCAGCGTTTCCACGCTGATTCGCTTGTAAGGCAATGAAAAAACGGGAACCTTCGGGTTCCCGTTTTTTTTGCCTGAATATTGTTCGTGCTGGCGCGGTCATTGTAGGAGCGGCCTTGTGTCGCGAAAGGGCCGCAAAGCGGCCCCAAGATTTCGGTGGTGATGCAAAAATTGCTGGGGCCGCGTTGCGGCCCTTTCGCGACACAAGGCCGCTCCTACACTGACCGTGCAGGCATGTCGAACTGAGAAACTCCGATTGCGCACAGCTCTATTGTTCATCTTGATGCTGCTCACCGCCTGCAACCAAGGCCCCACCCTGGAGCGCCTGGGCGGCCCGACCATGGGCAGCAGCTACAGCATCCAGTACGTGCGCGAGCCGGGCGGCCCCGCGCCGGCTCAGGTGCAGGCCGCAGTCGAAACCATTCTGCACGGCATCGACCAGCACTATTCGACCTACCGCGGCGACTCCACCGTCAGCCAGTTCAACCAGTTGCCCGCCAACCAGTGCCTGGCCTTGCCGGCCGACATGCTCGAACTGGTCAGCCTCGGGCAGCACCTGGCTGAGCAAAGCGACGGCGCCTTCGACCTCACGGTAGAGCCATTACTCGACCTGTGGGGCTTTGGCCCCCAGGCCCGCCACGAGCAAGTACCCCACCCGCAAGCCCTGGCCCAGGTGCGCCAGCGCGTCGGTTACCGTCACCTGCATATCGACGGCCAGGCCCTGTGCAAGGACGCCCCGGTGCAGCTCGATTTCAACAGCATCGCCGCTGGCCATGCTGTCGACCTGATCGCTGCCAGGCTGCAGGCCATGGGCATCGCCAGTTTTGTCGCCGAGGCCACCGGCGAACTCAAGGCGGTCGGCCGCAAACCCGATGGCAGCCCGTGGCGCATCGCCCTGGAGCTGCCACGCGAGGACCGCCAGATCGCCCGCCAGATCATCCCGGTCAATGGCCTTTCAGTATCAACCTCGGGTGACTATCGGCACTATTTCGAGCAGAATGGCCGGCGCTATTCACACACCTTCGATGCCCGCCTCGGGCGCCCGGTCGAACACGACCTGGCCGCGGTTACCGTGCTTGCCGCCTCGGCGCTGCAGGCTGATGGCTATTCGACGCTGCTGCTGATCCTGGGCCCTGAACAGGGCTGGGATTTTGCCGCGGCGCATGGCCTGGCCGCGGTTTTGGTGACTCGGGCAGAGGGTGGCTTCGTCTCCCGAGCTACGCCCGCGTTCGAACGGGCGGTGAAAGGCGAGTGAAAGCACAAGCAGGGATGATTGCCGCCAGGGAAAGGGTGAAGCATATGTAGTGCGGGCAAAATTGGCCTACGACGCGACCAAGGGTTAATGTGCGCGGCGTTCACGCTTGATTAGACTGCACCCGAATTTTCTCATGACGCCCCGGCGGCATGATCGCGCCCCGCGAGCGACCGTGGCTTGCGGGCCAGTTCTGAAGGAGTACGCATGGCTGTCTACAACTACGACGTAGTGGTGCTGGGTTCCGGCCCGGCCGGTGAAGGCGCGGCAATGAACGCCGCCAAAGCAGGGCGCAAGGTAGCGATGGTCGATGACCGTCGCCAGGTTGGTGGCAACTGCACGCACCTGGGCACCATCCCGTCCAAGGCACTGCGTCACTCGGTGCGGCAGATCATGCAGTTCAACACCAACACGATGTTCCGCGCCATCGGTGAGCCGCGTTGGTTCTCGTTCCCGGACGTGCTGAAAAGCGCCGAGAAGGTCATCGCCAAGCAGGTCGCCTCGCGTACCGGCTATTACGCCCGTAACCGCGTCGACCTGTTCTTCGGCACCGGCAGCTTCGCCGACGAGCAGACCGTCGAAGTGGTCTGCCCGAACGGCGTGGTCGAAAAGCTCAACGCCAAGCACATCATCATCGCCACCGGTTCGCGCCCGTACCGCCCGGCGGACATCGACTTCCACCACCCACGCGTCTACGACAGCGACACCATCCTTAGCCTCAGCCACACCCCGCGCAAGTTGATCGTGTATGGCGCCGGCGTGATCGGTTGCGAATACGCATCGATCTTCAGCGGCCTGGGCGTACTGGTAGAGCTGGTTGACAACCGTGGCCAGCTGTTGAGCTTCCTCGATTCGGAAATCTCCCAGGCGCTGAGCTACCACTTCAGCAACAACAACATTACCGTGCGCCACAACGAAGAGTATGAGCGCGTCGAAGGCCTGGACAACGGGGTGATCCTGCACCTGAAGTCGGGCAAGAAGATCAAGGCCGACGCCTTGCTATGGTGCAATGGCCGTACCGGCAACACCGACAAGCTGGGCCTGGAGAATATCGGTATCAAGGTCAACAGCCGTGGCCAGATCGAGGTCGACGAGGCCTACCGCACCAGCGTGCCGAACATCTATGGCGCCGGTGACGTGATCGGCTGGCCAAGCCTGGCCAGTGCCGCCCACGACCAGGGCCGCTCGGCCGCTGGCAGCATCGTCGATAATGGCAGCTGGCGCTTCGTCAACGACGTGCCGACCGGCATCTACACCATTCCGGAGATCAGCTCGATCGGCAAGAACGAGCAGGAGCTGACCCAGGCCAAGGTGCCGTACGAAGTGGGCAAGGCCTTCTTCAAGAGCATGGCGCGTGCGCAGATCGCCGGTGAGCCGCAGGGCATGCTGAAGATCCTGTTCCACCGCGAAACCCTGGAAATCCTCGGCGTGCACTGCTTCGGCTACCAGGCTTCGGAGATTGTCCACATTGGCCAGGCGATCATGAACCAGCCGGGGGAGCAGAACAACCTCAAGTACTTTGTCAACACCACGTTCAACTACCCGACCATGGCCGAAGCCTATCGGGTAGCTGCCTACGACGGCCTGAACCGGCTTTTTTGAGCGGCTCCGACCGGTGGCCTGAGCCGGTCGGAGAGACCGATTTCAACCCTGCCCGAGGGTGGTCTTGGCCAAACCGGGAAAGTCTGTAATCAGGCTGTCCACGCCAAAATCAGCGAGCCGGCGCATCAGTGCCGGTTCGTTGACCGTCCATACCGACACGTGCAAACCCTGGCCCTGCGCTTTCAGCAGGCGCTCGGGGGTGCACAGCGTCCAGTTCAACGCCAACAGCTCGCAGCCGTAGTTCTGTGCCACCTTCAGCGGGTCGAGCCAGGCGTATTCGGCCACCAGCCCGCGCTTCACGTCCGGTACCAGCTCTAGCGCAGCGCCCAGTACTTCGCGCGAGCTGGAAGTGATGGTCACTTTGTCCAGCAGGCCGTATTGCTGGGCCAGCTCACGGATTGCCAGCACCGTGGTGGCGGCGCGGGTGCGCGAGGCGCTTTTCACTTCCAGTTGCCAGTGCTCGAACGGGCATTTTTCGAACAACGCCTGCAAGGTCGGAATGGGGCAGGGTTGTACGTGGCCCGGGCCGCCTTTGCGAGCGTCGATCTTGACCAGTTCCGAGGCCGGGTGCTCGACCACCTTGCCGCGCCGGCCGGTGGTGCGCTTGAGGGTGGCGTCGTGGATCACCATCAACTCGTTGTCGGCTGACAGGTGCAAGTCCAGCTCGCAGCGGTTGACGCCGTGGGCCAGGCACTGCTGGAAGCTGGTCAGGGTGTTCTCGGGTGCTTCGCCCTTGGCGCCGCGATGGCCGTAGATCAGGGTCACGTTCGTTCCTTCAAATCAGAGAAAACAGGTTCAGGAGGCTGGGTTGTTCTGTTCCAGTTGCTGGCGCCGTTGCTGCTGTTGGCGCTGCAGGATGTAACGGGCGAGCAGTTGCCGCTGGGCGTCGGTCATGTCGATGAATTCGGTACCCACCTCGAAGCCGCCGTTGGCGCGAGCGTCGCAATGGGTGACCTTGCCGCGCAGCAACAGGCCGTGGGCGCGCGGCATCAGTACCATTTTTACTTTTACCTGGGTGCCGGGGGCAACCGGCGAGGTTTGCACGAACTCGATGCCGCCCTCGGAAATCTTTACCGGCTGTGGCTGGCCCACTTCGCCGAGCAGGGTGTGCGCAACCACCGCGCTGAGCAGGTCGAGGCGCTTGTTCTGCGCGCGCAGGAAGGCGCCGAGGGTGCGGTCCTTGTCGCTCAGCTGGCGCAGCAGGTGCTGCGACTCGAAGTCGGACAGGTGCAGCTCGCTGAGCAGGTTGAACAGCGGGGAATCATCTTGCAACACATCTGGGTCAAGGGCTTCGGCCGCGCTGAGAGGGCTGATTTGAAGTGCGATCCGATCTTCGATGCGGTAATATTCGCGGCGATCTTCTTCGTCTAATGTCGTCATGGCGAACCCAAGGTAGCGGCGGTGGTCCGAGTGTAAAGCCGCCGTAGGCGCCTCGCCACAAGGACGTTCCCTTTCATCCGAACAAGCCCCGACATGTTCAGACCTCTTTTCGCATTTATCGGCACGCGTTATACCCGTGCCAAACGACGCAATCACTTCGTCTCGTTCATTTCCCTGACCTCGATGATCGGCCTCGCCCTGGGCGTGGTGGTGATGATCGTGGTGCTGTCGGTGATGAACGGTTTCGACCACGAGATGCGCACCCGCGTGCTGGGCATGATTCCCCATGCCACGCTGGAGAGCGGCCAGTCCATCGCCGACTGGCAGGCCCTTGCCCAACAAGTAAAGCAGAATCCGCAGGTGGTGGCGGTTGCGCCGTTCACCCAGATGCAGGGCCTGCTGACCCATGACGGCAAGGTGCAGAAGGTGCTGCTCAATGGCATCGATCCGGCCCGCGAGCGCGAGGTGTCGATCATCGACAACTTCGTATTGCAGGGCCGCCTGGACCAGCTGGCCCCGGGTGAGTGGGGCATCATGATCGGCGACAAGGCTGCGGCCAAGCTGGGCGTTGCCATTGGTGACAAGCTCACCTTTGTCGCCCCCGAGGTCAGCGTGACCCCGGCCGGCATGTTCCCGCGCATGAAGCGCTTCACCGTGGTTGGCACCTTCCACGTTGGCGCGGGCGAAATCGACGGCTACCTGGGCCTGACCAACATCAGCGACCTGTCCCGCCTGCACCGCTGGAAGCCCGATCAGGTACAAGGCCTGCGCCTGAAGTTCGACGACCTGTTCCAGGCGCCGCGCGTTGCCTGGAGCATCGCCCAGCAGCTGGGCGACCAGGAGTACTACAGCCGCGACTGGACCCGAACACACGGCAACCTGTACCAGGCAATCCGCATGGAAAAGGCCATGATCGGCCTGCTGCTGCTGCTGATCGTGGCGGTGGCGGCGTTCAACATCATTTCCACTCTGGTGATGGTGGTCAACGACAAGCGTGGCGACATCGCCATCTTGCGCACCCTGGGCGCCACGCCCGGGCAGATCATGCTCATCTTCATGGTCCAGGGCACGGTGATCGGGGTGATCGGTACCCTGATCGGCGCGGTGGTCGGCATTCTTGCGGCGCTGAATGTCAGTTCAGCGATCGCCGGCATCGAGAAGCTGATCGGGCACAAATTCCTCAACGCCGACGTGTATTTCATCGATTACCTGCCATCGCAGATCCAGGCCCAGGACGTTTACATGGTCTGTGGTGCGGCGCTGGTCCTGAGTTTCTTCGCCACCCTGTACCCGGCCTGGCGTGCGGCGCGCACCCAGCCTGCAGAGGCGCTACGTTATGAGTGAGTCGCGCATGAGTGATAAAGCCGTTCTGAGTTGCCGCAACCTGGGCAAGTCCTACGACGAGGGCCCGGAGTCGATACAAGTGCTGTCCGGCCTCAACCTGGAACTGCACGCCGGTGAGCGCATTGCCATCGTCGGCAGCTCGGGCTCTGGCAAGAGCACCCTGCTCAACCTGTTGGGTGGCCTCGACCGGCCAACCCAGGGCAGTGTCTGGCTGGCGGGCGAAGAGCTGTCCGCGCTGGGCGAGCGTGCCCGTGGCCTGCTGCGCAACCGTGAGCTGGGCTTCGTCTACCAGTTCCACCACCTGTTGCCAGAGTTCACTGCCATCGAGAACGTGTGCATGCCGCTGCTGATCGGTCGCACGCCCATCCCCGAGGCACGTGAGCGCGCCGAGGCACTGCTCAAACGCGTGGGCCTGGGCCATCGCCTCAATCACAAGCCGGCCGAGCTGTCCGGGGGCGAGCGCCAGCGCGTGGCGATTGCCCGGGCACTGGTCAACCGCCCTGGCCTGGTGATGCTCGACGAGCCTACCGGCAACCTCGACCACCATACCGCCCAAGGTATCCAGGAACTGATGCAGGAGCTGTCCAGCGCCTCGCGCACGGCGTTCCTGGTGGTTACCCACGACCTTAACCTGGCGCGCCAGATGGACCGTGTATTGAAGCTCGACGACGGCCACCTGGTGGCAATCTGATCGACTGCACGGGGCAGCAGGTGCTGCTCCGTTTTCCTGTTTTCATTGGGTGATTTCGTACATGTTCAGACCCTTGCCCATTTTCATCGGCGCGCGTTACACCCGAGCCAAGCGCCGCAACCACTTCATCTCGTTCATTTCGATGACCTCGATGATCGGCCTGTCGCTGGGCGTGCTGGCGATGATCGTGGTGCTGTCGGTGATGAACGGCTTCCAGCGCGAAATGAGCTCGCGCATCCTTGGCCTGGTGCCGCATGCCGCCATCCTTGGCGTGCAGCCGTTGGGCGACTGGCACAAGGTGGCCGACGCGGCCCTGCAAAACCCGGCGGTGATGGCGGTAGCGCCGATTACCGAGATGGAAGGCATGCTCTCTTACAAAGGTGCGATGCAGCCGATCCAGGTGGGCGGTATCGACCCGGCCGAGGAAAGCAAGGTCTCGATCGTTGGCCAGCATATCGTCCAGGGCCGCTTGCAGGATCTGCAGCCGGGTGAGTTCGGTGTGGTCATCGGCGAGCTGACGGCTCGGCGTTTTCGCCTGAACACCGGCGACAAGTTGACCCTGATCGTGCCGGAAATCAGCAAGGAGCCAGGCGGCATCACCCCACGCATGCAGCGCCTGACCGTGGTCGGCATCTTCAAGGTCGGCGCCGAGCTGGATGGCTCGCAGGCCTACATCCATGTGGCCGATGCCGCCGAGATGCAGCGCTGGGCGCCAGGCCAGGTACAGGGCGTGCGCCTGAAGCTGCACGACCTGTATGCCGCACCGCAGGTGTCCAAGGCCATTGCTGCCGGGTTGGGTGACGCCTACCGCGCCGATGACTGGTCGCACACTCAGGGCAGCCTGTTCAGTGCGATGAAAATGGAGAAGACCATGATCGGCCTGTTGCTGATGATGATCATCGCGGTGGCGGCGTTCAACATCATTGCCACCCTGGTGATGGTGGTGAACGACAAGGGGCCGGACATTGCCATCCTGCGTACCCTGGGCGCCACGCCGGCGCAGATCATGGGCACGTTCATGGTTCAGGGCAGCCTGATCGGTATTGTCGGCACGCTGATCGGTGGTGTGTTGGGGGTGATTGCAGCGTTCAACGTCAGTCAGATTGTCGGTTGGCTGGAGCGGGTGAGCGGGCAGCACATCTTTACCTCGGATGTGTACTTCGTCAGCAGCTTGCCGTCGCAGTTGCAGTGGGGCGATGTGGTGATGATCTGCACGGCGGGGCTGGTGATGAGCTTTTTGGCGACCATTTATCCTGCGTATCGGGCGTCGCAGGTGCAGCCGGCGATTGGCCTGGCTGTATAGTTTCCTGTGAGATTGTTGGGGGCGCCTTGCGCCCCTTTCGCGACGCAAGGCCGCTCCTACAGCGACCGCGTTCTCCCAGACTGACGCGATCCCTGTAGGAGCGGCCTTGCGTCGCGATGGGCTGCAAAGCAGCCCCAATTTCACCGATCTTCAGTGAACTCAATCACAAACCGCGTCCACCCATCCTCACACTCCGCCCGAATGCGCCCGCCATGGGCCTGCACGATCGACCGGGTAATCGCCAGCCCCAACCCCGCATGCTCGCTACTGCCTTCCCGTCGCGCCGGGTCCACCCGGTAAAAACGGTCAAACAACCGCGGTAAAACAGCCGGCTCGATAGCCGCCCCTGTATTGGCCACGCTGATGCTTGGCCCCGGCGCCAGCGTCACCCGTATGTGCCCGCCCGCCGCAGTAAAGCGCAACGCGTTATCCAGCAGGTTGGACAGCGCCCGGCGCAGCATATGCCGGTCACCATGCAGTACGGCTTCACCCTCGCGCAGCATCTGCACGTCGCTGTCTTCCGCCAGCGGCGCGTAGTATTCCAGCAGCGCATCCACTTCTTCGTGCAGGGCCAGTGGCGCTTGCCCCGGCACCA
Source organism: Pseudomonas sp. NPDC089407 (assembly GCF_044900445.1). NCBI lineage: Bacteria > Pseudomonadati > Pseudomonadota > Gammaproteobacteria > Pseudomonadales > Pseudomonadaceae > Pseudomonas > Pseudomonas sp. NPDC089407. The sequence continues at coordinate 90,349 of NZ_JBJDNB010000010.1, forward strand.
GCAGGCCATGATCGGCCTTGGCCAGGAACAGCATGTCGTTGATCATCTGCGCCATCCCTTGCAGCTCCTCCAGGTTGCCATGCAGGGCTTCGCGGTATTCCTCCAGGCTGCGCGGGCGGGTGAGGGTGACCTGGGTGTGGGTCAGCAGGTTGGACAGCGGTGTGCGCAACTCGTGGGCGATGTCGGCCGAAAACGCCGACAGGCGCTGGAAGGCATCGTCCAGGCGCTGAAGCATGGCGTTCATGCTGCTGGCCAGTTCAGCCAGTTCTTCGGGCATCTGCGCCAGCGGCAGCCGGGTAGTCAGTGAGCGGGCTGACACGCTGGCAGCCACCTGGCCCATTTGCCGCAGCGGGCGCAGGCCGCTACGTGCGGCCCAGGCACCGAGCAGTGCGGTGGCCAGTGCCGACAGGCCGACCGTCAGCCAGATCAGGCGCTGCATGCCTTGCAGGAAGTGCTGGTGGTGGGTGATGTCGAGGTACAGGGTCAGTTGTGGCGACTGCGTGGCACCCTGCATCAGGTGCACGGCCAGGCTGCGGTAGTCGGTGCCCTGTTCATGCAAGGTGGCCAGCCCGGCGGCGAGCGGTGCCTGCGGCAGCCCGCTGCGGCTTTCGAACCAGGGGGTGCCTTCAGCGCTGCTGATGCGCAGGGCCAGGTCGGCCTGATGGCTAAGCTCGTCGCGCAGGGCGGGCAGGCGTGCCTTCAGGTCATCCATGCTGCTGATGCCCGCCAGCTGCGTGCGAAACAGCGACAGCCGCGAGTGCAGCAGTTGTTGGTCAAGTTCGACGAAGTGCTGTTCGCTGGCGCGGCTGAATAGCAAGCCGGCCCCGAGCGAGACGGCGGCGGTGCAGGCGGCGAACAGCAAGGCCAGGCGGCTGCCGAGGGATAGCCGGCGCATCAGTCGGCGCGCTCTTCGAGGACGTAACCCATGCCGCGCACGGTGTGAATCAGCTTGTTGGGGTGCGGGTCGTCGATTTTCAGGCGCAGACGGCGGATTGCCACTTCGATCACGTTGGTGTCGCTGTCGAAGTTCATGTCCCACACCTGCGAGGCAATCAGCGACTTTGGCAGCACCTCGCCCTGGCGGCGCAGCAGCAGTTCGAGCAGGGAGAATTCCTTGGCGGTCAGGTCAATGCGCTGGCCGGCGCGCTCGGCGCGGCGGCGGATCAGGTCCAGGCGCAGGTCGGCCAGGCTAAGCGTGGTGTCCTGGCTGGGGCTGGTGCCACGGCGCAGCAGGCTGCGCACCCGGGCCAGCAGTTCGGAAAAGGCGAACGGCTTGACCAGGTAGTCGTCGGCGCCCAGCTCCAAGCCGTGTACGCGGTCCTCGACGGCGTCGCGGGCGGTGAGGAACAGCACCGGCGTGTCCAGGCCGGCCTGGCGTACAGCCTGCAGGATCTGCCAGCCGTCACGGCCGGGCAGCATCACGTCGAGGATCAGCAGGGCGTGATCACCGGTCAGGGCAAGGAACTGGCCGGTCTCGCCATCGGTGGCCAGTTCGGTGGTAAAGCCGGCCTCGCTCAGGCCCTGGCTCAGGTACTGGCCGGTGCGGGCCTGGTCTTCGACGATCAGCAGTTTCATCAGGTGGCTTGACTCCCACAGGGACCGGGTGATGCTGAAATGATACGTGACGATGTGCCGGCACGCTCAAGCTGACAAAGTTGTAATCTGCCTGTCAGGTAGCTGCCAGTCGCCCCTGATTAATGTGGCTGCATCCCGCTGTGTATTCCCGGAGTCATCATGAAATGCCTGTTCATCGCCGCCGCCCTTGCCCTGGTCAGCCTGCCGACCTTTGCCGGTGAGGCGCAAACCTTCGCCTTCGGCGAACCAGCCCCGGCTTCCAAGGCCACCCGCACGGTCAATGTGGTGCTCAAGGATATCGCCTTCGAGCCCGGGAACCTTGAGGTGAAGGCGGGCGAAACGGTGCGCTTCGTGCTGGTAAACGAAGGTAAGCTGCCGCACGAATTCAACCTCGGCGACAAGGCCATGCATGCCGAGCACCAGAAGGAGATGGTCGCCATGCAAGGCAAGCTGTTCACCGGGGGCATGAACCATGAGGGCATGGATCATGGTCAGATGATGAACAACAGCCAAGCGATGGATCATGGTGGCGGCCATGGCCACGCGGGTGGCAACACCGTACTGGTCATGCCCGGCCAGCGCGGCGAGCTGACCTGGACCTTCCGCAAGTCGGCGCCTATCGAGTTTGCCTGCAACGTACCGGGGCACTACCAGGCCGGCATGGTCGGGGCATTGACCATCGAGTGACTGGCCCTGCAAGGCGGGGTGCAAAACCGGTAGACTAGGGGCAATTTCGAACCTTCAGGTCAGTTTCCATGCATCCCGCTGCCGAACACTCCCCGCTGGGCAAATCCAGCGAATACATCGCCACCTACTCCCCGGAGCAGCTGTTCCCCATTCCGCGTACCGCCAAATGGGCTGAGCTGGGGGTTACTGCCCAGACCTTGCCGTGGCAGGGCGTGGATTACTGGAACTGCTTCGAACTGAGCTGGCTGCTGCCTTCGGGCAAGCCGGTGGTGGCGATCGGCGAGTTCGCCATTCCGGCCGATTCGCCGAACATCATCGAGTCCAAGTCGTTCAAGCTGTACCTCAACTCGCTGAACCAGACGGTGTTCGCGTCGCTGGGTGAGTTGCAGGCCTGTCTGGAGAAAGACCTCTCTGCGGCGGCCGGCAAACCGGTGGGGGTGAAGGTGCGCACCTTGGCCGAAGTCGAGGCCCAGGGGGTGGTGGCCTTGCCGGGCCTGTGCATCGATGCACTGGACGTGGCCATCAGCACCTACGAGCAGCCGCAGCCAGAACTGCTGCGCTGCAGCACGGAGCACGTGGTGGAAGAAACCGTGCACAGCCACCTGCTGAAGTCCAATTGCCCGGTGACCGGCCAGCCGGACTGGGGCAGCGTGGTGGTCGAGTACAAGGGCAGGGCGCTGGACCACGCCAGCCTGTTGACCTACCTGATCAGCTTCCGCCAGCATGCCGACTTCCATGAGCAGTGCGTGGAGCGCATTTACCTGGACTTGAAAAACCTGCTGCAGCCGGAGCACCTGACGGTGTATGCGCGTTATGTGCGCCGGGGTGGGCTGGATATCAACCCGTACCGCAGCACGGGGGCGATCAGCCCGGATAACAAGCGCCTGGTTCGCCAGTAAGGTTCATGTATGCCGGGGCCGCTTCGCGGCCCATCGCGACACAAGGCCGCTCCTACAGGGCTCGCGCAAGTTCAGAAATTTGCGCGGACCTGTAGGAGCGGCCTTGTGTCGCGATAGGGGTGCAAAGCACCCCCCAGCTATCTCAGATCCCCATGCTGTGCAGCGAATTGGCAATACTGCGCAGGGTGGCGGTGAGGTCGGGGTGGTCGGCCTCGAAGCGTTCGATCGCCAGGTTCACACCATCCACCAGGTTATTGTCCGGCGTGGTTTCTTCAAGCTTCAATTGCGCCTCGATCTGGCGGGCTTCTTCGTGCAGTGCGGCCAGCTCTTCTTCCGAAAGCGGTACGTTACGGTCCAGTTGCTCGCGCAAGCTGTTCAGGCGCTCTTGCAATTCGCGGGCAGGCATTGGCTGTTCTCCATCAATGGCTTGGCAAAACCATGGACCTCAGCGAAGCGGCAAAGGTTCTGGTTTGTGTTCAGCGTAATCCACCTGCCGCTGCTTTGCATGATCCGCGTCAATGCGGCTGTATCAGGGTTTTTCGCCTTTGCGCCGGCGCAGGGCAATGTCCTGCAGGCAGGTGTCCAGCGCTTCGAGGTGGTCGATCACCGAGTGCACGCCCAGGCTGAATAACGCCAGCGTCGCCTTGCCGCGGGCCAGGTCCTGTTCCTGCGGGCTCAGGGCTTGCCATTGCTGTGAGCTGCGGTCGCATAACGGGCTGCAGGCGGCCAGGCCGACCGTCCACAGCCCGGCGTTAAGCCCCGACTGCAGCAGGCGCGGGTCGCCGCTGACCAGCACGCAGCCGTCCAAGCGTTCGCTGTCCAGGGTCATCAGCGCCTGCCAACAGGCGTTGGGTGCCGGCCAGCGCACACCGTTCACCGAATGCCCCGGCAGCCAGTCAGGCAGCACATGGGCCAGGCGCTTGCTTTGCGTGCTGGCAAGGTCATCCAGCCAGATGCACGGCACCTTGCGCTGGCGCAGGCTGGCGAGGGTCGCCAGGGCGCCGGGGGCGGGCGAGGGGGCGCCATTGGCGGCCTGCACCAGGCAGCCGCGCAGGCCGAACAGCACAGCGGTAAAGGCGGGTGCAGCGTCCATGGCAACGTCCCCCAAATAGTCCGCAGGCTATGCGTTGATTGTTACCGCCCTGTGACAGTGCCCCCTGTGCAACAGTTGTTCACAAAACGTTTAGCAAAAATGTGTAAAGCTGTTTATCAGCCCGCAAGCCTCTATACTGCCGCCTTAACAGCAGCGCGACCCGTTGCGCTTGCGGCCGAGAAATCCGATGGAGAGACATCTATGCGTAGGATCGGTGCCAGTGTGATCGAACGAGTCACCCAGGCCTGTGTCTGCGCCAGCATGCTGCTGGCGCCCGTGGCAGCCACTCAGGCTGCCACCGAGGAAGATCCCTGGGAAGCGGTCAACCGCCCGATCTTCCGTTTCAACGATACGGTCGACACCTATGCCCTCAAGCCGCTGGCCAAGGGCTACGAGGCGGTTACCCCGCAGTTCCTCGAAGATGGCATTCACAACATCTTTCGCAACCTGGGTGACGTGACCAACCTGGCTAACAACATCCTGCAGCTCAAGCCGCATGCGGCGGGCGTGGACACTGCGCGGCTGATCGTGAACACCACCTTCGGCCTGGGCGGTTTCTTCGATGTGGGCACCAAAATGGGCCTGCAGCGCAATGACGAAGACTTCGGCCAGACCCTGGGCTATTGGGGGGTACCGAGCGGCCCGTACGTGGTCATCCCGTTGCTGGGCCCAAGCACCGTGCGTGACGGCGTGGCCAAGTACCCGGACAGCTATACCGAGCCGTACCGCTACATCGACCACGTGCCGACCCGCAATTCGATCTTTGCCCTGGACGTGATCGACACCCGTGCCAGCCTGCTGTCGGCCGAGAAGCTGATCCAGGGTGACAAGTACATTTTCATTCGCAATGCCTACCTGCAGAACCGCGAGTTCAAGGTCAAGGATGGCGAGGTCGAAGACGACTTCTGATTAACCGCAGCCTTGGGGCCCGGCGCGGTCTCGTGTAGGAGCGGCCTTGTGTCGCGATCGGGCCGCAAAGCGGCCCCGGCAATCTTTGCGGCGAAGCTGAAATCTGGGGCCGCTTTGCGGCCCGATCGCGACACAAGGCCGCTCCTACAGGTATTTCGCGCGGCTTTAATGCATCGCCAAGATGCGCAAACCGAACTTCTGTTGCCCGCCCGGCTGGTCGGCGAGCCACACCACCTCGGTGCTGGCATGCAGGCCCTTCAGCGCCGGGTGGTCGGAGTCGATCCGCACCTCGATCTGGTCCCCTACCTGAAAATGTTCTGGCGCCTGCACCTGCATGCCGCCGCTGGACAGGTCCAGGCACACCGCCGTGATGACCTGGCCTGCGTGCAGCAGGCTGACCTCGGTGTCGATGCGCATGCGGATGAAATCGCGTTTCTCGCTGTGGCTGGAGGGCGTGTGGGGCATGCTGCATCCTTCCCATCGGGTTGCGCTGGTCGACTTTCTTATAACTCCCGGTGATTTGCCCTGTAAAGAGCGGCGAGGTCTACCCTTGCATGCTTGAAACCCCTGGCGGATGGGAGTACCGTCTGCGCCTTACAAGGTAGCGCTCACAGTTGCCGGACAGTTGCCGGACAGGTGTTCTTGTCCTACAACTCAAGTAGAGTGTGACCACAAAGAATTCCCGTAGCTGGCCGTCTGCCTTGCCGACACCACTGCACCAACCTAAATCGGCGCCGTTCGCCCACATGCAGAAAACCAGTGCAACGCTGCTGATCATCGATGACGACGACGTGGTCCGTGCGAGCCTCGCCGCCTATCTCGAAGACAGTGGCTTCAGCGTCCTCCAGGCCGGTAATGGCCAGCAGGGGCTTCAGGTCTTCGAAGAACACCAGCCCGACCTCGTGATCTGCGATCTGCGCATGCCGCAGATGGGCGGCCTCGAACTGATCCGCCAGGTCAGCGAACGTGCGCCGCAGTTGCCGGTGATCGTAGTGTCCGGTGCAGGCGTCATGAGTGATGCGGTGGAGGCGTTACGCCTGGGCGCCGCCGACTACCTGATCAAGCCGCTGGAAGACCTGGCCGTACTCGAGCATTCGGTGCGCCGCGCCCTCGACCGTTCGCGCCTGGTGCTGGAAAACCAGCGTTACCGCGACAAGCTCGAAGCCGCCAACCGCGAACTGGAGGCCAGCCTGCACCTGCTGCAGGAAGACCAGACCGCCGGTCGCCAGGTGCAGATGAACATGCTGCCGGAAAGCCCTTGGGCGGCCGGCGCGTTTGCCTTCGAGCACCAGATCATCCCGTCGTTGTACCTGTCGGGTGATTTTGTCGATTACTTCCGTGTGGACGAACGGCGCATTGCCTTCTACCTTGCCGATGTTTCCGGGCATGGCGCGTCGTCGGCGTTTGTCACCGTGCTGTTGAAATTCATGACCACGCGCCTCATGTTCGAGCTCAAGCGCAGCAAGATGCGCGAGTTCAAACCGTCGGAAGTGCTCAGCCACATCAACCGCGGCCTGATAAACAGCAAGCTGGGCAAGCACGTCACCATGGTCGGCGGGGTGATCGACGAAGAGTCCGGGCTGCTGACCTACGCGGTGGGCGGGCATTTGCCGCTGCCGGTGCTGTACACCCCCGAGCACACCCGCTACCTGGAAGGCCGCGGCCTGCCGGTGGGGCTATTCGACGAGGCCACCTACCAGGACCTGGTGGTGGAGCTGCCGCCGCAGTTCAGCCTCAGCCTGATGTCCGATGGCATTCTGGACCTTTTGCCGGGTGATACGCTCAAAGATAAAGAAGCCGCCTTGCCGGAAATCGTCAAGGCAGCAGGTGGCAGCCTGGATGGGCTGCGTCAACGATTTGGATTGGCTACGCTTGGGGAGATGCCGGATGATATCGCCCTATTGGTGTTGAGCAGGAACCTTCAATGAGTACCGGTAGAATCCAGTTCGCCGAGCAGAGTGGTACCTTCGTACTGAAGTTTGTCGGTGAAGTGCGCCTGACCCTGTGTTCGGCGCTGGATGCGACGATCGAGAAGATCTTCACTGCGCTGAACTTCTCGGCGATTGTCATCGACCTCACCGAAACCGAGAGCATCGACAGCACCACCTTGGGCTTGCTGGCCAAGCTGTCGATCCTGTCGCGGCAAAAGGTTGGCCTGCTGCCGACCGTGGTCACCACCAACCCGGACATCTCCCGGTTGCTGCAATCGATGGGCTTCGATCAGGTGTTCAACATCGTCGATCGTCCGATTCCGTGCCCGGAATGCCTGACCGACCTGCCATCGCAGGACCAGAACGAAGACGTGGTGCGCTCCAAGGTATTGGAGGCACACAAGATCCTGATGGGCCTGAACGATTCCAACCGTGAAGCCTTCCATGACCTGGTCAGTGCGCTGGAGCGTAGCTGAGCCTTAACCCGCACTGGCCTCTTCGCTTTCCTGTGGGAGCTGGCTTGCCGGCGATAGGGCCAGCGCGGGCAACAGCAATGCCATTGCCTCACTACTGTCGGCCAACAAACTCGGTCGCCTCACCCCCACCCGCATCCAGCTGATACACCCGCGCCGGCCGCCCCTGTTCATCAAAGAACACCTGCCCCAACCCCGCCCCATTCCACAACCGCTCCCCCGCCTTGCTGTGGCTAGGCGTACGCGGCACCACCTCCATCTCCCGGCGCTTGGTAAACCCGTTCAACGGCGAGCGCGGCGAATACAGCCAGCGGTTCAGGCGGTCCAGCACATCCAGCAAGCGCCGCGGAAACTCGTTCTTGATGCCGCTGCTGGTCACCTGCCACAAATGCGGGCTGCGCTGGCGGTGGCGAATCAGCACTTCGTAGACGAACGAGTAGTGCACGTCCCCGGACAGCACTACGTAATGCCCCGGCGTACGCGAGTGGCGGAAGATATTGAGGATGACCTGCGCCGCACCACGGTGGGCCATCCAGTTCTCGGCATCCACCAGCAGCGGGTAGCCCAGCCAGCTGAATACTTTCTGCACCGTTTCAATCAGCTTCACGCCAAAAATCGGCGCAGGTGACACGATGACTGCCGAAGGGTGGTCGAGCAGTGCGTGTTGCAGTTCGCTCAGCGCCTCCCAGTCCAGCAGGCCAGACGGTTTGGCCAGGTTGCTTTCACTGCGCCAGCGGCGGGTGCGGGTGTCCAGTACCAGCAACGGTGGCTCGGTTGGCAGGCTGAACTGCCAACCCTGGAAACGCAGCAAGTCGCCGATCAGCGCGTCCTGATTGTGGCTGGTCAGCGCCTGGCATTGATCGAGCAGAGGCTTGCAGGTGTCCGGGTCATTGCCCCAGGCCTGGCACAGCAGGTAGCCGAGCAGGGCATTGCCGATGATCCGCCGCGAGAACGGGTGGCCGTAGGCGGTTTCCTCCCACTGCGCCGAAAGGTTCCAGTCGTCGGTGATGTCGTGGTCGTCGAAGATCATCAGGCAGGGCAGGTGGGCCATCACCCGAGCCACTTGATCGAGGTTGTCGGCAAAGCCTTGGATCAGCGGCAGTTCTTGCCGGTAACGGTCCTGATGCGGGTCGCTGAGCCCTTCGGGCATGTCCAGGCCTACCAGCTGCCAAGGGACGGGCGACCACACCAGCAGGTACATGGCCATGACCTCGGCAAAGGTCACCAGGTGGTTGTCTGCGTTGCTGGACGAGAAGATCGGCTTGCGCTTGCCGCCGAAGAAGCGTTCGCGCAGTGTTTCGTTGCGCTCCTGCGCGGGCAGCAGATCGGCGCGGTGATAGTAGCTGGCCGTGTGCCGATACAGGGCCTGGCTGTCGTCGACCACCGCGCCATCCAGTTGCTCGTCGAACAGGCCCAGGCGCGCGATCAAGCCATGGATGGCGCGCAGCATCGGGCCGGCGACGTCGTCGGCATACACTTGGTCGCCGGTCATCAGCAATACGGCGGGGCGCTCTTCGGGCGTTGTGCAGGCCTGCAGCAGGCGGTCGGCGCACAGCAGGCCGTCGGCAGCCGGGTGGTGCGGTTTGCGGCAGGAGCCGTGCAGCAAGTGGTCAAGGCGATCGCGCAACACCAGGTTTGGACGCTGCTGGCCAGAATAGAGCAGGTGCGGCGCCCAGCCGGCGATGCCTTGGCCGTTGAGCAACAGGTCGTAGTCGAGCTGCTGGTTGCGGGGCAGGGGGTGGGCGAACTGGATATCCAGCAGGTGAATGAACGCATGCTGGCCTACCGGGATCACCTGGCAATCGACCTGGGCCTCGCTAGCCGGGAAAATGAACGCGGGCTGAAGCGGTTGGGTAGCGACCAGCCAGATGGCCAGGCGCTGGGGTTCCAGGCGGCGCAGTACCGGGCCGGTGAGGACGAGGGGCAAGGAGGTAGAGGAGGTCATTGACAGCTCTGAGGGCTAACTGGCCCCATCGCCGGCAAGCCAGCTCCCACAGGTACAGTGCCCATCTCGAGAGCTGTGCAGTACCTGTGGGAGCTGGCTTGCCGGCGATAGGGCCATTGAATTCAACAAACTGCTAAAGCCTGGCACATGCTGGTGTCAGACGAAAAACGGGCGGAAAATGCTGAACACTTCCCGCCCGTCTGGCAAACCCGAACTGTATCAGGCCTTTTCAGCCATCAACTTCTCCAGCTTTTCCTGGTCCCGGGCAAACTGGCGGATACCCTCGGCCAACTTCTCGGTACCCATGGCATCTTCGTTCATCGCCCAGCGGAACTGGCTTTCGTTCAGTACCTGCTTGGCCTCACCGGCGTTGCCTGGCTTCAGGATGCGCGGCAGCTCGCCCTGGTCGCTGCCCAGCTTGTCGAGCAGGTCCGGGCTGATGGTCAGGCGGTCGCAGCCGGCGAGTTGTTCGATCTGGCCAATGTTGCGGAAGCTGGCGCCCATGACCACGGTGTTGTAACCATTGGCCTTGTAGTAGTTGTAGATACGCGTGACCGATTGCACGCCCGGGTCCTCGGCACCCACGTATTCCTGGCCGGTGCTTTTCTTGTACCAGTCATAGATACGCCCCACGAACGGCGAAATCAGGAACACCCCGGCATCGGCGCAGGCCTGGGCCTGGGCGAAGGAGAACAGCAGGGTGAGGTTGGTCTGGATACCTTCCTTTTCCAGCTTCTCGGCGGCGCGGATGCCTTCCCAGGTGGAGGCCAGCTTGATCAGCACGCGGTCACGGCCGACACCGGCTTTTTCGTACAGGTCGATCAGCGTGCGCGCTTTGGCCAGCAGCGCCGGTTCGTCGAACGACAGACGGGCATCCACTTCGGTGGAGATACGCCCCGGGATGACCTTGAGAATGCCCGAGCCCACCGCGACTGCAAATTTGTCGCAGGCCAGGTCGACATTGCCCTTGGCATCGGCTTTTACCTGCTTGAGCAGGTCGGCGTAGCCCGGGATGGCGGCAGCCTTGAGCAGCAGCGACGGGTTGGTGGTGGCATCGACCGGTTTCAGACGGGTGATGGCGTCCAGGTCCCCGGTGTCGGCGACCACGGTGGTGAACTGCTTGAGTTGTTCCAGCTTGGAGGTCATGGGCGTGCTCTGTCCTGTGCAATGACTCGACATTACCCGAGCCCCGACGGCCGCTCAAGGGCCGTCAGGTGTGGGCTTGCCCTAGGAGGGCGGTACGAAGGTGAAGATTCGAGTCCCAGGTCGCCCCGAGGTTCCCCCTACACAAAACCCACAGCCCGCACGGCCCCCCCGTAGGAGCGGGTTTACCCGCGAAGGGGCGCGCAGCGGCCCCATAATCGCTGCCGCGCCGAAGATCCTGGGGCCGCTACGCAGCCCATCGCGACACAAGGCCGCTCCTACACCGACCGCGTTGCCTTCCATCGTCTGCTTCAACGCCCTTGCAACAACTCCACCGCCTGATCAAACACCGCCAGCGGCTCCGCCGCTTTGTGAATATCCGCCGACAGCAACTGGCGGAAGCGCCGCGCGCCCTTGAACCCCTGGGCCAGCCCCAGAATATGCCGGGTAACATGGTGCATCGCGCCACCACTGGCCATGTGTGCCACGATATAAGGCCGCAGCTGCGCCAGCGCCTCGCTACGGCTGACCACTGGCGCTTCACTGCCAAACAGCTGCTGATCCACCTCGGCCAGCAGGTAAGGGTTGTGATACGCCTCACGCCCCAGCATCACGCCATCGAAGGTTTCAAGGTGCACCTGGCATTCAGCCAAGGTCTTGATCCCGCCGTTAAGCACGATTTCCAGGTCTGGGAAGTCCGACTTCAACTGCGCAGCCACGTCATAGCGCAGCGGCGGGATCTCACGGTTTTCCTTCGGCGACAGCCCTTCCAGAATCGCAATACGCGCATGCACGGTAAAACTGCGGCAGCCCGCCTCACGCACCTGGCCGACGAAGTCGCACAGCTCGGCATAGCTGTCACGGCCGTTGATGCCAATGCGGTGCTTGACCGTAACCGGGGTCGACACCGCATCACGCATGGCCTTCACGCAATCGGCCACCAGCGCCGGGTGAGCCATCAGGCAGGCGCCGATCATGTTGTTCTGCACGCGGTCGCTGGGGCAGCCGACGTTGAGGTTGACCTCATCGTAGCCGGCGTCCTCTGCCAGGCGCGCACAGGCGGCCAGGTCAGCCGGCGCACTGCCGCCCAACTGCAGGGCCAGCGGGTGCTCGGAGACGTCGTGGCGCAGGAAACGCTGGGCGTCGTTGTGCAGCAGGGCGCCGGTGGTGACCATTTCGGTGTAGAGCAGGGTTTGTTTGGAGAGCAGGCGCAGGAAGAACCGGCAGTGCCTATCTGTCCAGTCCATCATCGGTGCAACGCTGAAGCGGCGTGACGGCTCAGGGCGCGTGGTTTCTGGCTTAGAGCCTGATTTTGCGGTCATTTCGTTCAACGTATTTTGTACCAATTTTCGGGGTTTTGGGGCGTTTTTACCAAGCGCTTGGTACAATGTACCAATCGACAGACGACGTGTACCAATCTCAGATGGCAACGATCAGAACGCGTAAAAAGGCCGATGGCAGCACCAGCTACCTCGTCCAGATCCGCATTAATCGTGACAAGGTGACAGTCTACCAAGAGAGCCAAACGTTCGCCCGCAAACAGGCTGCAGTGGCCTGGGCGAAGCGGAGGGAAACCGAGTTGGCTGAGCCTGGTGCTATCGAGCGCGCCAACCGGGTAGGGCACACAGTCAAACACATGATCGACCGCTATCTGGTTGAGGCCGAGAAAGCTCGGCCTCTGGGCGAGACTAAGCGACGCACGCTGAACGCCATCAAGAACAGCTATCTGGGTGAGATGGTCGATTCTGACATCAGCCAGCAAGCACTGGTGGACTATGCCCTATGGCGTATGAGCCCTGCAGGCGGTGCCATCAAACCGCAGACAGCAGGAAATGATCTGGCTCACTTGGGTTCAGTGCTGTCGCTGGCTAGGGCAGCGTGGGAGTACGAGATCAACCCCCAAGCTATGCCCGACGCACGCCTTGTCCTGAAGCGCCTCGGCTACAACATGAAAAGCCGGGAGCGGGATCGCAGGCCAACGCTCGAAGAGCTCGACAAGGTGCTTGAGCACTTTTTCGAGATGCTTGCACGTCGACCGACAGTCATTCACATGCCGAAGGTCGTGGCGTTTGCCATCTTTTCGACGCGCCGTATGGACGAGATCGCTCGCATCATGTGGGAGGATCTTGATGAGTACCGCCAAGCGGTGAAAGTGCGGGACATGAAGAACCCCGGGCAGAAGATTGGCAACGACGTGTGGTGCCATCTGCCGGATGAGGCGTGGGCGATTGTGCAAAGCATGCCGCGTCAGTGCGCTGAGATCTTCCCGTACAACACCGATTCAATCGGCACGGCCTGGTCCAGGGCATGCAAGATGGTTGGCCTGGAGGATCTGCATTTTCACGATCTGCGCCACGAAGGTGTGAGCCGGTTGTTCGAAATGGATTGGGATATCCCGCGCGTATCGAGTGTTTCCGGCCATCGCGACTGGAACTCGCTGCGGCGTTACACACATCTCAGGGGACGTGGGGATCGATATATGGAGTGGAGTTGGTTAGAGCGGATTATCCAGGCTCCGGTCACCCTAGGCGCCCGGGTTGAGTAGTTCCTTGGGGTATGCGCAGAATTGAGCGTCACTTGCACTTGTCTTGACGATTCGATTGCACCGGACCTGGTTAGGAAAATGGATAGTTTGATCGGCCCGAAGCGGCCATGATCTGATTTTAAGCGTTCGCGATAAATTTTTAGTTTGGCTTTGGAGGAAAAATATGGACGATAGATACGATAAGGAAAAGCTGCATAGGGATAAGGAGGAGAATGAGTTTATGGACGTCTTTTGGATAAAGGACGTGGCTGAAACTATCGTAGCAGATTTGGTGCAATGGTCAAACGATGAGATTTACTCCAGGCTCGGAGGAGAGCTAAGGTGCGTCCTGCCTTTATCTGAGGAAGTAAATGCTAGGGCATTTGTCGATCCCGGTGATCCTTATAATCCACGGATTGAATTATATATGGGGATGGTTAGAGAGATATATAGAGACTCCTTTGTTTTTCCGGTGCTGGCAGATAAAATTGCGAGCGGTCCTGATTACATTGATCATCTGAAAGCAGAATTTTCAGATGTGGCATCTTTTTTTGATGGTGGAGTGCCAAGTATCCCAGCCTCCCAGCACACTAATATTTATAAAAGCATTAAGAACAAGATCGTAAAGGAAAGGGTTCACCCTGGAATACCTGAAAATGCTCTCGCCTGCCGATTCTTGATGTTCGAAGTAATGCTAGCTTGGGTGTTTTTTCACGAACTTAGCCACCTTGTTCAGCGCCACTACCTGCTTCGCTCTGGCTCTGAGACTCCTGAAGCATTAGAGGCTGAGTCTTACGAAATGACCAAAGTCGAATGCGTTGGCGAAGAGTGTGTCAGATTTCAGGCTAGAGAAGTGTTAGCAGATGTCGAGGGGGGTGAATTTACAGTTAGGTATTTGCTCAGGAAAAAAATGTTCCATTTTTCTTCTGTTTATCTTTTGCTTTGTGCTCAATACTGCATGTTTAACAGGTTTTATAAGGGGTATGAGAGCAATTTAGAATTTGTCAATGCTAGGCATCCTCACCCCGTCGTGCGGAATGAACTAACGTCACAGTTTGTGACAGAGTATGTTGTTTTTTGCCTGGTGAATATGCAGGGTTCGATAAGTAGAAGCGAAATAGTCCGCGCTGTTGCCTATTTGGATGTGAAATCTTCTTTGTTGTCTGGATTATATTGGGGGAATAGATATGAAAAAATGGATGGCTCGTTAACTTCATTCATGAGTCTTTCTATTGGGGAGCATACAGAAAAAAGAAATGAATACTGCGCAGTGTTAAGGCGGGCAATGTTTGAGCAGTTGGAAGTGATTAAAGAGAATCACATGCATAGACATAATTTCACTGACTTTATTGGGGTCTTAAATTTTTTCAATAGGGCCACCAAAGAAAATAAATAACGAAAAAGTAGATTTCAGACGGAAAACGGCTAATTTTGGCTGTAAGCGGTCGGGTGGGAAAGTCCGCTTCTGGGCGAAATCGGTCACTATCACGGAATGGATTTGGGCAGTTCGGCCATTCTCATCCAGCCCATACAGGGAGCAGTTCAATAGCCGCCGATCGTAGGCGGCCATCGACGTAAGGTAGCTAGGGCGAAGTCGACTGGGTGGAGGGGCGAATGCAGCCAGAGGTTCGCTGTTGACGGCTGATACTGACCATGAGGTGCGATCTTCGTATCAGCCCGCCCGTTACCTCTTACTCAATTGCGCACACTCTTTGCGCGCAGCATCCCGCTGCTGGTCCAGGTAGAGAGCCAGATCGGCAATGTGTATGCCTCGGGCGCTCTTCTGGCTCGGTTCAAGTCGGGTGATGGGTAGCTTGATCTCCCCGGCCAGCACCTTGCGCTGGAATACGAGCGGCGTGAGGTGCGTGAAGTAATCCGCGCATAACTGCTCGAGCGAGATAATCGCCAAGCCGTTGTACTGCGCCATCAAAACAAAGGCTGTGTTCACGCATTGCCCTCCTGTTCCTGCGAGTTCGGCTTATTGCGCTGGCTCAGCGCCTGCTTGCTGGCAAGGCTGAACAGTTCGTCGGCAGAGACCGGGGTGACGGACTGCTCGAAATTGCGCAAGGCGTCAAACCGAGTGCGGTAGAGCCCGGCCTGGCCGAGCCAAGCGTGGGGAGTTGCAGCGCGTCTATTCCACAAGTCCGCGAGACCTGTCTTTTCGCCGAACACAACGCGAGTGCAGGCGTCGCAGTTGCTGCAGGTGATAGCGTCGTCGCCATGGTTCGGATCGCGGTCGTCTTCTATCGTGAACCGATTCGCAGGGCTGCCGCAGAGCGGGCAGGGGGCAAGAGTCTGGTCGTTGCTCATATAACTGTCCCCTGCTGGCGTGCGATCTGCATCGCTTGGTCGAAGGTCATTGCACGGCCCTTGAAATGCCAGCATGGGTCACGCTCACTGCTCAGTAGCAGCGTATTGAGCAGCGGAGCGGGTTTACCTGGCGTCCAGTTATCAAGTACGTCGCGCAGGCCAAGTGCTTTGGCGATGGCTTGGGCGTTGGTGCTCTTGCCGCAGCCAGACGGGCCGTGGACGAGGCAGCTATGGGGAGTTGGGGACGTCATGCTGCGGCCTCCCCATTTACGCTGTCAGGGGCGTTGCGGAGCTGGGTGTGTATGCGCTTTGCCAACTCGTCGATGGAATCGGCCTGGGCGGCTGCTCGATCTGCCTCAGGTTGGGACTTCAATGCCTGGAATGTGCGCTGGGCGAGGCGCATCGTAGCGGAGGCGGTAACCAGCTGAGTGTGGTCCGACTTGGTCACGACCAGCCCAACGTGGCCCAGGAGCCGGTCCTTCAGGTCAGCGATCATCACTCTCAGTGCGGTGATGCTGTTCTCTCGTGCTTCAAGCTGCTGCGAGCAGTCTTGTCGTGTGCGCTGAAGCTCGGTGCGCAGCTCTTCCTGGGCCTTTTGGGCATCTTTGAGCTGTAGTTTGAGGGTTTGATCATTGCACGCTTTGCCGGCCTCGAAGCCCTGTGCATAGGCGCGCTGGCGTGCTTTTGCGATCAGGAAGGGGAGAATGATGAGGGTGACCATCCAGCCTATGCCGGCGGCGAGTGCGTACTGATGCGGTTGCATGTGCTGTGCTCCAAAATGCTCGCCGCCGCATAGATGAGAGGTGGGCGGCGAGCTGGTGCCCCTGATGATCGGGGCCATCTGATTCATGTCGCTTACTTTGCTTCGCCGGCCTGGTGGTCCAGGTACTCGGCCAAGTCGTGCAGATAGATCACGTGCTGCGCCTTTAACGAGTTGTGCAGCTTTTTAAGCTTCAGCTGGATCTGGCCCTTCTGGACGAGTTCCTTGAACCGGCGATCAGTCTTGATGTGGGGAAAGTAGTGCTCCCGCACGGCAGTTAGCGTCGGGCAGGGGGTTGTCCACTGATTGCGCAGTTGGGCTAGCGTGTCCCTCATGAGTGTTCCTCGGCCCCCTGGTACCGGGGCCTGAGCTGGGCGCGCACAGCTTCCACAAGGTTGTCCTTGCAGTGGCCTTTTGTGTGGGCGCAAATGTCCCCAAGCTCATCCAACACGATTACTCGGAATGGACGGGCCTTATCTGCGGTAGGGGTGATGTAGGCGACTTGGTCGGTTTCCAGCACTGTATTCACGGATTCGAGTGCCTCCCTCATAGCGGCTGCTGCCTGCGACTCGGTACCAGAGTCAGCTCGGCCATTGGCCACGTCTTGCAGGAAGTCCCGCAGCGCCAAGTACTTCGCTGCATCGCGCCGTTTCAATGTGATCGAGCTATGTAGTGGCCCGAAGCGCACGCTGAGACGGTGAACCTCGTTGTCGTTCTCGACTTGAATCACTGCATCGGTGGTGGTTTCCGGCCGTTGTAGTGGGCAAGTCGTGAAGCCGCCTTCGTCCAACGTTTTCTGAAGCAGCATCATGCGCTTCAAAGAGAGCGTGTAATCGGTCATGCGGCACCCCCTGCGCATTGAGCGGGAATCGCTTGAGCTGTACCGAATTGGTTGATGATCACCTGCAGTCCGGTGCGGCGCTGGAATGCCAGAACCTTCTGCACACTGGTGCAAGCGGTGGGGTGAATCAGGACTGTGCCTGGCTGTTTGTACTGTGCTGATTTCATGGTCCGTGTCCTTTGAGTGAGAGGTGACACGGATCGAAATTAGCAAAAGCTAAAATTTACATCAATAGCAATTGCTAAATTATTTTGGCGTGGCAGTACCTGCCTGATGGCCGGTAGCTGCGAACGGGGAAGGGGGGTTACAGCTTTTTAGCGTTCCAGGCGAGCAGCACGCGAGCCTGAATGTGCATTCGATCAATCATGGACAGATCAATCGTAATCGGGGGGTAGATCGGGTTGTCCGAGATCATTCTGAGCTGCCCGCCAGTCAGCCGCTGGAGGCGCTTTATGTATAGGTCGCCGTCCAGTGTGAAGACATAGATCGCATCTGTTTTGACCTCTGTAATCCCACGGTCGACCAGCAGTGCATCACCGTCCGCGAACGTGCCAGTCATGCTGTCGCCGTTGCCGGAGATGATCGCCAGATTGTCGACCTTTGAGAACGTTAGACCCTGCATCCTCAGCCAGTCGAGGTGCACGGTCATGTCGCGTATCACTTCAATGTGCATATAGGGGGCTGCCTTGCCATGCCCCATCGATGCCGCGATGTCCAGGTGCGGTATCAGTATGAAGTTCTTGTCCTTGGCCGCTCGGGCCGAGAGGTGAACGACATTATCTGGGGCTTTGTGGGTGGGGCTCTCCGATGGCGGAGAGGTAAGCATCCCTGCAGTAAGCCCGATCTTGAGCTCTAGATTGAGCGCAGCCTTTTCCCCCAGCTTCCGATGGCCGTTCAACAGTTGCGACAGATACGACGCGTCCAGGTCATGAGCCTCGGCGAATTCCTTCTGGCTCATGGTCCCCATGATCTTGCGGAGGGAGGCGATACGCCTTTCGTTGATATCCATGTGGTGATGATTGCTTTCCGTTAGCAAACAGTAAATTACAAGATGCTATTGTTTTGCTGATTAGCAATTGCTAATCTCGCCACCCATGGAGGTGTCTATGACGCTTAGCGAGTACCTGAAAACGATGGACAAGGATGGGCTGGCAGCCTTTGCCCGCGACTGCGGGACATCTGCCGGCCAGCTGAAGCAGGTGGCTTACGGAAACCGTCGTGCAAGCGCCGGCTTGGCTGTAAGCCTGGACCGAGAAACAGGCGGAGTTATCCGCTGTGAAGAAATGCGCCCTGATATCGACTGGGCCTATCTAAGAAACGCCAGAAATTAAGGTGCTGGACCGGGGCCTCTCACCTCCCCAGTCCAGCGACGACGACGCACAGCACAGTACATCGGTCGTGGTTGTAGGATAGGTCCTACCTGTTCCTGTGACTACACCGTAAATCGAGGTTTTACGGTTATGAGTCGCATTGATCTTTTGCCGGGTGCAGGCCCGGTGCTCACCTTGCGGCAGGCGCTCTATCGCGCAGGTCGTGATTATCGCGGCGGTATCACCAAGCTGGCCTTCGACATGGGTCTTGAGGTCGACACGCTGCAGAAGAAGCTTCACCACAATGAAGAGCGCCGCTGGCCGACCCCGGACGAGCTGGAAGAGATTGTGCAGTGGACTGCCGACCCTCGCTTGCTTGACGCTCTGGTTCGCCCAGCGGGAGCTGTCTGGTATCGCCCTGAGCCGGTACCTGCTACCAATGATGCTTTGAAGGCTGTCGGCAAGTTGCTTGAAGAGTCCGGCGAGTTTGTCAGCAGCTTGCACGATGGGGCGTCCGACAACGTTTGGACTGCGGCGGAGGTTCTGGACCTGGAGCAACGGGGGATGGATGTTATCCGCCAAGTGCTTTCCATCATGGCGGGAGCACGCCAAGCGATGGAGGACCGCTGCCATGGCTGATGCAGCTGACATGGCCAATGATCAGGCCGAATACTTCCTACAGCTTTCCCTCCTGCGCCATGCCCGGGGCGACGCTAAGCCGAGCGCTCAGTATTGTGTGGACTGCGATGATGCGATTCCGCTAGCCCGCCAGCGGTCAGTTGCTGGCTGCCAAACCTGTGTGGATTGCCAAGAGCTGCGGGAGCGCCGCAGATGAGCGAGCGCCCAACTCCTACCACAGCTGATTGGGCGCGGCGTTACATTCAAACCTTCAACCTTGCCCTGGTTCCTATGGAGCCAGGCACGAAGGGGCCGACGCAAGAAGGTTGGAATAAGCCCGGCGGCTATTTCACGGATGTCGCAAGCGCCGAGCAGTTCTGGACCGCAAAACCGAATCACAACCTGGGCGTTGTGCTCGGTCCGAGCCGTGTCTGCTCCCTTGATGTTGACGACGTTGAGTTCACGCGACTGGTGCTGCTGCAGACCCATGGCATCGACGTTGATGCGCTCGCGGAGTCATACCCGACTTCTGTGGGTAACCCCGCACGATTTCGCATCATGTTCCGCGTTCCTGATGGCGTAGAACTGAAGAAGCATGCACTGGTTTGGCCGAACAAGAATGACCCCGACGGTGTCATTCACAAGGGGCTGATGGCTCAAATAAGGGCTGCAGTTGATGCAAAAGATGAAGCCAGGGAGGCGGCACTGCGCATGGCTGCTGAGCCATTTAAAAAGCTCACTGTGTTCGAGCTTCGCGCAGGTCTAGTGCAGGACGTATTGCCCCCGTCGATCCACCCGGGGACTGGCAAGCCGTATACCTGGCGCAAGGCGCCTGACGCTAGCGGTTTGCCAGATCTGCCTGGCCAACTACTGGCAATCTGGCAGGGTTGGGAAGAGTTCAAGCCGAATGGCGAGGCGTTGTGCCCTTGGAGGCCGCAGCCAGTTTCTCCAGTGAGCAGGCCTCCTGTCGCTCCCCGACCTGCAGCCCGTTCTGGAGAGCCGCTGCCCGAGGTCATTCCTGAATTCAACCGCATCCACGACATCGCCACGATGATTGAGGCGCATGGCTACAAGCGGGTTGGAAGTAAGTGGTTGTGCCCGCAAAGCAGTTCCGGCCTGCCAGGAGTGACGATCACTGACGACAAGAAACTGTACTCGCACCATACCTCTGACCCGCTTGCAAACGGACACAAGAACGATGCGTTTGATGTGTTCTGCATCCTGATGCACAACGGTGACCAGCGGGCAGCAACCCGAGCTGCTGCGCAGATCCTGGGCATTGACGCCAAGGCACGCCCGCCGACTCCGCCGCCATTGGGCGAACTTCCCCGAGCCCCATCAGTGGTCGAGCAGGCCGAACAGGGCGAGGCGGGTGCAGCGCCCGATGAGGCTGCCGATGTTGAGGCCCGACAAGGTGATTCCAGCACGGCTGCCTCCTCGGCCGACGGGGGGCAGGGGGGAGAGGGGCTAGTGCTAAAAAGCGCCAAGCGCCGGTTCGCCCTGGTCGAGGGCACCACGAACGTGTGGGACATGGACAAGGGGCAGTCGATGAAGCGATCGGGCTTTGAAGCCCTAGTCGGCAAACCTCTTGCCAAGCAGTGGATGGAGAGCACCGACAAGAAGCTGGTCTCTTCCGAGCAGGTCAAGGAACTGGAGCAGGCCCGCAAAATGTCGAGCAAGAAGGGCGGGGCAATGAACCTCGCGCCGCTCGACCGATATGTGTACATCGACGGTACCAAAGAAGCGTGGGACCGGGAGAAGAAGCGGCGCCTGCCCGAGGGCAGCGTAAAGATGGCCTTGGGCGATGCCTACCAGCTTTGGCTGAACAGCCCGAGTCGCAGAGTGGTCGACGTCGACCACATCGTGTTCGACCCGACGATGACAAAGGACCCTGCCATCTACATCAACACCTTCGAGGGCTTACCGCTTGTGCCTGTACGGGATGACGCTGCCTGCGAGAACCTCCGGTGGCTGATTTCGTTCCTGTGTAACCACGACGCGGTAGCTCTGGACTGGCTGGTCAAGTGGCTTGCCTACCCGCTGCAGCACATGGGCGCCAAGATGGACACTGCAGTGTTGTTTCATTCCACGATGGAAGGCTCAGGCAAGAGCTTGCTGTTCGCGGACATCATGGGCGAGCTGTACGGCCGGTACAGCGCAACAGTTGGTCAGACCCAGCTCGAAGGCAACTTCAACGCCTGGCAGAGCGGCAAGCTATGGGCGGTGTTCGAAGAGGTTGTCAGCCGCGACCAGCGCTACAACCAGGTGGGCAAGATCAAGCACATGATCACCGGCAAGACGGTGCGCATGGAGTCGAAGTTTATCAACGGCTGGGAAGAAGCCAACCACATGAACTCGGTGTTCCTGAGCAACGAGATCATGCCTTGGCCGATCAGCGAGAGTGACCGGCGGATGTTGGTGATGTGGCCACTGGAGACGTTGCCTCCCGAGCGGCAGAAGGCAATCGCCCGTGAGCTGGCCAGCGGTGGAGTCGCGGCGCTGTACGGATGGCTGTTGGACGTGGAGCTGGGTGAGTTCAACCAGCGCACACGCCCGCCGGAAACCGAGGCCCGCCAACGCTTGGTCGAGCTGAGCCGCACGGCCTGGCAGACCTTCTTCTACCTCTGGCGAGCCGGCGAGCTGGGGCATGGCCTGTGGGGCTGCTGCCTGACCTCGGACGTTTACGCAATGTTCTTGGAGTGGTCTTCCCACAACAAGGAGAACTCCATGAGCCACACCAAGTTCTCGTTGATGTTCAGTGCGAAGGTGGAGAAGACAAGGGCCATCCCCTGGTCAGACGGCAACAACCGACGGTTCGCGGCGTTCTTCTTCCCCAGTGACGGCGATCCTTCCCTGCCCCCATCCGCAGTGGCGGCCGAGCTGGGCAAGAACGTCGTCGAATGGCGTGCCCGGGCAAAGCTGGCTGGGTGGAACGTGGACGGCTGGGACCACATCAAGAGGCTTGCAGCATGATTCCGTCGGCAAGTGTGTTGGGTGTGTTGGGTTTGTGTTGGGTTGGTTTCGGTAAGCCAACACAGGTCAGAGCCCCGAGTTTCGCGGCGTGGAGGGCATGTGTGTTGGGTGTGTTGGGTTTGTGCACGCGCGCGCGCAGGCGCGCTTTTTTCAACAGTGATTCCGAAGGTGAGAAATATCTCTATGCGAGCCTCGATAAACCCAACACACCCAACACACTCGCCACATACTCACTTAAATCATTGAATTTATTGGCTTTGGAGTGTGTTGGGTTTGTGTTGGGTTTGACTAAATCCGTGTTGGGTAGTGATCGGGAGGCTGGCGATGAGCAATGATCAAGGTTTGCGCCTACAGCAGCAGGTGGACCTCGCACTGCATCGCATCGATATGGCGGCACTCATCGACCAGGCCGAGCGCCTGCGTCTGATTGGTGAGCTGATGAAGCATTGGGGGGAGCAGCGTTCTCAGCTTGGGCTGGAGGCCAGCTTGGGTAGCCAGATGGGCACCATCATGGAATGGAAGGGCTCTGCACCACGCGGTGGCTCGTCAGGTTCGCGGATCTTGGTATCGGGTGCTGGTCTCGACCACGCTGCGGCTGAGGTTGACGCGGCAGTGGCGCAACTGGAGAG
Organism: Pseudomonas sp. NPDC089407; assembly: GCF_044900445.1. Classification (NCBI taxonomy): domain Bacteria; kingdom Pseudomonadati; phylum Pseudomonadota; class Gammaproteobacteria; order Pseudomonadales; family Pseudomonadaceae; genus Pseudomonas; species Pseudomonas sp. NPDC089407. The sequence goes on from NZ_JBJDNB010000010.1 coordinate 112,969, forward strand.
ACGCGACGCGCGAGGGGCAACATTGGCCAAGCTGGCTCACCATCGATACCTTTTCGGCACAACGGTGCGGATACAGATGCGCGAGGTCGGGCTGGCTGAGGATGCTGATCGCACCTACCGGAACTGGGTAAAGGCCCTGCACCTGCAGGTATTTGCCATCCTGGCTGCTCGGGCTGGGCGAGTGAGGCAGCAGACCGTTCGTCGGGTCAGTATGCGCCGAGTGTGCGCCGAAGATGCGCCGAAGTAGCGCCGAAGCGGAGAACCGTAAATAGGCCCTTTTCGGTTTTTCCGGTGGCATGTACAAAGGCGTCACGATATGAAAAGTGCGCTTAGGCGCTTCCCCTACAAGCACTGTGCTGTGCAACCCGCTCCGACTTGTCGGCGCATCGAGAACCCTGCCAACCGGCGGGGTTTTCTTTTCCGGCGCCTTGCTTTGCCAATGAGGCTTATATGAACAGCGAGCAACAAACGTTAGCCGAACTGCCGATCTGGATGGTGATCGTGCTGTCCCTGGTCGGCGGTGTTTCGGGAGAAATGTGGCGGGCGGACATGGCGGGTGCTCGCGGTTGGGGGCTTATTCGCCGGTTGGCGTTGCGCTCTGGTGCCTGTGTGACCTGCGGGCTTTCGACCAACATGCTGCTGTACGCCCTGGGCGTTTCGGTGTGGGCAGCAGCAGCGGTTGGTTGCTTGGCTGCGATGGCCGGCGCCGATGTTGCGATCAACCTCTACATGCGCTGGGCCGCGAAACGCCTGGGGCTTGAGCAGGCGCCGCCCCAGGCCGGCGAGCCTGGGCAGTGACCCGACCGGCAGCCCCGGTGGGGCCGGGGACCCTGGCGATATGGCCGGGATACGGGGCAGGAAACCCGCGGCTTTTTGTTAGCGGGTGGTTCACCAGCTTAGTGAACTGCGGTGAACTGGTTAACCCCCCGAATTTATTGGGTGAACTGGACTTTTCGACATGACGTACCTGACGAAATCGGAGTTCGCTGCCCGTCACGGATGGTCGAAATCCTATGTCTCTAAACTGGCCAAGCAGGAACGGCTGGTGCTGACCGACGACGGCAAGGTCGACGTCGAAGCCACTGAGCTGCTGCTGGCTGAGTCCGCCGATCCGAGCAAGGCAGCTGTGGCTGCTCGGCATGAAGAAAACCGCGTTGAGCGGGATGTCCGAAGCCAGCTCCAGCCCGGCCCCGGCCCGCTAGCGTTGTTGCAGCCGGATCCAGCACCTGTCGGAGCTCACAATTTCCAGAAGGCGAAGGCGCACCGCGAGTACTACCTCGCCCAGCTGGCCGAGGCTGAGTTCAACAAAGTCCAGGGCAATCTGGTCGAGCGTAAAGCGGTGGAAGATGCGGCCTACACGGCGGGCCGGATGCTGCGCGACCAGTTATTCGGGCTCGCCCCGCAGCTCGCCGCCGAGCTGGTGGGTATGAGTGATCCGTGGGAGATCGAAAAGCATCTCGCCAGCGCGTTCCGCCGCGTTCTAACCGAGGTCAGCAAGATGAGCGATGCCGACCTCAACCTAGCCATCACACAGAGCTGAGCCTATGCCCACCGGATACGCAGACGGTGCCGAGGTGTACCGCGAAGCGTATTGCCGAGGGCTGACGCCTGACCCCGAACTGTGGGTTGATGAATGGGCGGACGAGTACATGCGGATCCCGCGTGACACCGGCGCCGCCGAACCCGGCAAATACCGCACCGCGCGCACACCCTACGCACGTGAACCAATGCGCTGCCTTTCTCCCGCGCACCCGTGCAAACGGGTGGTGACCAAGGTCGCCTCGCAGCTGATGAAAACGCAGATCGCTCTGAACTGGATCGGCGCCCTGATTCATATGGCCCCATCCAACATCCTGACATTGCTGCCCAGCCTGGGACTGGCCAAGCGTGTGTCGTCCCGGATCGGCAAGACAATCGACGCAACGCCCGAACTCAAGGCGCGCGTGGCAGCTAACCGCTCCAGGGATGCCCGCAACACCATGGACACCAAAGAGTTCGAGGGTGGCACGTTGTACGCTACCACCGCTGGTTCGGCGGCAAACCTGTCTGAGCTGTCGGCGCGGTACATCTACGGCGATGAGGTCGACCGCTGGGACGTTGACGTAGACCAGGAGGGCGATGGCATCAAGCTGGCCGAAGCGCGCGGCAGTACCTTCGGCCGTAACGCAAAGTTCTATTTCTCCAGTTCCCCGCTCATCAAGGGAGCCTCGCGGATCGATGACCTCTTCATGATGGGGGATCAGCGGCACTACTACGTACCATGTCCGACCTGTGGGGATATGCAGGTCTTGAAGTGGGAGCGCCTGCTGTACTCCGCAGACTTCAGCACGGTGCATTACCAGTGCGAAGGGACTGAGTGTGATGTGCTGATCGATGAGCATCACAAGGCAGAGATGTTGGCCAAGGGTGAGTGGCGAGCCCATGCCCAGGGCGATGGCGAGACAGTGAGCTTCCACCTCAATGCGCTCTATGCGCCTTTGGGGTGGCATTCTTGGACCATGCTGGCCCGCGAGTTCGAGGGGGCAAAGCGTGCCCAGGATCGCGGCGACTTGGAGCCGATGCAGGTGTTCTACAACACCCGTTTGGCAGAGGTCTGGGACAGTGCAGTCGAGCAAACCAAGGCCGAGGTGCTTCAGGCCCGTGCGATGCAAGAGGACTACGTTCTTGGAACTTTGCCCGTGGGGGCGCTTGCCTTAACGGGCTCCGTCGATGTCCAGGCCAATCGCCTGGAACTGATGGTGATGGCTTGGGGGGCTGGCATGGAGCGCTGGGTGGTCGATCACCAGGTGATCCCCGGTGACCCTGCCGACGAGCGCACTTGGTCCCTGTTGGACGAGCGTTTGAAAGTCCGATACCGGCACCCCTGCGGCGTGAACCTCGGCATCTTGGCTACCGGCATCGACTCCGGCGGTCACCACACCCACGAGGTCTACCAGTTCACCCGTGTCCGCCGTTGGCGCAACGTGTTCGCGCTTAAGGGCGCAAGCAAGCCGGGGCGGCCCGTAATCGCCCAGCGGCCATCGCAGGTGGATGTCACCTGGAAAGGCCAAACCGAGCGCAATGGTGCGGAACTTTGGATCGTCGGTACCGATACAGCCAAGGATTGGATCTACAACCGCTATAGCTTTGAGACAGGTCCTGGTGCGTTGCACTTCGCCAAGGACCTGCCCGACGAGTTCTTCCAGCAGTGCGTGGCCGAGCGAAAGGTCGCCCGTTACGTGAAGGGCTATAAGCGGATTGAGTGGGTCAAGGGCAAGGCCGACCGCAACGAGGCGCTCGACCTGATGGTTTACAACTTGGCCATGGCCAACTTCCTTGGCCTTCACCGCTATGGCGAACAGGACTGGGACAAGCTGAGGCAGGCGCTCGCGCAGGCCAACTTGTTCGAGCCAAACGAAGCGGAGCCAGCCCGGCCCCAGGCCAGCGAGCCGGACGACGACCAGGGCGACGAGATCGATTCGCCGGCTCCTGTACCTGCTCCGGTCAAGCGCAACGATCCGCCACCACTGCCGGCTCCACGAGCCGCACCCCAACCCATGCAACGCCGCAGCTCCAGCAGCGGCTATCTCAAGAGACGCTGACATGGCATACACAAAGGCACACCTCGACGCTGTCGAGCGGGCGATTGCGCGTGGTGAAAAGACCGTCCGGTACACCGATCGCACCGTTGAGTACCGGACGGTCGACGAGCTGATCAAGGCTCGTGACCTTATCCGCACTGAATTGACCGCTGCCGCAGGCCCCCGCTCGCGGGTGACCCGTATCTACCACGGGGGCAAGGGGCTGTGAGCGGACGCTACCTGTCCCTCGGTCGTTCAGGCATTTTGGTGCCCGAGCGGATCAAGGCCAGCTACGAGGGCGCCGCCGAGGGACGGCGCTCATCAGGATGGGATGCGCCTGACACTGGCGTGAACAGCTTGATTATGCCGGCCTTGCGTAACCTGCGCTCCCGCTCCCGCAGCGCGGTGCGCAATGACCCTTATGCTGCCAATGTCATCGACAAGCGCGTCAGCAACCTGATCGGTACCGGCATCACGCCGCACCCTCGGCTGCTCGACAAGGCGGTCCGCAAGGTGATGCAAGAGCTGTGGGAGGACTGGGTTGATGAGGCTGATGCCGATCAGCTTACCGACTTCTATGGCCTGCAGGCGCTGGTGGCCCGTACGGTAGAGCAGTCGGGCGAGTGCTTCATTCGTCTGCGTCCGCGCCGGCTGGAGGATGGCTACGCGGTACCGCTGCAGCTGCAGTGCCTATCGCCAGAGTTTGTCCCCCATGACAAGTTCGAGATGACCCGTTTCGGCAATGTCATTCGGGCAGGCATCGAGTTCAACGCCTTGGGCCGGCGCGTGGCGTATTGGTGCTACCGCAACCATCCCAGCGACAAGTCCTCTCTCAATGTCGGCTACCACCAGCTGGTGCGGATCCCGGCTGAGCAGATGCTGCATGTGTTTGAGCCCTTGGAACCCGGGCAACTGCGCGGCGTACCGCGCTTGGCGCCGGTCCTGAAGCGTCTGCGTAGCCTGGACAACTTCGACGACGCGGTGTTGTTCCGGCAAGAGGTCGCCAACCTATTTGCCGGCTTCGTTCGCAAGCCAGCACCGGACGGCCCGCCGCAACTCGACCCGCTTACTGGGGCGCCGGTCAGATACGACCGGGACGGCTTTACCCCGATGGTAGGGCTGGAGCCTGGCACGATGCAGGAGCTGCTGCCTGGTGAGCAGGTCGAGTTCTCGGACCCGCCGGACGCCGGCAACAACTACCCCGACTTCATGCGGCAGCAACTGATGGCCGCTGCCGCTGGCTCAGGGTTGCCCTACGAACTCATGACTGGCGACATGCAAGGCGTGAACGACCGCGCGATCCGGGTGGTACTGACCGAGTTCCGTCGACGCTTGGAGCAGCTCCAGTTCCAGGTGTACGTACATCAGCTTTGTCGGCCGGTACGTAAAGCCTGGATGGACATGGCTGTGCTCGCCGGTGCGCTCGACCTACCTGACTACGCACAGCGCCGCCGTGAGTACCACCGTACACGCTGGGTACCGCAGGGCTGGGCTTACATCCATCCGGTGCAGGATGTCCAGTCGCGCAGCATGGAAATCGCCGCAGGCTTCGCATCGCGCAGTGAGGTGTGCCTGCGTAACGGTACGGATGCGGAGGTGGTCGACGAAGAGAACGCCGCCGATATCGCCCGGGCGAAGGCTTTGGGCCTCAACTACAGCAGCTTGCCGGCCGTCGAGGATGATCCTGATGAGCCCGGCGACAAGGGGAAGAAATGAAAAAGCTGATGCCGTTTCGCATCTTTAACAAGGCGCCCTCGGTGCAGCAGATCGAAGACCAGCATTGGTACAAGATCAGCGCGGCGGCTGAGGGGCAGGGCGATGCCAAGGCCGATACCAGTCCCATCGAGATCTACATCTACGGTGAGATCGGGGGCTGGGGCATCACCGCGAACGAGTTCATTCAGGACCTTAAGGCGATCGATGACGGCGTTTCACCGGTGGTGGTGGCCTTCAACACTATCGGTGGCGATCTGTTCGACGGGTTGGCTATTCACAACGCGCTAAACCGGTTGGGTGAGCGCTGCACCGCGCGTGTTGATGCTCTGGCGGCCAGCGCTGGAAGCGTCGCTGCGTGCGGCGCCCACCGCCTGGTGATGGCTTCGAATGCGATGCTGATGGTGCACAACCCGTGGACCTGGACCAGCGGTGATGCCGAGGACTTGCGCCGGGTGGCTGACGTCCTCGACCAAACCTTCGAGGCGATCATCGCGGCATACAAGGCCAAGGCGCCGGGCATCGACGATGCTGAGCTGCGCCGTATGGTCAACGATGAAACCTGGTTGACTGCGCAGGAAGCCCTCGCGCTGGGCCTGGCTAACGAAGTAGGCAACGGGGTCGAGGTCAAAGCGTGCCTTGGCCAGGGCGCGGCGATGCAGCGCTACCGTCAGACACCCAAGGCGCTTCTGGATCAGTTGGCCGAGCTGCCGGAGGCAGCGAGCGGCCAGCCGGCAACACCGCCTGACCTGCCTGCCGCTGACCCAGGCGACTCTACTGCGCTGGCTTTGATGATCGCCCAGGACTGCGCCAAGGCGGGTATCAGCAACCTGGTCGAGCCGTTGATCGCCTCCACCAAACTGGCCGACAAGGCCACGGTGCAGGCTGCCTTGACGCGTGCGAAGGGGGTCCGCGATCTCTGCGTAGCTGCTCGGCTGCCGGAACTTACCGTTGAATTTGTGCAGGCCGGCTTGGAGCCTGATGCGGTGCGGGCTCGGCTGTTCGAGAAGCTGGTCAGCTCCGGCAAGGGTTTTGAGATCGACAACAGCCTGCCGCCGGCCGATGACGAGCCAGAGAAGGTCAAGGCGCAGTTACCCAATCCATCCAGCATCTGGGCTGCCCGCCGGCAGGCCGCCAATAAAGGAGCACGACCATGACTAACATCCGCCAGGAGCCGGTTCACACCGGTGAGTTCCTGCTTTCCGAGGGGCCGGGAAAGATCTCTCGCGAAGCCATCAATGTCGCTGCCGGTCCTGGAATGGTCGCTGGCCAAGTGCTTGGTCTGGTAACGGCCAGCAGCGAATTCACTGCCTACGACCCCGCTGCAGAAGACGGCAGCGAAAAAGCCGTGTGCATTCTCTATGCCTCTCTCGGCGAGTCCGAAACCGTTCGGCGCGGCCGCGCGGTGGTGCGACTGGCCGAGGTCAGTGAGGCCCTGCTGACCGGCATCGACGCCGATGCGGAACAGGCATTGGCAGCGCATTTCATCATCCTGCGCTGACCCGACTCTCTTTCACCCAAACCCCGCCCTGAGCGGGGTTCTTACTTTTTGGAGTACCTCATGGCTGAGATTGCCATTTTCCAAGACGACGCTTTCGGCGTTGCAGCCCTGACCGCTGCTATCAACGAGCAGGAGTACGTACCAGGGCGCCTTGCGGCTCTTGGCCTGTTCCAGGAGGAGGGTGTCGCCACCCTTACCGTGCAGATCGAGAAAGACGGTGACACGCTCGCTCTGGTGCCGGCAGGGGAGCGCGGCACCTCTGGCCTGGTGGTGGGTGCTAGCAAGCGCACGCTGATCCCGTTTAATACCGTTCACCTGCCGCAGCGTTTTGCGATCAAGGCGGACGAGATACAGGGTATTCGCGCGTTCGGCACGCTGACGGAGCTGCAGGCCGTACAGGATGTGGTCAACAAGCGTCTGGCCAAGGCGAAACGCCAACTGGATGCCACTCACGAGTTTCATCGGATGGGAGCCATCAACGGCAAGGTGCTCGACGCAGATGGCTCTTCAGTGCTGCTGGACATCTACAAAGTTTTCGGGGTGTCGCAGCAGAAGCAGTCGATGGGGCTGAATGACCCGAACGCCAACATTCAGGTGCAGTGCGTGGACGCCCTGGACATGCAAGAAGATGCTCTCGGCAACGTGACCACCACCGGCGCCCGCGCTTTCTGCGGCAAGACCTTCTGGAAGAAACTCATCGCCCACTCATCGGTTGTCGATACCTACAAGGGTAGCCAGCAGGCCGCAGCGCTTCGTGGCGATGGGCGTGAAACGTTCGAGTTCGGTGGCATCAGCTGGGAGCGTTACCGGGGCAAGGTCGCGGGTGTTCCATTCGTCCCTGACGATGAAGCGCGCCTGGTGCCCGAGGGGGTTTCTGAACTGTTCCTGTCGGTCTATGCGCCGGCAGACTACATGGAAACCGTCAACACCGAAGGCCTGCCGTATTACAGCAAGCTGGAGGAGATGCCCTTTGGTAAGGGTGTTGCGGGTGAAGCTCAGTCCAACCCGTTGCACATCTGCACGCGTCCCCGTGCAGTCATCCGCCTGACCGCTTGATCATGGCCTTCCGCGACCTGATCGATCATCTGGACGAGGTGGTGTTCGATGTCCTCGGCGATCTTGCGCATATCGAGGGTCGCGAGGTTCTCGGGATGTTCTCGGCACCGTGGCTGCAGCCCAAGCTCGGCCAGATTAATACCGGCCTGCGTGAGCCGCACCTGGTTATCCGCGTTGGTGACACCGCGGGTGTCGATACGCGGCAGAGCGTGGTGGTCGATCTGCCGCCTGAGGACGGTGGTGGCAACTACATCATCACGCGCATAGAGCCTGGCGGCGACGGCCTGGTAACGCTCGTTCTGAGGAAAACACCATGAGTGTCGGGAGCTATCACAAGGTGTCAGCCAGCTCGGGGTTGTTGACCCTGCAGATGAGCCCGCAAGACGTCAAAGGCTTTGAAGACTTTGCCAAGCTGGTGCCCAAGGCTATAGCTGCAGCTCAACGACGAGCGATTAACAAGACGCTTCGCTGGCTTCGCGGGCAGGTTGCGCGTGAGGTGGGGCGGCAAGAGCGAATCGCCATTGCTGCGGTGAGGCAGCGGCTCAAGGCTTTCCCGATGGGAAGCAATGGGCAAGGCAAGCTGTGGTTCGGTATCCGCCCAATCGAAGCCAGTCGTGCTGGTCGTCCTCGGCAAACCCGGACCGGTGTATCGGTGGCTGGGCGTCGTTACCAGGGGGCGTTCTTTCGGCAGGTTTACGGGGGCAAGCCCGATATTTGGATTCGCACAGCCAGCAAGCACTTTGATGTTGCCGACTATCCAGGTAGCGACGTCTCCGGTGGAGGTGGGCGGCGGTCCGGTTGGGTTTCGGAGAACGACAGCCGTTTCCCGCTTGCTAAGGCAAAGATCTCGCTGGATGACGTTCGACCTCACTTCGAAGCCTGGACTAATCGGGCTCACGAACGGTTGAAGGTGGTCCTTGAGCAAGAGCTGAACTTTGAGTTGCAGAAGTATTTGCGGAGAACAGGCAATGGTTGATGACCCAATACCTCTCGCTGGGATCTACGCGGCGATTGAACAGCACATAAGTGAAGCCATCCCGGGCCTCGCCTATGTTGGCACCATGCCGGACGGGATCGAGGTCGTGCCGATGCCAGCGGTAGTGCTGGAGTTGGCTGGCCTTGAGAGTGCGGACAAAGATCCTGGTACGGGTGAAACAGCCGTCGATGCTCGTTTCGAAGCGCGTGTGATCGTTGGGGCAGAGGTGCCCAACTGCTTGCATGTGGTCGCTTTTGCTGCGGCACAGCTGGCGGTCTTGCTACGAATGCAGTCCTGGGGCTTGGCGGTTGAGTTTGCTCAGTTCGTAAGGGCAGAGCGGGACTGGAGCCGGCCCGAGCTGGATAGTTACGCGGTCTGGGTGGTTGAGTGGACCCAAGTGATCTACCTCGGAGAGGAAGAGTGGCCGTGGCCCCGAGAGCCCGGCCCGCTGGTGGTTGCTTTCGATCCTGACGCTGGTCAGGGCAACGAGCATCACTACCAATCACCTGAGGCCCTGGAGTGAGTTACGCGAGCGCCGAGCACGACCGCATGTTGGCGGGCGTGATGATCAAGGGCTATGTCGTGGCGGTCGACCTGGATGCTGGCAAGCTGCGCATGTCGGACGGTACCGGCTGGAGCAGTGCCTGGGTGCGTTGGCACTCGTTGGCTGCCGGCAAGGCGCGACACTGGCGAGCACCGAGCCTGGGAGAGCAGGGTGCGTTGATCAGTCCTAGCGGCGACCCCGCTCAGGGTACTTTCATTCCCGGCCTGTACGGCAATGCCGGCGAGCGCCCGGACAACCGCGACCATGTCGAGGTGTGGCGTTTCGATGATGGCGGCTCCCTGGTCTACGACTGGGCGGCCAATAGCTACACCATCAAGCTGCCCACCGGCACGGTCAACATCGAGGTCGGCAGCAGCAAGGCGGTGGTAGCCGAAGACGCGATCACCGCCAAGTCGACCGCGATCAGCGCCGAGGCCGAGAGCATCACGGCTAAGGCCGCCTTGATCACCCTGCAGGGTTCCGTGCAGATCGACGGACCGTTACGCGTAACGGGCGACATTCTCGGCCTCGGGAAAATCATCGACACCGGCGGCAACACAGCCAACCACAAACACTGACAGCCCGCTCTCGCGGGCTTTGTTCTTTCTGGAGCATCACTTTATGGCAGTCAAGAAAACCGCTGCGGATGACGCGGTAACGGATGCGGGCGAATCCGCAGTTGTACCTGCTGCGGACGGCGGTGCCGCTGTTGTGGAAGTCGCGCCGCTTGGCGTGACCTTTGGCGACAACGCGTACACCTCGCGCTCGCTGTTCCTGCAGGCGGGCGACGACATGCGCGAGTTCAAGGTGCTGACCGGCCGGGTGACCGTCCAGGGCGACGACGCCGAGGCGCTGGCGTTCCTGGGTGGCCACGCCGACCTGCAGCGCCTGGACGGCTAACCATGATTGGCGTGGACCGGCGAACCGGCCAGCCACTTTCGGGCCTCGATCATCTGAAACAGTCGATTGAGGACATTCTGACCACCCCCTTGGGTAGCCGGCGCATGCGACCGGAGTACGGCAGCAACCTGCGCCGCTTTGTTGACCTGCCGGTTAATGAGGGCTGGAAAAGCGCGGTGCAGGCCGAGGTGGCCCGCGCCTTGGGCCGCTGGGAGCCGCGTGTGCAGCTGGAGCGCGTCAGGGTGGTTTCCGTGCTTGATGGCCAGATAGGTCTGGAGCTGACAGGCCAGTACCTGGGCAACTCGGCCGTCGTGGAGGTGAGTGCATGATTGACCTGTCTTTACTGCCCCCGCCCGATGTGGTGGAAACCCTGGACTTTGAAACGCTGTATCAGGAGGTGGTAGGCATCTTCCGCAGCCACACGGGCGACCAGTGGACGGCGCTGTTGGAGTCCGACCCGGTCGTCAAGTTGATGGAGACCATGGCCTACCGCGAGCTGCTGATGCGGGCGCGGGTCAATTCGGCGGCCAAGGCCAGCTTGTTGGCTTATGCCAAGGGTGCCGACCTGGACAACCGCGCCGCCGACTACGGTGTGCAGCGGCTGACCATCCGCGCGGCTGATCCTGATGCGGTGCCACCGGTGGCGGCTGTGATGGAAGACGACGAGGCGCTGCGCTACCGCACGCGGCTGTCGCTTGAGGCGCTGTCCGTTGCTGGCAGTCGTGGCGCATATGAGTACCACGGCCTGACCGCCTCGGCCGAGTTGGCCAACGTGTCGGTCGATTCGCCCCGGTTTTCCGGGGTGGCGCTCGACGCCGCGGTTAAAGCGCTACTGCCGACCGGGGCCATTGTGGTGGTCTGTGACTATGACGCCGGACTGGATAAGCCACTGCCCGGCGACGTGTCGCTGGCCATTCTGCCAAGGCTGGAGAGCACTTCGCCGCCGGCCCAGCTGGTGGCCACGGTACAGGCGGCGCTGTCGGCCGAGAGTGTGCGGCCGGTCACCGACCGACCGCGTGTGCAAACGGGCGCGCCGACCGACTTCAAGGTGCAGGCCGTCCTGCACGTCGAGGCCGGGCCAGATCCGGAGGTGGTGAAAGCGACAGCCCGCAAAGGCCTGGATGCGGTCATTGCCGGCGCGCGAAGCCTGGAGGGGCAGCTGCCGCTGTCAGCGATCTATGCGGCGTTACACGTAACGGGAATTAGCCAGGTTGACCTGGTGCATCCGGCTGCAGGTATCGCGTGTGACAAGCGGCATTACCCCAACTGCACGTCAATCGCGTTGACCACGGAGGTGACGATGTGAGCCTGCTGCCGCATAACGCCACGCTGCTGGAGCGTTCGCTGGAGGCTGCCAGTGAGCAGGGCATTGACCCGGACATCATCCGGGGCATTGCCGACTCGACGCGCTGCCCGCCGGACTTCCTGCCCTGGCTTGGTTGGGCCTGGACGGTAGAAGGCTGGGAAGCAGCCAACACCAATGCCCAGCGCCGCGAGCTGGTGCACGAGGCGATCCCGGTCCACAAGACCAAAGGCACCGTCGGCGCGATCCGGCGGGTACTGAAGGCGGTTCGGGTCAACGCGGATTACAAACCCTGGCACCAGATACCAAACGCGGCTCCGTACACGTTTCAGCTCACCGCCTGGGCGAACGAGAACCGTGAGGGAGAGGGCTCGATCATCTCGCCGCAGTTGGGGGAGCGCCTGCGCGCCTTGGTCGACGCGGCAAAGAACGAGCGCAGCCACTACGAGTTTCGCCTTGGCGCGCGCTTTGACGGCTGCCTGCTATTTGCCAATGCCAGCCGAGGGCGCGGTCTGCAGCGCCTGACTGTGAATGCCCAGGCGGTGCAGGTCGACGTGGCAGTGCAGGGTCTGCAGTTCGCCAATGCCACCCGGTCGTTCGGGGTATCTCGGCGCTCTGTCGAGGCCCTGGGCGTTCCGATCAACGCTGAATCGGGCTTTGTGGTCGCCAGTGCGACCCGTGCCCTAGTCGTCGTGCGCTGCACGATGGAGGCTGTTCTATGAGTACCCCGTTACAACCTGTGATCACCAAGGCGGGGCTGGCGGCGATCTTGCGGGCCGATAACACCGGCATCGCGGCGCAGATCACCCATATTGCCCTGGGCACCTCGGGCTACACGCCGACGGCCGACCAGAAAAGCCTGGTTGCGCAAACGGCAAAGTATCCAATTGCCGGTGGCGAGCGCCTGAGCAGCACCTTGCTACACCTGACCGCCCTGGCCGATGGCGACCGCGCTTTTTGGGTGCGGGAAATCGGCTTTCTGCTGAGCGACGGCACCCTGTTGGCGGTGTGGTCCGATTCATCCACCCCACTGGCCTACAAGTCGGCGGATACCGACTTGCTGCTGGCCTACGACCTGTCGCTGGCGGCGCTGCCAGCGGACAGCGTGACGATCATCAGCAACGAGGCCGGGCTTAGCCTGAGCCTGGCCGGGCCGCTGGCCGCGCAAGCGCAGGCATTGATTGCCGAGCAACTGCGCGGCCTGGAGCGGCAAGACCAGCTCGACCAGCAGGGCCAGTGGCAGCGCGTGGCGGGGGAGCAGCTTTCCCGCTTGCTGCTGCGCATGTCGGAGGTTGAAGCGCGGCAGGACGCCGACCGCAATGGCCTTGCCAGTGCGGCGGTAAGCAGTGCTTCGGCACTCATCGCGGATCAGCTGGGCGGCCTGCAGCGGCAGGATCAGCTCGATGAACTGGCGATTAGTTCGCGCCGATCCGGCGCGGTGCTCGACGACCATTCGCAGCGCTTACTGGCTGCCGAGCGGCGCCAAGTTGCTGACCGTGAGGGGCAACTGGTCACTGCAATCTGTAATGCGGCGGCGATCATCGCACTGCAAACCCTAGTAACTCAAAACACCTTTGGAGCATAAGACGTATGAGTCTCGAAACTGATGTAGGCAACCTGGTCACGCAAACCACCAAGCTGATCGACTATTTTGGCGGAAAAAAAGCCGCAATCGACGCGTCGGTCGCGGCTGCGATTGCAGCCATTCCGGAGGGCCGGAAAATCTTCTACGTCAACCAGCTGACCGGCGATGACACCGCTGATGGGCAGGCTGCGCGGCCTTTGAAGACCATCGATAAAGCAATCGCTAACACCCCATTTGGCGGGCTATGTATCGTTCGGTTGCAAACCGATTACCGGATGACGTTGAACATCAGCGTCGATAACCGCGTCCTTTCGATTTTCAGTGATACCACGGGGGTTAAGCGGAAACTTACTCCTGTGTATTACGTGTCCTCTGACGGTGTGTCGAATTACCTTTCTGGCATTGTTCAATCGAACGGTGCACAGGTGTTGCTGAGTGATGTCACAGTTGACCTCCCGAGTCCCGCCGGGCTAGTTCCGGCGCCGAGCGGTTTCGTGAATGCTTTCTTCAAAAGCACTTCCAACGGGGGGGCTGTGATCCTGGCGGTGAAAGTATCGGCTTGCGAATTCACGTCTGCCGCAGACAGCACGGCATTCATCGTCGGCGCGCCAAATAGTGCTGTTGTGCTTGAAGTGCTTGGGACATCGTTCCCCGCTTCGTTCGGCGGACGTTACATCAGCGGTATTGCCGCTGGAACATCGCCCAAAGATATCTCCAATATCATGACCAACCTGACCGTTCTCTAAGGGGCGTATATGCAAACTCAAAACTTAAACATCGAATTTGGCGGCCGCACTTACGCCGGATTCAGCTTCGACAGCCTGCCCCTGGATGCCGCCCTTTTGGCTGCGGCCCTGCAGGTCGATCAGGCGGCCGATCAGGCGCGTAGTGCAGTCCTAGGCGATCCGCTGCGTGCCGTGGAGTATCGGATGACGGCGGATGAAGCCGAGAGCTTCGCGGCGGCAGGTTATGCCGGCGAGGTGCCGGCGACTGTACAAGCCTGGATGGATGCGGCCGGCCTCGATGCGCAGGCCGCGACCGAGAGCATTTTGCATGAGTCGCGCGCCTGGAAAGGTGCTATCTACGCCATCCGCGCGGAGCGCTTGAAAGGCAAGCAGGACGTACTCAAGGCCACCAGTCACGAGCAGGCCGAGGCCTTGGCAGATGTGGCGATTTCAGCCATCAAGTCGAGCATTCAGGGCGTCGGCAACGCGACCTGATCTGATCGTCACCCCGTAAACCTCAAGGGCCGCTAAGCGGCTTTTTTTGTGCCTGGAGGGCACGCATGAACCGAACCCAATTTGAGCACGTCCTGGCGGCGCTGCTGATCATGGTCGCCCTGTGGGGCGTTCTGGCCTGGCTGGGCGTCCCCGCTGGCCACTGGGCCGGCGCCGCTGCCGGCATATTCTTCTTCGCTGGCCGCGAGTACACCCAAGGCGAGCGCAACCTGGCGCACGTCGAGTCGGTGCACCTGGCCAACCTGCGCTGGTACGACGGCCTGCGCATCTGGCGATGGACCGTAGACGGTCGCCTCGACTTTTTCTGTCCGCTGGTGGCCTGCCTGACCGTGGCGCTGCTGGTCCAGGTGCTGCATATCCCGCAGCACTGACAGTTTCCTCTTCCCACCCGCTCGGGCCGCGCATGACGCGGCCCAGTGCTTTCTGGAGTCTCAAATGGCTGGATTCTTTCACGGCGTCACCGTAACAAACGTCGACAGCGGCGCGCGCAACGTCTCGCTGCCGTCGTCCTCGATCATTGGCTTGGTCGACACCTTCACCGAAGGCGCCGGCGCCACGGCCAAGGCCGGCGACCTTGTACTGATCACCAACGAGCGCGAGGCGGTCGCCGCCTTCGGCGCTGCCTCGGCCATCACCAAGGCCTGCCAGGCCATCTATGCCCGCTCCAAGGCAGTGATTGTCGCCACCGGCGTGGCCAAGGTGGTCGACCCGGCGGCGCAGACTTCCGGGATCATTGGCGGCGTGCAGGCCAGCGGCAAGCGTACTGGCCTGCAGGCGCTGCTCGATGGTAAGAGTCGTTTCAATGCGCAGCCGCGATTGATCGTTGCGCCGAAGCACAGTGCAACCCAGGCGGTGGCTACGGCCATGGATTCGATTGCTGGCAAGCTGCGCGCCATCGGCATCATCGACGGCCCCGGTACCACTGACGAAGCGGCCACCACCTACGCCAAGCTGTTCGGCTCCAAGCGCCTGTACATGGTCGATCCAGGTGTGCAGTTCTGGGATACCACTTCCGGCGCGTCTGGTGCGACGGTAGACGCGCCGGCCTCGGCCTGGGCGGCGGGCATGTTTGCCTACACCGACAGCGAATACGGCTTCTGGTCGTCGCCTTCGAACAAGGAGTTTGTCGGCATCACCGGCACCACCCGCGCAATCGAGTACCTGGACGGCGACGAGACGTGCCGGGCCAACCTGCTCAACAACGCCAATATCGCGACCATCATTCGCGACGACGGCTTCCGACTGTGGGGCAACCGCACCCTGTCGAGCGATTCGAAATGGGCGTTCGTCACCCGCGTGCGGACCATGGACATGGTCATGGACGCGATCCTGTACGGCCACAAGTGGGCGGTGGACCGGGGCATTACCTCGACCTACATCCGCGATGTGACCGAGGGCCTGCAAGCCTTCATGCGCGACCTGAAAGCCCAGGGCGCAATCATCAACTTCGAGGTCTACGCCGACCCGGTGCTCAACTCGGCGAGCCAGCTGGAGCAGGGCAAGGTGTATTGGAACATCCGCTTCACCGACGTTCCGCCGGCGGAAAACCCGAACTTCCGCATCGAAGTCACCAACCAGTGGTTGACCGAAGTCCTCGACCAAGTCGCGTAAGGAGCGCATCACATGGCAATGATTCCCGAAATTCTGGCCAACATGAACCTGTTTGTGGATGGGGTCAGCTTCCAGGGCGACGTGCCCAGCCTGACCTTGCCCAAACTCACGCTCAAGATGGAAGAGCACCGCCCGGGTGGCATGGACATGCCGATCGAGATGGACGTGGGCATGGAGAAGATGGAGTCCAACTTCACCACCACTGGCGTGCGTAAAGAGTCGCTCAAGTTCTTCGGCCTGGCCGACGGCAATGCCTTCAACGGCACTTTCCGTGGCTCGTTCAAGGGCCAGAAGGGGGAAACCAAGGCGGTCATCGTCACCCAGCGCGGCACCCTGAAAGAGCTGGATATGGGCGATTGGAAGCCGGGCGACAAGGCCGAGCTTAAGCATGCTGTGGCCCTGACCTATTACAAGTTGGAACTCGGCGGCGAGGTCATCTACGAGATCGACCCGGCCGGCATGAAGCGCGTCATCAATGGCGTCGACCAGCTGGCCGGCCAGCGTCGGGACCTCGGCCTGTAATCCCTCCCCACCCTTTCATATCTCTTTCCGAATCAAGGACCCCAAACCATGGCCAAGCCACTGCCAAAGTTCATCAAGCTCGAAGCCGACCGCGTCACCGTAACTCTGACCAGCCCGGCCGAGCTCAACGGTGTCCAGCAGAACACCATTTCCCTGCGGGCGCCGACTGTCCGCGATATCCGCAACTCGACCCAAACCTCGGACGGTGACGACGAGCAGCGCGAGCTGAACTTGTTTGCCTCCCTGGCCGATGTTCACGTCAAAGACCTGGAGGGCCTCACCTACAAGGACTACAACCGCCTGGCGACCGGTTACAACTTTTTGGTGCGAGACGACGAGCTTTAATCCGGCCACGCAGAAGCAAGCTGCCAAGCGACTTGCGGCTGAGTTGAATTTCTCCGCCGCAGAGATCCTCACCATGTCCTACGCGGACATGGTCTGGTGGCTTACGGATTGAGCTTGCAAAGGGGGCACCGATGGCAAGCAGGCTAGCGTTATCGCTGGTGATCGGGGGGGCTGTCGCCTCATCGGTAGGCGCAGCGTTCAAGACGGTCGAGAACGGCATCCAGAAACTGGAGGCCAAAGGCGACAGGGCCAAGGTGCTGAAGAGCACCATTGGCGAAACCATCAAGCTGCGCGAAGAGTGGAAGCGTGCGCACGACAGCGGCGCGGCAGGTGCAGACAAGCTGCTCCGCAAGCTGGACAGCAATCTGGATGCCTTGCGCAAGCAGGGCGTCGAGGTTGGTCGCCTAAGCCGCGAGTATCAGCGGCTGGGGCGTGAGGCGAAGAGCGCCGATCTGCAACTCAAGGGTCACCAGCAGCTGCAGGCGGGCAAGGCCTCGCTGAAGTCGAACATTGGCCAGGCTGTGGTTGCCACGGGAATGGCCGCAGTGCCGACTATGATCAGCGCGAACTATCAAGCGGTCATCCGTGACATTGCGATCAAGGCCGACATCGTCAACAAGCCGGAGGAGCGGCAGCTTACCCGGACGGTGATCGACACAGCGAAAGACACAGGGATGTCACGCAATGATGTGGCTGACCTGGTCAACCAGTTGGTCGGCGCCGGCATGGAGCTGGACAAGGCGCTGTCCTATGCGCCGGTCGCGGCCAAGTTCGCGATTGGCCAGGGATCTTCGGGTGTCGACACTGCGTCGATGATCCAGGCGCTGCAGCAAAACGCCAAAATCAACGACCCGAAGGTCATGCAGCAGGCGTTGGAGGCTATTGCCTACCAAGGCCAGGCGGGCAGCTTCGAAGCCAGCGACATGGCCAAGTGGTTCCCGCAACTGCTGGCCGGCATGGA
This sequence comes from Pseudomonas sp. NPDC089407, assembly GCF_044900445.1. NCBI lineage: Bacteria > Pseudomonadati > Pseudomonadota > Gammaproteobacteria > Pseudomonadales > Pseudomonadaceae > Pseudomonas > Pseudomonas sp. NPDC089407. The sequence continues at coordinate 130,784 of NZ_JBJDNB010000010.1, forward strand.
GAAAAACGGGATCACCGGGCTAGACGCGGTGACCTCGCTCGGCTCGATGCTGCAAGTCCAGATGAAGACCGCCGGCAGCTCGGACGAAGCGGCGAACAACTTCAAGAACTGGATGGAGAAAATCGGCGCCGGCGACGTGGTCAAGGCTTACAAGGACGCGGGCATTGATTACCAGTCCTCGCTGAACACCGGCCTGCAGAAGGGCATGAACGTTATCGAGGCGTCCATGGCCCTGGCCATGAAGTACGTTGAGGCGACCGACCCCGCGAAGGCTAAGAAGATCGAGGCGGCCAAGGCTAAGATCGACAAGGAAGTCGACCCCGGAAAAGCCAAGGCTGCACTTGACGCTCTGGAAAAGACCCTGCGTACCGGCGACATCTTCGCCGACATGCAGGTCAAGGCGGCGCTCACTGCTTATGGGCAGAACAGGGGGCTGTATGAGGAACTCAAGGCCGACTCGCAAAAGGCTTCGGGCATCCTCGACAAAAACCTGGCCGAGCGCCGTGAAACCTCGGCGCAGCAGTGGGCCGAGACGGTCCAGGCGGCTGACGACGCAATGCGCAGCATTGGCGACGCTATCCGTCCTGCAACTGATATGGCGGCGAAAGGCCTGACAGCGGTCGCCCGTGGCATCACCTCGCTGTCTGACAGCTTCCCGGCTGTCGTCGCGGGCATTACCGGCACCGTGGCGGCCATCCTCGCACTCAAGACTGCGTCCAGCGCGTTCAAGATCGGGCGTGGTGTGTTGAACCTCGCGCGAGGTCGAGGCCTGGAGAGGATGGCCGGCCGGGCAGGGCGTGGCGATCGTACGCCCATTGAGCTGCCTAAGACGGGCAGCAAAGTGGTCGATACCGGCCTTGGCCTGCTGGGTAAGGTGTTTGGAGCAACGCCGACGGATGCGGCGCCTGCGAACGACTCGCTAGCAGGCAGGGATGACACGCAGCGGGTGTTCGTGGTCAATACCGATGCATTCAGCGGGATCGGCAGTAGCGTCACAAACAGCGCGCCTGCAGCACCTGCCCGGGGGAGTCGTAGAAGCCGGCGTCGGGCTCGCAGACGAGAGGCTAGGCAAGCGCCCCCAGCCCGGCCCGGGATGAAGGTTGAGGCGCCCAAGTCGCCACTGGTGAAGCCGGCTATTCCAGCTGCTGCGCCGAAGGTGGTGACCGGGGTAGAAGAGTTAGGCAGGGTTGCTCGCTCGGTGCGTGGCGTTACGCGTCTTGCCAAGCGACTGCCTGGTGGGAATGTGGTGGACGCCGGTGCCGCTGCGATCGATGTCGCAATGAATGCCAGTTCTCAAGATGAGAAGGCAGAGGGGTACGGTGGTGCAGCTGGCAGTCTTGCAGGAACACTCGCAGGCGCGGCTGCTGGAGCGGCCATCGGCTCGGTGGTGCCGGTCATAGGTACTGCAATCGGCGGCGCAGTAGGCGCTGTACTCGGTAGTATGGGTGGCGAGTCGCTTGGCGGGTGGTTGGGCAAGCGCTGGTTCGGCGACGAACAGCCCGAGCCCAGGGGCAAGGAGAAATCGGAAAGTCCACCGGCGCCTGGGGAGGCGGTGCGCGTAACCCTGGCACCGGCGCAGAAGGACAACCCAAACCCCAAGGTTGGTACCTCGGCCCCGTTACCAGCAGTGCCGAAGGCTGCTCTCGTAGCGCCGGTACCGGCACTAGGTGACACGGTGCGCAACGTGCCAGCCTCGGTGCCAGCCAAGCCTGAGGTATCCTATGAATCGCTAGGCCCGGCGTCTAAAGATCCGTACCTGGTGCCCGCGCTGACGGCCAACAAAGTCCGTTTCCCAGGTGCGCCTCTGGTGCGGCCACCGGCGCAGCCCGAACCTCAACCTGAGGTCGAGCCGAACGAGCAGGAACCGCCGGCGAAGCTGGGTAATACGTTGCGCGCACTGACCGTTTCGGCTCCGGCACAAACTGAGACAGTTACCGAGCCTGAACCGAGGCGGGCGCTGCAGGAACTGCCGAGGTTGGGCGACACGGTAAAAGCCGTGGCCACTCCGACCCCGGTTGAGCCTGAAGTGTCGTATGACCCGCTCGACCCGACGTCCAGGGATCCGTATCTGGTACCGGCATTGACGGCAAACAAGGTGCGCTTCCCAGGTGCGCCGCTGGTGCGGCCGGCGGCGCAACCTGACCCTGTGCCTGAACCTGTGCTGCAGGAAGCACCGAAGTTGGGAAGCTCAGTGCAATCCGTGGCTACACCTGCGCCGACCGAACCTGCGGTGTCGTATGACCCGCGTGACCCCGAGTCCAAGGACCCGTACCTGCTGCCGGCGTTGACGGCCAACAAGGTGCGCTTCCCGGGTGCAGGCCTGGTGCCACCGCAAGCTCAATCGCAACCGGCAACGCCGCCGGTGAAGCTGGGCGAAACGGTGCGCGAGGTGCCGGCTAAATCGGCACCGGTGCCTGTGATGATCGACAGCCGCGAGCGTAGGCCCGCCGCTGATGGTATGTCCCCGGCAGCTGCCCCCCAGTTGGCAACCTTGCCGGTCGGTTTCGGTGATGTGGTGCGTGACATGGTGGCCAAGTCGGCACCAGTGCCACCTCGGATGCCCGAAGTGCCTCAACCAGCCAAAGCGGCTGCGCCTGGGGCGGTATCGGCGCCGAAGGTGGATCAGGCGTTTTCGTTCTCGCCAAACATCAAGATTGATGTGCAGGGCGATGTGAAAGACCCGTCGCAGGTTGTCCGTGAAATCGAGTCGCCGCTGCGTCAGCTGTTTGAGGCATGGCAGCGCGAAGCATCAGCGCGCATGACTTCGGCTCAACTGTTCGATCAACCGCATGTTTAAGGAGGGCCTATGGCCTACATGGAGCAGCTGGAGTCCTCCCTGTCCGGGCTGGTTTCAGCGGGTGAGGCCGGTCGCAAGGGGGTGGACGGCATGCTGTCCCCACTCAATAGCGCGGTCGGCAGCATCACGGGTGCCGCGTCGGAGCTGGAAAACATTTCATTCGTGGGGCCTGAGGCGGGCGCCAAGCTTGGCCGGATCGTGCGCAGTATCAACGTGGCGCAGTCTCAGGTGGGGCAAGTGGCGTCGATGTATAGTCGAGCAGTGACCGGCGCCGCTCAGGTGCAGGAGCGGCTCGGCACGTTCAAGCAGATGGCAGCGAAAGTCACTGCTCAGGCTGGCCGGGTGGCGGGGTTGGTTAGCCCGTCGCTTTCCAACGTGCTGCCGACCGGCAGTCTGTTGGGGGCGGCCACTCCGCTACCTGAAGCGGTCGCGCCTTACCCGCACCTGCTGATCATCCAGCCACACGATCCGAAAAAGCAGCCGTATTACTTCAACCTGAGCACGGCCGCCTTTGACGAGCTGCGTCGTCAGACGTCGTTCCGTTGGGCTGGTCAAGAGCGTTTGCGTCGAAGCGTGGCCCAGCAGGCAGTGGGGTTGGGGGAGGAAAAGATCACGCTCAAGGGTGCGATCTTCCCGCACCACAAAGGCGGCATCAAGCAACTGAGCGTGCTGCGTAGCATCGGTCGCAACCTACAGGCACTGAAGCTGGTTACGGGTTACGGCGAGGTGCTGGGCGATTGGTGCCTGGTCAGTATCGAAGAGGAGCAAAGCCACCTGCTGGCAGGTGGTATCCCCCGTAAACAGGGCTTCAACCTGGAGTTTGTGAGCTATGGCAACGATCTGCAGAACGTCTGACGGGGATCTGCTCGATGTAATCTGTCAGCATCATTATGGAAATCTCAATGGCACGGTCGAGGTAGTGCTCGATGCCAACCCGGATTTAGCTAGGGAGGCACAGCCGTACCGCGCCGGCCTGTTGATATTGCTGCCCGATCTGTCGGCGCCGGCCGTTGAGCTGCTGCAGTTGTTCGACTGACCCGGTGTTACTTAAGCGAAGCCCCGCCCAGTGCGGGGTTTCTTGTATCTGGAGTTTGCATGAAACCAACGTATCGAATCATCGCGGACCGCAAGGACATCACCGCGCTGATCAATGACCGCCTTCTGCTGCTGCGGATCTCGGACAAGCCTGGCATGGAGTCGGACGAATTTGAGCTGCGTATTGACGACCGCGACCAGGCAGTGGCGCTGCCAGCGCGGGGAGGGGTGGTGGAGGTCATGCTGGGTTACGAGGGCCAGCCACTCAAACGCATGGGCGCCTACACCGTGGACGAGGTTCAGTTATCCGGTCCGCCTGATGAGCTGACCATTCGCGGCAAGGCCAGCGACATGCGTGGCAGCGGTAAGACCATCCGTAGCGGCAGTTGGGAGAATGTGCCGCTGTCCGAGATCGTCGCTGAAATTGCCAAGCGCAACGGCTGGGAGGTGGTTTGCCCGGTCACGACGAAGGTCGAGCGGATCGATCAGCGCAACGAATCGGATTTCAACTTTGTCACGCGCCTGGCTCGGCAGTACGACAGCACCGCCAAGGTCGCCCAGGGCAAGTTGCTGGTGATGCCCCGGCAGGGCGGGAAAAGCACTTCGGGCAAGTCACTGCAGGTCATCAGTGTCAACAAGACGGAATTGTCCCGCTATCAGTTCCGGCTAAGTGACCGCAGTACGCAGAAGGCAGTGAAAACCCAGCACCAGGACCAGAAGACCGGCGCTTTGAAGGTGGTCCAGCTGGACAACGAAGAATCGCCAGACGGCCTGCCCCCAGTTCACACCGACCGCCATATCTACCCCAACGAGACTGCAGCCAGGCAGGCCGCCAAGGCGCGGCTGGCCGCGTTCAACCGCAGCACAGCCGGTGTGCGCCTGGAGATGGCGGGCCGGCACGACCTGTTCGCTGAGTGCTCAGTGAATGCCCAGGGTTTCAAGGTCGGGCTCGATGGCGAGTACCTGGTGGAAAGCGTGGAGCAAGTGTTCACGGCCAGCGGGTGGACCACGACCGTGGAGTGCAACGGCGGTAAGAAGGGCAAGGCCAAGGCCTCTGGCAAGAAAAAGAAAGACGACAAGCCGCTCAAGATTGAGCAGCTCTAACCCCAATGGCCTCATACGGCCATCACTGGAGAGTCCAATGGCTATCTCAGTTCAACAGTTGCAACAGATCCTCCCCAACGCCGGCCGCAAAGCCGGCGTTTTCGTTCCCGGCCTCAACGCAACAATGGGCAAGTACTCGATCGTCACCCCTCGACGTATGGCTGCGTTCCTTGCGCAAGTCGGCCATGAATCGGGCCAACTGCTGTATGTGCGAGAGCTCGGTAACGATGCCTACCTCGCCAAGTACGATACCGGACGGCTGGCGGAGCGCCTCGGCAACACCCCGGCGGCTGATGGCGATGGCCAGCGGTACCGTGGCCGTGGACTTATCCAGATCACCGGCCGCGACAACTACGAGGCCTGCAGCGAAGCGCTGTTCGGTGACAGCCGCTTGCTCAATACCCCCGACCTGCTCGAGCAGCCCGTCTACGCCTCACTGTCGGCCGGCTGGTACTGGCAGCGAGCGGGGCTTAACACCCTGGCTGACAAGGTGCTGCAGGCCGATGACTCGGTGTTCGAGCTGATCACGCGCCGTATCAATGGCGGCCTGAATGGGTTGAAGGATCGCCAGGCGCTCTACAAACGCGCGCTTGAGGTGTTGCAGTAATGCCGCTGAACTGGCGTATCGCGCTTCTGGCTGTTGCGGTCGGGCTCTATGCCGGCGGGCGAGGGGCCTGGGTGTGGCAGGCCAGCGAGTACGGAAAGCAGTTGGCTGAACAGGCTGCAGGTTATGCCCAGCAACTGGCGGACAGTGATCGGGCTCACGGTCGAGAACGTGAGGAGGCTGCAGCTGCGGCCCTGAAGCAGTTTGCGGAGCAGAACAGCCAGCGACAAGCCCTGGAAGATCGCCTGCAGGAGCAGGGCAAAACACATTGGAAGGAAATGAACGATGCACAACAGATTCAAGATCGCCTGCGTGACAGGCTGGCTACTGCTGACTTGCGGCTGTCAGTCCTTGTCGACTCCGGAGCCTTTGCCGCCACGGGTGGTGACGGTGGGATGCGAGAAGCCGCCTGCACCGGAGGCGTGGTTCATGGCGCCGTACGCGCCCGACTTGACCCAGCGCATGCTCAACGAACTATCGGCATCACCGACACCGGTGATCGAGGACTGATCGCACTGCAGGCCTGCCAGGCCTACGTCCGCGAAGTCACCAAATGAAAAGAGGCGAGCCGGGTAGATGCGTCAACATCCAGCCCGGCCCGCCGAACCCGCAGACCCTTCCTGCAAGTCCAGCCGTAGCCTCTGCCTTGTGCACAAAGCGCGGCGAGCCTAACACCTGTTTATCCATACAGTAAAGACTTGCATACCTATGACCTCTCCTATTATTCCCTGGATGGGTGGCAAACGCCGCCTGGCCGACCGCTTGATCCCTCTCTTTCCCCCTCATGAGTGCTACGTCGAAGTCTTCGCCGGTGGTGCCGCGTTGTTTTTCATGCGCCCCCAGCCCGCTTCGGTGGAGGTGCTGAACGATCTCAACGGTGACCTGGTCACCCTCTATCGCGTTGTGCAGAACCACTTGGAAGAGTTCGTGCGCCAGTTCAAATGGGCGCTGAGCTCCCGGCAGATTTTCGAGTGGCAGAAGATGACCCGCCCTGAAACTCTGACTGATATCCAGCGCGCTGCCAGGTTCTTCTATCTGCAGCAACATGCGTTCGGTGGCAAGGTCACGGGGCAAACATTCGGTACCGCTACCACTGGTCCGGCCATCAACCTCCTGCGTATTGAGGAGAATCTATCCGCTGCGTGGCAGCGTCTCGCCGGTACCTACGTCGAAAACCTATCCTGGCTCGCCTGCGCTGAGCGGTATGATCGGGCACACACCTTCTTCTACATGGACCCGCCCTACTGGCAGACCGCCGGCTACGGCGTAGATTTCCGGTACGAGGAGTACGAGCGCATGGCTGACTTCATGCGGCGCTGCAAGGGCAGGGTGATGGTAAGCATCAACGACCATCCAGACATCCGACGGGCATTTGAGGGTTTCCATTTCGAGTGCCTAGATATCCGATACAGCAACACGAACCAGCGTCAGAGCAAGGCGGAGATAACAGGGGAGCTGGTGATCATGAACTGGCAGCCGGCGTCATTAGGTAGCCTGTTCTGAGGATGTCCAGGTCCAGTGCTTTGACGTGGCTGTAGGTGCCTTGAGAAGTCGTCGGGCGTTGGCTTGCTAGGCTCGGTTCTCACAGAAACGGTTGAGTTACTGGCTTGAATTTTATGGTGGCATAGTGACATCCTGTCCGCGTCCGTCTAGCATTCATCGCCTTAGCAGGACCTTCGCCCGCGTTCATCTCCAGATTGGTATATCATTCCTGTTTTTAGCTCCAATGAATGCTTGGGTTGTGGTGGGAAGTAGACAGTTTCGATTGGTAGGTCAGTCGATGGGTGCTTGCCGCTTACAAATGTATTTCCAAGTAAGATAAATAATGTAACTGCGGGACTATGTGGCCTTGTTGAACTTGAATGAAGATACCGTTGCCAGTCGGCTTGAAAAGCCAAAAAGTCTGCATGAGGTCGCTAGCGATAAGTACTCTCCATTTGTGGAAATGATGCAAGGGCTGTTAGTTGCCGGTACTAATAGTGGTCCCCATATTGAAAGGCGTTCAATAGTGAACGTTGTTGATATGAATGTTACATGTGCCGCGGAAGAGCTAATACCCCATAGTATTCGGGCTAGCCAAGGGATATTTTTCACGGGTGATCAAATTGCTGAGAAGATAGCTCTGTCTCTGTCCGGTGATATAAATGCGGGCGCCTCCTTTTTTGATCCATCTTGTGGTGCAGGAAATTTACTGCTAGCCGTTGCTAAGCGCTTCCCCACAAAAAAATGCTTGAAAGATACTGTCGAATTTTGGGGGGGGCGGTTTGGAGGGTGTGATTTAAATGAAAGCTTTATTCTGGCAGCAAAGCTTCGGTTAGTGGCTTTGGCGTGTCAGCGTCATGGCGTGCACGAAATATCTAAGTCTGAGCTTAATGCGTATCTTCAATTTTTTTCTTTCTTTCATGTTGGTGATTATCTTGGTACCGCCCTTGGCTCGGATTTTGATTGCATAGTGGCGAATCCGCCTTTCGGTCATATAGTGGCGTCTCAAGATATAAGTTGGAGTACTGGAAAGACTCAGCAAGCAGGTGTGTTTGTTGCTCAGGCGCTGCATGTTGGTAAGTCTGGGCAAAAAATTGCCGCAGTACTTCCGGATGTTCTTCGCTGCGGTACTCGTTACAATAAGTGGCGTAATTTAGTTGAGGCAGAATCTTCAATCACTGCACTAGATGTGTACGGGCGTTTTTCTAAGAGCGTGGATGTTGACGTGTTTTTGTTATCGGTCATCGTCGGGGCGCGGTCCATAGATAGTCATGCTGATATATGGCAATCTGTGGTTGGGAATGATTCCTCGGCTTTTGTCAAACTCAAGGATCTGTTTGAGGTACGAGTTGGTCCTGTAGTCCCGCACAGACTGAAAGATCAAGGCTTGCGAGTGCCGTATTTGACTACGCAAGAAGCTCCGCCATTCTCAACGGTGGCTGAACTGCCAGAAATAAATTTCTCGGGTACCCTCTACTCGCCACCATTTGTCGTCGTTAGAAGAACCTCGAGCCCAAGCGATAGAAATCGCTTGGTACCTTCGCTAGTCCAGGGCTGTGAACCCCTTGCTGTGGAAAATCATCTTCTGATTATTAGTCCGAGAAATCGGGATATTCGAAGCTGCTTAGTACTAATGGATGACTTAAAAGACCCGCGAATTAATGAATGGTTGAATGCAGTTAGTCGATGCCGACATTTAACTACTAAAGTCCTAGCGGATATAGACATCGTCAGGGAGCGCTATGAGTAGTGTGCATTTTAGATTTTCTCCAAATATTTTAGTTAGGCTTGGCGAAGAGCTGAACCAAGGTGCCGATCAAAGCATATTGGAGTTGATTAAGAACTCGTATGACGCGGATGCAACAACGTGCGTGGTCGAGCTAACAGATACTGGGCTGCCGGGTGGCAAAATCGTTGTAACTGACGATGGTAACGGCATGACTAGCTCTAATATCAAAGACTCTTGGCTGGTTTTAGGGAAGTCAAGTAAGAACAGTCATCAAACTACAGTTTTGGGTCGTACACCTTCTGGTAGTAAAGGGCTGGGGCGTCTCGCTGCTTTACGAATGGGGCGGAATGTAAATCTTGAGTCTACAGTTGGTGATAAAGGTGTTACGAGCGTATTGAAGGTCAATTGGGATGCTTTCGATATTGCGGATACAGTTGAAGACGTAGACCTTAAAATTGAAGAAATTAGATCCGGTAGGCCTGCAGGCACACGGACAGAGCTAACTGGGTTAAGATCAGCCATACGCAGTGAGGATCTTAAAAAGTTAGCCCGTATTGTATTGATGCTGACGGATCCTTTTGAGGACAAAGTTTCAGGCTTTAAGGTTGAACTAAAAGCACCGGAATTTGCTGAGGTGGAGAAGCTCCTTAGACTCAAATATTTCGAGTCTTCTGAATATCATCTTTCAGCCAGTGTCGATGAAAATGGGCGAGCTACAGCTGAGATTCTTGATTGGCAAGGGAAGGTGCTTCACAAGGGGGAGCATGACGATATTCGAAACAAAAAAAGTGCTCCACTATTCAAAGCGCCTAAATGCAAATTGGATTTTTGGGCCTTTCTACTGAAAAAAGAGAGCTTTGTTTCCGGTAAATCAGTAAATATCGGGGATGTAAAAGAATGGTTGCGTCATTTTGGTGGTGTTCACGTATATCAAGATGGCGTGCGAGTTTCGCCTTATGGTGGGGCAGGGGATGACTGGCTTGGAATAAATCTCATACGCACTCAAAATCCGGAGGAGCGTCCAAGTACAAATAACTCTATCGGTAGGATATCCCTGAGTAACAAAGGTCGATATGTTCTTACTCAAAAGACTGACCGTTCTGGTTATATTGCGGATGAATGCTTTTCTGAATTGAAAGATTTTGCGGTCGAGAGCCTTGAGTGGATGGCGAGATGGCGTCTCTATCATGCGGAAAGAAGGCGCCAGGCTGAGCGGAACAAGGTGCCCTCGGTCGCGGTGAAAGAAAAAGAAAAGGTCAGCGACTTAATTCAGGAAGTCCCTGCGCGTATGAGGGGAAGAATTAATGCTGCTTTCAATCAATATGCTAAAACTCGTGATCGAGAGGCTGATAATCTTAAAAAAGAAATTCAGCTTTATCGTACATTGAGTACCGCGGGCATTACAGCTGCAACATTCGCGCATGAATCCCATGGTAATCCATTGAAGGCCATAGAACTGGCAACAACCGCGATTGAGGTTCGCCTCAATGCTTATGCTCCAGAGGATAAGCGCGCTACAGTTATGGCTTTAATAAAGAAAATACGCAAGGCGCTGGATGCTTTGTCGACCCTGAGCTCTGCGACTTTGAGTCTCGTGCGCGTTAATAAGCGGAGAGTGGGTAGAGTAGACATAAACGCCGTCGCCAAGCAAATTGAGGTGATGATGCGCCCCTTCTATGAGGCGCGGGACACTGTGCTGAAGCTCGAGCTATGCCCGTCCAATCCTTATTTGAGATGCTCAGAGGCAGCTCTAGAGTCGATATTCACTAACTTGCTCAATAACGCGTTGAATGCATTTCGTAGAGGCGGCACCGACCAGCGGGTGATTGTGATCGAAACGCGAACGGATGGTGAGAATTGCATTATCTCTGTCTCTGATTCTGGGCCGGGGATAGTACAACAAAACATATCAGAAATATGGTTGCCAGGTATTTCATCTGATCCCGATGGGACAGGGCTTGGACTCACCATCGTGCGTGATACGGTTAAAGACCTCGGAGGAAGGATAGAGGCTGTACCTAATGGAGCGCTTGGTGGTGCGGAATTTGTAATTAATTTGCCGGTGGTGGGGCAGTAAAATGCATGCTATAAAAATTCATGATCGTGAAATATCTAGAATTTTACTCTTGGATGATGATCCTGATATTCGAGGATTATACGAATTTAGTCTCGAAGATATGAATGTCGCCACTGAAGAAGTTGAAGTTGTGAAAAGTGTCCAAGCTTTGCTTTCGCAAATAAACTCGGCAGATGGTTTTGTGTGCGATCTTAATCTCAATAGTCGGAAGTACTCTCCGGTGAATGGAGATGTAATTGTATCTGCTCTATACGGGAAAAAGAGTCCTGCGGTGCTGTGCTCCAGAGACGTTGACAACGTATCGTCAGTGCGTAGGTTGCGTCATTCGATTCCATGCGTCCTAGATGCTCGAGATCTGAATTCAGACAACGTTAGAAGCGCTTTCGAAGTGTGCATCAAAGAGTTTGCGGGGCAGTACAGTACCTCTAGAAAGCCTTGGCCGACGCTGATACGATTCGAAAATATCGTACTGCAGACTAATGATGCCGTTCGAGTTGCTGTAGTAATTCCTGGCTGGGATTCGCAGAGTCTTGTCGAGGTTGACATAACCAAGGCAGATGGTGTGATTTATAAGAATGTGCTCCAGGCTTTTAAGTCAGGGGATGTTTTTCGCTGTAAGGCTATTGTGAATCTCGAGGTAGAGACCTCAAGGGATCTATATATCAAGGACTGGAATCTGGTTTGATGTCGACATTAACGATCATTGATGTGGGTCATGGGAACGCGGCGGTGTTGGCAGACGCCGGTAGGGTCGTGGTTATCGATACTGCCGGTAAAACCCACCTTCAACGCTTTCTGGATCAAGCGGACCTGACTCAGCTTGACTTGGTTGTTATCTCGCATACCGATGCTGATCATTTGGCTGGGTTGATAAATCTTCTATCCAACCCTAAATATTCAGTAAAAAAACTAATCATTAATCCTGATTCGATCAAAACTTCAATGCTCTGGGAGGATGTGCGGTATTTGATAGATGACCAGATGCGCAATGATCAGTTACTGGTTGAGAATGGGATAAGTTCCTGTAGTCCATATCAGTGGTGTGAAGTCACAGATGATCTCCATCTGCAGGTTGTTTCCCCGTCCCCTGCGATGGTATTGTCAGGTCCTGGGCAAACGCTCCCGAAAGATAGTCGTAAGTTAACTAGTAACTCTGTAAGTATCGTGCTTCGAGTTATGTTTAAAGGTGAGCCGTTAGCTCTGCTCACAGGGGATATGGATCGAATTGCTTTAGATCAGGTACTCAAGCATTCAGTTGATGTGAACGCTAAGTATCTGATTTTCCCTCACCATGGCGGATTGCCAGGCGAGGGAGCGGCGGATTCTTTTACGACTGATTTGTTGGGGGCTGTGAAGCCGGAGTCCATTATTTTTTCGAATGGGCGGGTTAAGTTTAATAATCCCAATCCAGAAATTGTTAGTTCTGCATTGCGTCTGATTCCAACTGTTAATATTCTCTGTACTCAACTATCCAAGACATGCTGTGAAAGACAGATGGCGAGGGATGACTATCGTCCCAGTAGCTATTCAGCAGGCAGTGAAGATAGCCTTTTTTGCGCTGGGACAGTTGAGATTGACATGAGTACTCAGAAACTGAATGACGTTGTTGCAGCCGCACATCAGAATTTTGTTGGCGGCTTGCCTAACTCACTTTGTGTCAAAAAAACTTGAGAGTAGTAGTGTCTCTTAGCCCATCCGTATTGGTTTTCCTGCCGTTGGGATAAGTCGTACAGGATTGCAGATGGAATGCCGGCCAGATGATCCGTCGTGCTGGTGTCACGCCCCTGAGGATCGATTTTACGACATGCTGTGAGACGAGGTTCGTGGTGTCGAGAATGGCTTCACGATCTCTCGACTGCGACCCGCAAAGCGTGAGGACCTCAAGAGCAGGCTTTTGATGTAGTGCCCGTTACCTTGCAATGTGAGGTGATCTGTTCTTTCCAATTTTCGAGAAGAAGGCGCTACATGGATGGTACAAAAATGGTACCAGCTATGAAGCTTACTGCTGAATGCTGCGAATTCAGGGCCCTGTAGAAAAAACATGCCCAATCCATCATGGGTGCAACGCTGAAGCGGCGTGATGGTTCCGCACATGGGTTTACAGCAGATTCTAGGGGCATCTGGGGCACATATCTGATACCCGGCGCGGTCGCCCGGCGCCGGGTGGATTAGGAAATGGCCATAGTCTACCAATATGCCCAGCCCCACGTCCGGCCCGGTGATGGTTGGCTTTGAACTGCCGGTGCAAGTGAAACGCCGAGAAGTTGGCGATGCGGCTCAGGGCCGTTAGCGACAGGTCGCTTTCAAGGTGGCTGTCGATGTAGGCAAGCACGGTTTCGAACCGTTTGGCGTAAGCGGGGCTGTGCTGTGAGTCAGTCAACGAACGGAGTCTGCGGAAGGTGCGGTGAGCGCTAGCATCCGTTGTTCAGCTATCAAGGCGCCTAGCCGTGATTGCTCTATTGGCGATTGCCCTTACCATAGCGTGGATGGCACCGGTTTTGTCGGTGCGCGCGGGTGAATCGGGCTGCCTCAATCATTCAAGGATGTTCAATGCCACTTTCTTTGCAGTTCGAACAAGTCGATGTCTTTGCCGAGCGCCGCTACGAAGGCAACGCGCTGGCGGTGGTTGTGAATGCCGATCGGCTGACTGCCGAGCAGATGCAGGCGCTTGCCTGCTGGACACAACTCAGTGAAACCACCTTTCTGCTGAAGCCTTCAACCCCTGAAGCGCATTACCGCGTACGCATTTTCACACCGCTGCGTGAGCTGCCGTTTGCAGGCCACCCCACCTTGGGAAGCTGCAAGGTATGGCTGGGGCAGAACGGCAATCCCGATCTTGCCGAGATTGTTCAAGAGTGCTCGGCGGGCTTGATTCGCATACGCAGGCAAGGCGCACACTTGGCGTTTTCGGCACCACCGTTGGTGCGTAGCGGGCCACTGGATGCCACGACGCTGGAGCTGATCGAGCGGGGGCTGGGCTTGGCGCCCGGCCAGGTGCAGGCCAGCCAATGGGTAGACAATGGCCCGGGTTGGGCGGGCGTGTTGCTGGCCAGTCGTGAGGAAGTGCTGGCGATCAAGCCCGATTACCCGGCGCTGCGCGGGCTGAATGTCGGTGTTATCGCGCCGTGGGTTGGGGGCGCCGCTGAGGCGGACGTGGAAGTCAGGGCCTTCATGGGCGAGGAGTGCAACGAGGACGCTGTCACTGGAAGCCTCAATGCCAGCCTGGCGCAGTGGCTGACCGGGGCGGGTGTGCTGAGTGAGCGCTATACCGCCAGCCAAGGTACCGCGCTGGGGCGGCGGGGGCGGCTGTATATCGAAAAAGTTGGTGGGGTTGTCTGGGTGGGCGGGGCTGTGCAGCCGTGTGTGTCCGGGCAGGTTGATTTCTGAAGGTTGCTACATAAACCTTCAGGCTTGCACCTGCCCTTTGCCTCAGGAGCAGGAGGCGCTGGGGACGTGCCAGGGTGCAGCGCACTCGAGGTGCAGATGTTTTTGCTTCTTGGGCAAGAAGGGAGTGTCCAGTGTGCCCAGCGCTATGGACACCCAGTCGGTAAACTCGCCTTGCGATTGGGACCAGAACAGGCTTGAGCCGCATTCTGCGCAGAACTCGCGCATGACCGTTGGCGAAGACGCAAAAGCCTTGATGTTGCTGGCGCCGCGAAGTATTCGCAGGCTGTTGCGGGGCACGCTGCCATACGAGGCAAACGCGGCGCCATGGCTTTTGCGGCACTGGCTGCAGTGGCAATGGCTCACGGCCTTGGGCGGGGTGAGCAGCAGGTAACTGACCGCTGCGCACAGGCAGCTTCCTTGGTAGGCCTCTTTCACTGGTGCTTCCGTGCAGGTGGAAAAGGGCAGGGTAACTGGACTGGCTTGGCCAGTCGACTGGGGGAGTGGTTGAGGTTGGTCGCCAGCGACCCCTTGCGGACATTGCGTCTTACAGCGGACTTTGTGGGAGCGGGTTCACCCGCGAACACCGGCAAAGCCGGTGCCATTCACCGCGTCGCCTGCTTCGCGGGTGAACCCGCTCCCACAGGGTGCGCGTCGCACTTATGAAACTCGCTATCGCTCAGCGTCCGCAATGGGTCGCAAGCGGCCGGTTGTGCCGCCGACTATCGGCAAAATCTGGGCGACATTCTTTTTCCCATCCAGTGCATCCAATTCCCCCGTTGGCGGGTATTGCTAATGGGCAGCCTTTGACTGCCCATCCAACTGACCTGTCAGGAGCACTCCCCATGAGCCTCAAAACCTCCGTCTGCCTGCTCACCTGCAGCCTCGCCCTGGCCCTGCAGCCCGCACACGCCCAAGCCGCGCTGCCCGATACGATCAAGGTCCCCGATGGCCATCGCGTCTTGCTTGAGACCGTCGGCGTCGGCCAGATCACCTACGAGTGCCGAGACAAGGCCAATACCCCCGGCCAAACCGAATGGACTTTCGTCGGCCCCAAGGCCGTGCTCAATGACCGTGCCGGAAAACAGGTGGGCGACTACTTCGGCCCGCCTGCCACCTGGCAGGCCAAGGATGGGTCGAAAGTAACCGGCACTCAGTTGGCGGTGGCGCCGGCAGACAAAGGCGCGCTGCCGTATCAACTGGTCAAAGCCAACCCGGCCGAAGGCAAGGGCGCCATGCAAGGCGTCAGCTACATTCAGCGCCTGGCCACCCGCGGCGGTGTAGCGCCGGCAAGCGACTGCACGGCGCAAAACAAAGGTACACAGCAGGTCGTGCAGTACCAGGCCGACTATGTGTTCTGGACAGCCAAGTGAAGGGCGCTTGAGCAGACACCTGGCAATCGTTGATCTACGCTCGTTGGCAAGCCCCCGGCTGGATGGCCGGGGTACCTTGCACAGAACAAGGAAGCCGCACACGTTGGACGCGCCAGTCACCCACTTCGACTTCCACCGTTGCCTGCAGGCCTGCGCACAGGGCGACAGGCGAGCCCTTCAGGCGCTGTACGATCACGAAGGTGCACGCCTGCTGGGTGTTGCCCGGCGCATTGCACGTGATGATGCCACCGCCGAAGATATCGTCCACGATGCGATGATTCGCATCTGGACCCGCGCTGCCTCCTTCGACCCGGCGCGCGGCTCGGCTCGGGGCTGGATCTACAGCATCACCCGCCACCTGGCGCTGAATACAATCCGCGATACGCGCCGTGAAACCGTGCTGGAGGACGCCGATATTGATACCTCTACAGCAGTGCACGCGGGGCTCGATGATTTTGACCTCTGGTCAGGCTCGGCGAAAATCTACCGTTGTCTCGAACAATTGCAGCCCGCACCACAGCGTTGCATCCTGCACGCCTATGTGGACGGCTGCAGCCACGCCGAAATCGCCGGGCGGTTGGGTGCCCCCTTGGGCACCGTCAAGGCCTGGATCAAGCGCAGCCTCAAGGCGTTGCGGGAGTGTCTGGAATGAACCCGGATGCTGCCGAAGCACTGGACGCGCTCGCCGGCGAGTTCGTATTAGGGACGTTGTCGCCAGAGCAATACGCCGCCGTGACCGAGCGCCTGAGCACCGACCCGGCCTTGCGCGCCGCAGTGGATGCCTGGGAGGCTCGCCTGCTGGAGCTGACCGCGCTGGCGCCTGCACAGCCACCGAGCGCCCGCCTGTGGGGCCGTATCCAGCGCAGCCTGAATGAACTGGCCACACCCTCAGTCAAAGGGTGGCAACGCCTCGGTCTGTGGCAGGCTCTGAGTGCTGGGGGGCTAGCCGCAAGCGTGTTGCTGGCGTTCATGTTGCTTACGACACCTGCGCCCACCACTCAATTCGTGGTAGTGCTCGTGGCGCCGAGCAGCCAGGCCCCTGGCTGGGTGGTGCAGACCAGCGACAGCCGTATGATCGAGCTGATCCCGCTTGGCAAGGATGCAGTCCCCGAAGGCATGGCCCTGCAGTTCTGGACCAAGGGTGAGCAGTGGCGCGCACCGGTTTCGCTGGGGCTGGTCAAACCCGGTGAGCCCTATCGTGTACCGCTACAAGGCCTGCCACCGCTGGAGGCCAATCAGTTGTTCGAGCTGACCTTGGAGAGATCCGGCGGTTCGCCTACCGGGCTACCGACTGGGCCGGTGAAGTTCATTGGCCGGGCGGTAAAAGTGATATGACCCAAAAACAAGCACTGGCCGACAGGGGGCGATAGATATTATGAGCATGGGGCCGCGTCGCACCCCGTGCTGACGGAGTCGCGCAGAGCAAGGTGGGAACCGTTCAATCCGCTTACCCTACCACGCTTGTCCAAGGCGCAATCCTTGAAAACCGACCAGCCGATCCCATCGGAGCACAGTACATGCCTATCGACTTCAGGCCCGCTCAAGCCTCGGACGCGCACGATATTGCGCGCTTCTTTCAACTGACATCGGAGGGCATGGCCGATTACATATGGAGCAAGCTAGCCGCACCTGGAGAAGCATTGCTCAGTGTCGGCGCATCTCGCTATGCCAGGGAGCAGGGCGATTTCTCCTACAAGAACTGCCTGATGGCCACTGTCGAAGGGCGCGTCATCGGCATGATGCATAGCTATGCCTTGCACGAGTCCCCAGACAGGCCTGTCGAGACAGACCCGGTCCTCGCACCTTATTCCGACATGGAAATACCCGACACCTTGTACATATCCAGCCTGGCCCTGGATGAAGCCTGGCGCAGCCAGGGGCTGGGCGCCCAGTTTCTTCGCCACGCCCAGCAGCGCGCCGAGGACGCTGGCCTGAATGGGCTATGCCTGATCGATTATGCAGAAAACCACGGTGCACGCCGCTTCTACGAACGCCACGGTTTTCAAATTGTAAAAACCTGCCAGATCGTTCCGCACCCGATGCTGGGTGTAACCGGTGAAGCCTATTTGATGTATCGCCCAATCCACAACGTGCTCGAGAAAAAGCCATGAACCAGAAACTGACCGTATTTCGCGAACTGGATATCCAGCCGGTGCGCGACCTTCCTTTTTTTGAAGAGGTCGTGGAAGGCACCCCGCATACGCTGACGTCCAAGTACTATCACGATGAACAGCAAGGCCGTATTTCCGGCGAATGGGAAGCCAGCACCGGCGCCTGGCGCATCGACTACAAAGTGTGGGAGTTCTGCCATGTCCTGAGTGGACGCTGCGTCATCGAGCTTGAGGGGTGTGCCCCCATCACACTCGCCGCTGGTGACACGTTCATCATCGAACCGGGCGCAAAGGGCAAGTGGACCGTACTGGAAGACATGAAAAAGAACTTCGTGATCCTCTTGCCCGCGAACTAGAGCCGGGGTCGCGTTTCATCGAGCGCAGCGCAAGGGCAGTTTGCCTGCTGGGGACGCTCGATCTGGTGGGCGCTGGAAATTTCGCGACGAGTCCACCCGACACCGCTCAAAATCCAGGCATGCATCGTCCGCTATGGGCCGATCGCAGACGCTCACGACCGACTGCTTTCGACCCAAAGCGGACGTTCGTGGAGGGCAGCAAACGGCCAGAAACGGCCCTTCGAGGAGCACTTCAACCAGAACGCGCTCCTACCGATTGATGCACCCGCAGTCAACGTAGTCCATGAAGAACTCGGCCCACAGACCAGCATTTTCGTCTCCAAGCTACACGGGTAGTGCTTGGGAATGGCGGCGTGCTGCGCACGATACTCGGCTGCAAAAGCCACAATATCTGCCTGTACCTCTGATAGAACTGAACTAGATTCTGCGCCATGCGTGTTTTCCTAGACCTCGTCGATGTACTGCGTAGGGTCGAAAAGTAGCGGGCCTGGCTGGTTATTGCAGCGAATGGCTACCAGGGTTCCGTCCTCAAATTCAAGGTCGTACTCATGCCATTTCCTGGTCATCAAGAACGGTGCCTAACCGATCCGAAACAGCGCTTGCCGTGTGGACCGGGCGGGTCAACGCCGGGCAGGTGGTGGAGCTGGCTGCCGGCTAGGCCCGCGGCTCAGTGGTGGCCGTCGATCCAGAACAGACTACGGCCGCTGTCGGCAACGATTTTCTGCAGCAGCTCGGTAAAGGAGTGGGCCACCAGGGTCGTGTCACCGGCGGTCGGGTAGCTGTCCCAGATCGAGTCGTAGCAATGGCCAAACGTTTCACCGGGGCGCAGGTCGATGGAGATGGCCTGGTCGTCGCAGGTGGCAATCACATACCAGTACTCGGACAACTCGTCGCCGATGTCCTCGCCCACTACATGGAGGTCGGCTCGCTCCAGCTGGTCGGCCTGCTGAATGGTGAAGCTGTAGGGCGCGCCGGGGTAGAAGGTGGTCTGGCCGTACTTGCGATAGAACGCCTGCAGGTCTGCCGGCAGCGAGGCATCTAGTGGCGAAGGCGCAGGTGGTATCGAAGTGTAGTTGGCGCCTTGCATGAGGGCTTCGAGGGTGGTGGTCATCCGCCGCCTCCTGTGTCGAGTTCGCGAATGTACTTGTTCAAATGGCGCGCTGAAACGCGTCGCTTGCGCCTCAGCCTAGGCTGCGCCAGCACGCTGCTGCAGATCATCGATCAGCTCGGCGAAGGAGTCGGCTATATGGACCAGCTCGTCACCGTCGAGCAGGTGCAGGTAGACATGCCCGTGGTCCTGGTCGCGCAGCGAGAGCAGGTAGCAGTTGCCATACCTGTCGGCGGCGAAAGGTACGAACTCAACCAGATGCGCGAAGCCTTCGGCGAAGGTCTGGTGCAACGCCTCGATCGGGTTGTCACCACGGGTGGCAGGGATGAACGAGTGGATACCGCTCGGGTCGGGCTCTTCGCCTTCTTCGCGCAGATAACCGCCGTTGTGCTGCCGATAGAAGCGCAGGAACGTCTCGGGCAGCTTGTCGTCGAACAAGGCCGCGAAGCGCGCGAGTTCCCCGTCACTCAGTGGCGTGCTGCAGTCGATGAGTTTCAACAAGGGGCTCCTTTTTTCGGACGTTGGTATTTGGCCACGGGGTGCACGTAGGCGCCCAATCGCCGCCTTGGCTAGGGTTCGAATGGCAGGGCGATCGCATTCCAGCATGCCTTGCGTTTTTTCTCCCAGCAATTGCCGGTGTGGGCCGTGCGGGTTAATGCCGGGCAGGTGGAGCTGGCTGGGCGCTGAGCCGCTGCGCCTCAGTCGGCGCTCTTGGCGAACAGCGCGCTGATCTGCCTGGCGTATTGCTGGGCCTTGGGGATGCGCAGCTGCTCGAGGTAGGCGGCAATCCCATCGCCCTGCCCAAGCAGGGCAAACTCGATCAAGTGCCCGAGCGGGAGCGTCAACGGCAGAGGCTCGTTGACGATGTTGTCCTTGCCGCCTTCGGGCTCGGCGAACATCTCGAGCTTGGCGCCGATGTAGCGCAGGCTCGCCTCGCGCTGCTGTTCGAGGATGGTCAGCAGTACGCTGGCGTCGAGCCTGGCCAGTTCCAGGCAGTGGTCGTAAAAGTCGCTCAAACCTTCTTCCAGCGGCACCCGGCCGACCGGCTGGCCCAGTTGATGCTCCAGCGTGTCGAGAAAGCTGCGGTATTGCCCCAGGGTAATTAGTTCGTCGATGTGCATGGTCATTAGCCTGTGTAATTGCCGGTTCACGGATTGCCCATCTCGCTCGAGCGAGAAGTCGAAGTCTTCGTCTGGCATGGCAGGGGGCAACTGCTGCACCGCCTCCAATCGCAAACCGTAGCCGAGCGGATTCAGGGGCGCTGCCAGTGCGCTGTATCCGCTAATGGCAACCAGATACCGGCCCGGAGCCACATCCAAGTAGTCGTTGTTCTTCAGCCGTTGCGGGTAGTTCTCGAGGTAGTTGCAGAAGAACGCTGCGTCCCAGTCCATCAGCGCGCCGAGGTCGGCCGCAACTAGCACGCCAGAGGTCACATGCAGTGGCGCGCCCTGGTAGGTGAAATGCCGCTGTGCGTCGGCGGCTGGCAGGGCGCCTTGCTCGAGAAATACCGCGTAGTCGTCGTCGGGTATCTGGTAGATGGGGAAGACTACCCCTTCGCCGATGGCCTGGGCCCCGATCGCCTGATCGTCGATGAACAGGTCGAACACATCGCTGCCCTGGTAACCGACGCGTTGCAGGAAAGCCTGCAGCGTCAGAGGGTCGAACAGCACGATGCCAGGGGCGTACAACGTGATATTGGCGATGTTCTTCATACGTCGCTTCCTGGGGTTTTGCCGGAGCTGGTATTTTTGCTCAAAGCCTCGCCGCCGGTACCGATCACGGCTATGGCTTAGACCACGGACTCGGTAAGGCTGCTGAGCAGTTTGGCCATCAGCGTGAGTGCAGGACCAGGGTCGCCCTGGCGGGCGGCTGCTGGCTGTCGTGCACAAGCCGTCTCGGGTCGCCCCGCTAGGGTTCGAATGGCAGGGCGATCGCATTCCAGCGCGCCTTGCGTTTTTTCTCCACCAGCTTGGCCAGCTTTGCCGGGGTATCGACGCTGTCGAGGTTGGCCAGCGGGACGAACGTCAGCAGCTTCACCGGGGCGTCGATGGGCTGTGCCTGGCTCTGCGGGTTCCACAGGTAATCGACCACCAGCATAGCGGCCACCTGCTCAGGCCAGGTCAGGCCTGCGGCCAGGTCGCTGTCGGGCGTCACCAGCAGTCCTTGCTCGATCGGCGTGCCAGCGACCACCGAACTGGCTGCATTGTGCAGCAGGCGCATGGGGAAGGACACGGGTGCATCGCAGGCCTGGGCGCTGGCGCTGACCGGCCAGTTGTCGGTCAGGCAGACGAACAGCTCGGTAGCCGGGGCGAAGTCTGCCAGGCCAAGGGTGAACAGCAGCTTGTAACGCCATTTGTTCTCGACGTTGGCGATCCGCAGCGACACCTCGCGCCCGTCGAACGCATAGCGATAGGCCAGCGGCAGCACCGGGCCGGCGGTGGTGTGCACGTAATCGGCGATAGCGCCCAGGTGCTGCTGCGACCAGTCGGGATTGTGCGTCACGATGGCCTGGCCACTGTGCTCTTCGAGCAAGGCCTGCAGCTCGGCGTGCTTCCACACCAACGCGAGGTCCAGCGGCGTCTGGTGGAGATTGGCATGTAGGCGGTTCACGTCTGCCCCGGCCTGCAAAAGGCGCGTGGCCACTTCGAGGTGGCCGAAGCGGCAGGCGTTGAGCAGTGGGTTGGCCACCGCTTGTGGGTCACCGTCGACCCGCGCCCCCTGTTGCAGCAACCAGTCGACGGTGGCCAACTGGCCGCTGCCTGCCGCTTCGGTCAGCGGCGTGACGCGCGACTCTCTAGGGGCCGGCGCATCCAGCGCCACCCCGGCACCGTGCAGGTAGGTGCAGATGGCCAGGTTACCGCTGGCGGCGGCGATATGCATGAGGTTGCGGTAACCGGGCTGGGTATTGATCGACAGCGTGGCCAGCTCGGGCTGTTGCGCGAGCATGGCCTTGAGTTGATCCGGATCGTTCTGCTCGATAGCGACTCTGGCATTCCACATCGCTTTGGCAGTGTTCGGCATGTTTCATGGCTTCCCGTTTCTGCTGTTCATAGGTTCTGCTGTTCGTAGAGTTGCCGGGGGCGGGTGACTGGCCACCCTCGTCGGCACAGGCGCGCAAGCCTAGGGCGTCGCGGTCAGGACTGAACTGCGCTTGCGATCACACTTGGCTTTGATCCTGCTCGCAGCAGGCATCAAAGCCTTCCAGATCGTGACGCTGCTGCTGACTGCCTTCACCCCCAGAAAAACAGATAGACTTTGCCCAAGATGATGATCGCCACCAACCCCACCACCAGAAAGGTCATCCATGCTTTTTCGGGCGGTGGGCCATCCGGGAATTCGTCCGAACGCGTGGCCGGCATGGCCCCTTTGCGCTGTAATCGCATTTCTTCCAGGCGTTTACGCATGGCCCGGTGCTTTTTGCTGTTGATCACCAACAACCCTGCCAGAGACATGACTAGGATGCCCATTTGGCCGGCACCGGCAAACCGAGTGCCGAATAAGCCAACAGCCGCGATTGCCGGGCCCAACAAGCTCGGTAATACCAACCATACTCCCCAGCGAAAACCTCGGATCAAGGCAATTTGCCCGGCGCAAATCAGCAGGAATATGATCAGCCCCGCCGCAAGTGCGTACATATGGCCGTCCGGCATACCGCGCAGGTAACCGTGCTGCCACATGGCAATACCGCCACCCCCTGCAAGCATGCACAACAGACTGCCACCCATGAAGGTCGGAAAATAGCGGGCCATGAACGCCTCAAACTGCTCGGCCGACAGCCGTCCTCGATACTTCATGTCAACGCTCCTTGTCATATTTCAGATTCCATGGCCCCGTCCATGAACGGCTACGCAATGGAAGTACCCCTACGAGGCAGGGCAGTACCTTAGCAGATACCGAAGCGTCCTATGAACAGCAGGACCTGCTCAGCAATCGCGGAAGTTCAGTGCCCTGCCGGATGTTGGAAATCCGTGTTCACTTGTTGCAGAATCCACTGCCGTTTGGGAGACCTGGCATTGGGCTGTCTGCATGGTGACTCTCATGGAGAAGCACTGCATCGGTTTTCAAGGAGTGAACAGACATGGAAAAGATTGTCCTGAAACAACAAGACAAGGGATTTGGTCACATCGGCGGTGGCGCCTATCTCACCGACCTCAAGCTGTGGCCGTCTAACCCCAAGACAGGCGAGCTATTGACCCCTCTGGTCACCACGACCGATCGCTTTTATGCCGGCTATCAGTGCGTACCTCCGGGTATGGCCCTCACTGTATTCATCGCCGCCCAGCAGTACCAGAGCGGAGGCTTCAACGCCGCGCTCCAGCGCCGCTATACGGTTCATCAGCAGTCAGAATTGCAGGAGCAGATCGAGAACGGATTTGCCCGCGTCATCCTGCACGATCTTGCACCCGAACCTATAGTCCCCAGCAATCCCCCGCTGCTGCTCACTCAGGCGTTCATCGACTTCGAAGAAATGAACGAGGACGAATTCGATGTGGAAATCGGCGGTGAGTTCGGCGGCATCGAGATGAGCAAATCATCTGGCACGCCCAGTTGGTTACAGGACCCCGTCTACGAATTAAGTCCTCGTTACATGTTCCATCTTCAACTGCTCGATGCAGACATTGCCGAGATCAACCCCGACCATGAGGGCATTTTCGCTGATGGCATCGGCTATGTCTTCATCGACCATCGAGCCCGGCGCGGCAAGGAAGGTGATGAAGCCGGATACTTCTATGTCCAGTACACCTGACGTATGCCGGTAAATGGCTATCACCAATAGGGGAGCATGGATGAAAAACGTGAATTGGTCACGGTTGCTGTTATCAGGTTTGTTGAGTGCTAGTGCGTCGTCGGTAACGGCGGGCAGTGTTGCGCTAACACCAGGGCAATATGAGGGATTGATGGTTGCAATTACGCCGGACCATAAGGTTGAGGGTTATTTCTCCGAAGAGCTTGGCGAGGGGGTAAGCCGGCGCTGCGCATTCTACCTCCAGGGCCAACTCGATGACGCCTCGCCGATGCGGGTCACCACCTGGAGCCACCAGGCATTTCCCGGCAGTGTAACGGCGACTGCTGATGGCATCGAGCTGAGGGTGCCCAAAGGGCAGGAGCACCCTGGCTGCGGCAGTGTGCTGGGGCCTATGATCAGCACCGGGCTGGCGTTGAGCCGCACCGCCAGCAAGCACTGGATCGGCCTGGCTACTGTTAGCGCCGAGAGGGCCTATCTGCAAAAAAATCGAGGCAAGGATGGCTCAAGGGGTCCCTACATCATCAAAGGCGATGTTGTGGGCTTGCTGGCCTACCAGCCAGGCTGGGCGCATGTCGAGTTTACCGGCGACGATGAACGCTCCCATATCGGCTGGATTCGGCAGGATCAGATCAATCCCCTGAAGCCGTCTGACTCATTGCGCTAGTGTGCCGTGCAGACTTATGGCCAGAGCTGCTCCCGGCAGGCCGAGGGTGAACGCAGCCCAGTCGAATGTCCGCAATGGGTCGAAAGCAGCCGGTCGTGAGCGTCTGCTATCGACCCATAGCAGACTGTGCAGAAGCGGGGCCTCGCCATTTTCCGGCCCAGAACGGTTGTGTGAGCAAGGGTGCTCAGAAGGAGGTGCGTACCCGCTGCCATTCCGTCCAGCATTCTTCTGGAACGATGTCTTTATAACCCCGCTCTTTTTCCATCGCGAAGGCAAGCGCGGGTACGAAAACAAGACATAGCGGATCTGTAGACAATGGTTGGCCCCTGGCGGAATGGTAATCCGTATTCATGACTGCAGCTTAAAGACCTGAGCGAGCACACGCAAAGCTCAAGAGCCCATAGGCTGCAAAGAAGTCAGACCCAGCGTTCAGCCCATCGTCCATAGCATTGCTTGAACAGTGATGTGGGGGTGGCTTTCCAATGGTTCCCATTCATCCAGAAAAACAAAGCCCTGCCTCAAGTAAAAGCTTGAGGCGATACCGTTTTCAGGCGCGACATCCAGGTACACGCTGTCAAAACCTCTTTCAGAGGATCGAGCCTTGACGGTATCGACCAGTTTTTTTGCAATACCAGATCCCCGGGCTGCGGGTTCGACCCACATCCCGATCAAGTTGAAGCGCTTGGACTCACTGACTCTCGCCCCGACCATGCCAACGGGTGTGCCTGCCTGGAACGCCAGCCAGAATTCGGTCTCCGTCGAAGCGGCTCTTTGTTTCCATTGGTCGTCACTGTAGCCAGCGGCAGTTGTGTAACTGACGCCAAAGGCGGTTGGCGCATCCAGCAGCGCGGCCAGCCTGACGTGCTTGAGTAACATCCAGTCCTTTTCGGTCGTTGCTCGAATGTCCATGTTCTTCCTTGGTATCGGGGTTCACCCGCGAAGAAGGCGACGCGGGGTATGGCACCGGCTTCGCCGGTGTTCGCGGGTAAACCCGCTCCTACAACGGTTGCTGCAGCTCATGGCCCGGGTTCAGCACGGCGCATATGAACATCAAAGTTGTATCTGATATCCGTCATGATGTTTCTTGGCGCACCGTACATACCGTGGTCGCCGGCATAGCTGAGGTATTCGCGATCGAACAGGTTGTTCAGATTGACCGATGCACTCAGGTGCTGGGTTGAAGTCGTAGCGCGCCAACAGGTTGGTGACGGCGTAGCTGCCTTGCGTAAAGGTGTGCAGGTCGGCACCGGTTTTACTTTGCCAGTTCACACCGCCGCCAAGGGTAACTTTATTCAGAATGCCCGGCAGGCGGTAGCGGGTGAAGGTCTTCAGGCTGTGGCGGGGCAGGGTGGTGACAATACGCTGGCCGTCGGCATCGGTGCTGTCCGCATAGGCATAGCCGGCTGATGCCTGCCAGCCTTCAGCCAACTCCCCGTCCAGCGTGAATTCAGCGCCTTTGGTGGTGGTTCCCTGTACTGACTTGTATCGTTGATTTCGTACACCACACCGGCATAAGGAAAGTAGACACCGGTTTCCGATTCCTTGGTCTTGGTTTTTTCTGGGTTGTACGGTTTGTCCTTGATGTCGCGATGCCAGAAGAATGCAGTGTGGGCTGACTGCATTAGGGCTGATGCCAGTCAGTTAAGAGCCAGTGGCTTTGTTCGGGCTGTTTTGCAGCCCTTCGCGGGCACGCCCGCTCCCACAGGTATTGCGCCAAACCCCGAGAGCGCGCAACACCTGTGGGAGCGGGCGTGCCCGCGAAGGGGCGCAAAGCCGCCCCCAATTTGATTGAACCCGCTGCCGACCCCGAGTCAGTGATGCGCACTCTCCACCGCAATACATTCACCGCAAACCTCGGTGTAGCTGGCGCTGCGGTTGGCGATGGCGTAATGGATCAGCGCGCCGAGGCCGGCGCCGAAGAACCAGGAGAACTGCGACAGCGTCTCGAACGCCGGCACCAGCGCCAGCACGATGGCGATCAATGCAGCCGGGATGAACGCCGCTACTGCGCGCAGGTTGACCCCGCCGGTGTAGTGATAGGCCGCCTGTTTGCTCTCGCTGTACAGCTCCGGCAGGTTCACCCGGCTGCGGCGTACCAGGTAGTAGTCGGTGACGATGATGCCGTACAGTGGGCCGAGCAGGGCGCCCAGGCCGCCGAGGAAGTACACGATCACCGACGGGCTGTTGTACAGGTGCCAGGGCAGGATCACTACCGCGATGGCAGCGCTTAGCAGGCCGGCGCGGCGGAAGTTCAGCAGGTTGGGCGCCAGGTTGGTGAGTACAAAGGCCGGGGCGACGAAGTTGGCCATGATGTTCACCGCCACGGTCACGATCAGGAAGGCCAGGCAGGCCAGTACCAGGCCGGCGGTGTTGGGGATGGCCGCGACGATTTCGGTCGGGCCCTGTACCAGCTTGCCGTCGATGCTGAACTGCGCCCCGGCCAGCACCACCGCAATCAACGCAAAGCCGAGCATGTTGACCGGCAGGCCCCAGAAGTTGCCGACGCTGATGGTGCGGCGGTCCGGGCAGTTGCGGGTAAAGTCGCAGAAGTTGAGGATCATGGTGCCGTACAGCGATACCCACAGGGCGGCGGCACCGAGCACTTTCAACCACATGGCGGAGCCGCTTGGCGCGTTGCCGCTGGACCAGGCGATCGACAGGCCGCTGCGCCAGTACATCCAGCCCGCCAGGCTGGCGAACGCCACCAGAATGATCGGCCCGGCAAACGATTCGAAACGGCGCACCATTTCCATGCCGTAGGCAAAAATGGCCACCTGCACGCACCAGATACCGAGGAAGGTAACCCAGCCCAGGGTCGACAGGCCTAGGATCGAGTTCTGGTCGTAGCCCTTGAGGTCCGGCGCGATGGCGATAAGCAGCACGCGCAGCACGACCGAAGCGAGGTAGGTCTGGATACCGAACCAGGCGATGGCGATCACCGCGCGAATCAGTGCCGGGATCTGCGCACCATGGATGCCGAAGCTGATCCGGCACATGACCGGGTAGGGCAGGCCGGTTTTCTGGCCCATGTAGCCGGACAGGTTCATCAGCCCGTAGATCACAAGTGCACCCAGGGCGAAGGCGGCGAGAATCTGCGCGCCGCTCATGCCTAAAGCGAACAGGCCGATGGCGAAGGAGTAGTTGGCCATGTTGTGCACATCGTTGGTCCACAGCGCGAACAGGCTGTAGCGCCCCCAGGTGCGATTGGCTGCGCGGGTGGGCGCAAGGTCGGCACTGTACAAGCGTGAGCTCAACGCCACCTGACCGGGCGCGGTCGTGTCGGTGGGGAGGGCACCCAGCGGGCTAACATCGGAACGCGAAATCGACGCCATCGGGACTCCATGATGGTTGTGTACTTTTATTTTTGGTTTTGTATACAAACAAGATTCGTACCACTCTGTAATGCACAGGGAGTTCGCGGCTTCCGGGCCTGATGGCCCATTGCTCCGTAGCGTTCAGCGTCATGAGGTGGGAAGTTTGTGCACATTATGTGTGCGCGGTTGTTACTACTCTGCCAGAACGGGTTGCTGTACTGCTCGTCAGGAGGTGGCATGGTGCGTTGAGCAAGTGGCTGGCGGGGCGCGTTGCGGCTAAGCTGGCCGCAGGCGTATCAGGGGGCTATTCGATGTTGCATGTACCGCTCGGGCTGGGTTTGTTACTGGCTGTCGCATTGGCTGACGCGGCACCCCTGCAGGTGCCCACCCCGGCAGCACTCAGAAGCCAGCTTGAAAGCCTCAAGCCTGGCCAGTTTCTCTGGTACCCACAGGTTTCGCCGGTGGGGCCGGTCACCGTGGTGGTCAGCCTCACCGAGCAACGCGCCTATGTTTACCGCAATGGCATCGCCATCGGCGTCAGTACCGTCAGCAGCGGCAAGGCCGGCCGGGAAACCCCGACCGGGGTATTCAGCATTCTGCAGAAAAAGGTCGAGCACAAATCCAGCCTCTACAACAGTGCACCCATGCCTTACATGGAGCGGCTGACGTGGGACGGTATTGCCCTGCACGCTGGCCATCTGCCGGGTTACCCCGCGTCGCATGGTTGCGTGCGTTTGCCGATGGGCTTTGCCAAGAAGCTGTACGAAGTCACCGGTTTCAGTTCGACCACGGTGATTGTTTCCGACACCAACAGTGCCCCGGTAGAGGTCTACCACCCCGGCGTGCTGGCGCCGACGGTCAGCGATGGCAAAGCCCAAGGCCCGCTGGTGCTGAGCAACCAGCAGTTCTGGAACGACCCGGACCCGGGCGCAGGGCCACTTTCGATCCTGATCAGCCGCGCCGACCTGCGCGCCTACGTGTTTCGCAATGGCCAGTTGATTGGCTCGGCGCCGGCACTCTCGCTGGAAAACAGCAAGCACCGCAGTGGCATGGCGGTGTATTCGCTGTTGCAGAAACCATCTGCCATGGCACTCGATGCCGCGCTGCCGTTGCGATGGTCGGTGGTGGGCCTGAGCAACCCGGAGTACGGCGACACGCCGTATGAGCAATTGGGCCAATTGAACATCAACCCGGAATTCCGCCGCCATCTACGTGCGGCGATGGACGTTGGCACCATGCTGGTTATTACCGATTGGGCGTCTACCCGCGATACCCGCAGCGACAGCAAGTTCACGGTAATCAGCACAGAAGACACTGAAGAACATAAGCCATTGGTCAAGAAGTGATCGGCAATTCTGCAGCAATCAAGCAAAGTAGGCGCTTTTGGCAGCAAACAAGGCAAGAAAAGCCAGCTTTTCAACAGGGTAATCCATGTCGATGTTCAAACCATTGCGGGGAGCCGTGCGGCTCTCGGTGGCCACTATTGGCCTGTTTTTCCTCGGTGCCTGGCACAGTGCCCAGGCACAATCGCTACCTAGCGCCGCCGAGTTGCAACAGCTGGCGCCCAATGCCAACCTTTCGACTCTGGCTCTGGCGCTCACCGCCTATGACTGTGCCAGCCACAGCGACGGGGACAAGCTGTTGACGGTGATCGATTACTCCAAGGCCTCGCGTGACAAACGCCTGTGGGTGTTCGACCTGCGCGCCAGGAAGCTGTTGTTCGAAGAGTGGGTTGCCCATGGCAAGAACAGCGGCGCCGATGTGCCCACGGCGTTCTCCAACGCCCCGAACAGCTATCAGTCCTCCATCGGCCTGTATGAAACCGGCCAGACCTACAGCGGCAAGCACGGCCGTTCGCTGCGCCTGCAGGGCCTGGAGCCGGGCTTCAATGACAACAGCATGTCGCGGGCGATTGTCATGCACGCCGCTGCGTATGCCGACCCCAAGGTGGTGCCTGGCCTTGGTCGCCTGGGCCGCAGCCAAGGTTGCCCTGCCGTACGCCCGGCCATTGCCGGCAAGCTGATTCAGACACTGCAACGCGGCAGCTATGTGTTTGCCTTTTACCCGCAGCAGGACTGGCTGAAAACGTCGCGTTATTTGAACGGGCAGAGCTGCCTGGCCAATCAATCGGTTGCCAGCAAGTAGGGCATGGGAAAGCGCTTCGCGTACCCTTTAGGAGATCGCCGTTTTTTGGTGTGGGAGCCGCGCTTGCCGGCGATGGGCTGCGAAGCAGCCCCAATGCAGACGACACCATTCTGCCGTCTTTTGAGTGACTTGAGACTTTGGGGCTGCTCTGCAGCCCATCGCCGGCAAGCGCGGCTCCCACAGAGACCGCGCGTCAAATTCCATGAGAGCGCTGGGCCTCTGAGTAGCGGGAGCGACGCGGTGGCTGCCTACCGGCAATCAGACGCTGCGTGTCACACCGCCATCGACCTTGATGTTCTGCCCCGTAATGTAGGCAGCGCCATCACTGGCCAGAAACGCGATGGTCGCGGCCACTTCTTCGCTGGTGCCATACCGTTTGAGCGGCACGCTGTCGCGGCGTTGTTCAGTGGCCGGCAGGCTGTCGATCCAGCCGGGCAGGACGTTGTTGATGCGCACGTTATCGGCAGCAAAATTGTCGGCAAAAATCTTGCTGAATGCAGCCAGGCCCGAGCGGAACACGGCAGACGTCGGGAACAGTTCGCTCGGCTCGAAGGCCCAGGCGGTGGAAATATTGATGATCACGCCACCCTTCTGGCGCTGCATGTAAGGCGTTACCAGGCGCGTCGGGCGAATGACGTTGAGCAGGTAGGTGTCCATGCCTTTGTGCCAGTCCTCGTCGCTGATCTCCAGGATCGGCGCGCGCGGGCCATGGCCGGCGCTGTTGACCAGCACGTCGATACGGCCCCATTTCTCTACCACTGCGTCGACCAGGCGTTGCAGATCTTCAACCGACTGGTTGCTGCCGGTTACCCCGATGCCACCGAGTTCGGCCGCCAGTGCCTCGCCCTTGCCCGAAGAGGAAAGGATGCCAACCTTGAAACCATCAGCCGCCAGGCGCCGTGCTGCTGCGGCACCCATGCCGCTGCCACCGGCCGTGATAATTGCAACTTTCGCTACTGTCATGCTGCCTCCGGAGTGTGAACTGCTGATTGCTTGAGCGCATTCAGATTAGCAACGGTTACCCTGGTGAGGGAGGCAGCCAGGCTTTTCGATCTCAGTAGATAAACTATTGCCTTTCGATTGCTCTTGTCACACCTGCAGTGGCCTTAAAAGAAAACTGATAACTGTCTTCAGTACACATTCGGCTTGACTCGTGAAAATTTTCATGTAATTTTTCATGAAAAATAACTCTAAAAATTTCACGGCAGTCCGAAACGATGAAGATGCACGAAGAGGTTGAAGCCCTCGCGATCCTTATTCACGACCTGCGCAAATTCAAGAACCTGACCCTGGGTGAACTGGCCGAGCGTATCAACCGCTCAGTTGGCTTCCTGTCCCAGGTCGAACGCGGTGTGTCGCGCCCGACCGTGGCCGACCTTACCGCCATCAGTGAAGCGCTCGGTGTATCGACCGCGTACTTCTACAACCTGAGCAAGCCGCGCGGCATCGGCTGGGTCACGCGGCCCCACGAGCGGCGCACGCTGTACCTTGAGGCAGGCATTACCGATGTGCTGGCGTCCCCCACCATCGCCGGCGCCTTTTCGATGCTCGACAGCCATCTCGAACCGGGCGCCAGCAGTGGCGAGGCCTACCTGAGTGACCGCTCCGAGCAGGGCTGTTTCGTGCTTGAAGGCGAACTGACGGTATGGCTGGACCACGGCGAGGCCGTGACGCTGCAGGCCAACGACTGCTTCCAGCTGCAACCCCACGCGCAGTTCCGTTACGCCAACCTGACGGCAAAGCCCACCCGCGTGCTCTGGGTCTTCAATTGAATTCGTTCACCTCACAAGGATAAGAAGATGAGTGTCATCTTTGCGGATCTGCTGGCTGAAGTGCGCGCATTCCGCGCAGAACACCCGGCAATACGGTATGTAGACCTGATTGCGCTGGATATCCCCGGGCACTTCTATGGCAAGCGCTACCCCATGGACATGCTGGAGAAAGTCGCCGCCGGCGCACCCCTGAAACTGCCGCAGAACTGCGTGCTGCTGGGTACCCAAGGGGGCCTTTACCCGATTGGTGACTACTGCTTCGCCGACGGCGACCCGGATGCCGCACGGCGCCTGGTGCCAGGCACCCTGAAGCCAGTGCGCTGGGAAAAGGAAGTGATCGCGCAGATGCTGATCACCTCCGACGGTACCGCCGCGCCGATCGAGTTCGAGCCCCGTGAGGTGCTGGCCCGCGTGCTGCAACGCCTGGCCAGGCGCGGCATCCGCCCGGTGGTGGCGTTCGAGCTGGAGTTCTACCTGTTCGACCGCACGCTGGACAATGGCCTGCCACAGTACCCGCGCGACACCGCGACCGGCGACGAAGACGATCAACCGAACATGCACATCGAGCGCCTGTCACGCTTCTCGTCGGTGCTGCACGAGATGGTCGACGGCGCCAACGAGCAGGGCGTGCCGGCCAACGTCATCACTGCCGAGCTGGGCCCTGGACAGTTTGAAATCAACTTCTCGCACAGCGACGATGCCCTCGGCGCAGCGGACTGGTCGGCGCTGTTCTGCCGCAGCACCCGCGGTATTGCGATGAAGCACGGCTACCGGGCCAGTTTCATGAGCAAGCCGTACCTGGATGCGCCTGGCAGCGGCATGCATGTGCATGTCAGCCTGTACGACGCTGATGGCAACAACCTCCTTGCCGGTGCTGAACAGCGCAAGCTGCGCCATGCGGTGGCGGGTTGCCTGGAGCTGTTGCCGCACTGCATGCCGATCTTTGCCCCCAACCACAATGCCTACCGCCGCTATGGCGCCATGGTCAATGCCGCGAGCAAAGCCAGCTGGGGTTTCGAAGACCGCGATGCGTGTATTCGCATCCCCGAGTCCGACCCGCGCAACCTGCGTATCGAGCACCGCCTGGCGGGCGCCGATGCCAACCCGTACCTGGTGCTGGCAGCCATCCTGACCGGCATGGAGCACGGCCTGGACCGCGGCGTCGAACCCATCGCCCCGCTGAATGAAAACCGCCAGAGCGGCATCGACTTCCCCAAGGATGCCCTCAGTGCCCTGGCCGCCATGCGCCATCACCCGGCGGTCAACGAAGGCCTGGGCAGTGAGTTCGTGATGGTCTATTGCGAGAACAAGTACCAGGAGCAACTGGACTTCATGCGCCACATCGACGCCCGCGAGTACCGCTGGTTCCTGTAGCAGCTGCGGTTCGAAAAACGACGCCTTACCAACGTTCAAACACCACGCGCAATACCGATTTGCCGGAGGAAGAGATGCCACGTGTGCCCGTTATTGGCATTACCGCATGCACCAGCATGATTGAGCAGCATGCCACCCAGACCATTGCCGAGAAGTACGCACGCGCGGCAACCAAGGCGGCGTATGGCCTGCCCATCGTGATACCCAGCCTGGGCGAGCTTATGGACAGCGCCGATATTCTGGACGTGGTGGACGGGCTGATCTTCACGGGTTCGCCGTCCAATATCGAGCCGTACCACTACAACGGCCCGGCCAGTGCCGAGGGCACCCAGCACGACCCGCTGCGTGACGCCACCACGCTGCCGCTGATGCGTGCGGCCATCGCCGCCGGGGTACCGGTGCTGGGCATTTGCCGCGGCTTTCAGGAAATGAACGTGGCGCTGGGGGGCACCTTGTACCAGAAGGTGCACGAGGCTGGCGTATTCATGGACCACCGCGAAGGCAAGGGCGAACCGATCGAAAAACAGTACGGCCCGCGCCATACCATGCATGTAGAGCCAGGCGGGCTGCTCGACCGCATGGGTTTGCCGGCAATCTTCGACGTCAATTCCATCCACGGCCAGGGCATCGATGTACTGGCCCCCGGGCTGAGGGTAGAAGCGCTGGCACCCGATGGCCTGGTGGAGGCGATTTCGGTCGAGAACGGCAAGGGCTTCGCGCTGGCCGTGCAGTGGCACCCCGAGTTCCAGGTCATGGATAACCCGCATTACCTGACCATCTTCCAGTCGTTTGGCAAGGCCTGCCGGCAGCGCTCGGTGCTGCGCCAGAAGCTGTTGCTCAGCGCCTGAACGCCGGCTTTTTCCCAAATACAGAAATTACCTGCGCAGTACGACTGCGCAACTTGATGGAGTGAAGACAATGAGTGAACAGAATTCGCAAACCCAGGCCTGGCAAGCACTGAGCCGCGACCATCACCTGGCCCCGTTCAGCGATGTGAAACAGCTGGCCGAAAAAGGCCCGCGTATCATCACCTCGGCCAAGGGCGTGTACCTGTGGGACAGCGAAGGCAGCAAGATTCTCGACGGCATGGCCGGCCTGTGGTGCGTGGCGGTCGGCTATGGCCGCGATGAGTTGGCCGAGGTGGCCAGCCAGCAGATGAAGCAATTGCCTTACTACAACCTGTTCTTCCAGACGGCGCACCCGCCTGCGCTGGAACTGGCCAAGGCCATCGCCGATGTTGCCCCGCAAGGCATGAACCATGTGTTCTTCACCGGCTCCGGTTCCGAAGGTAACGACACTGTGCTGCGCATGGTCCGCCATTACTGGGCATTGAAAGGCCAGAGCAGCAAAAAGGTGATCATCGGCCGCATCAACGGTTACCACGGCTCCACCGTGGCAGGCGCGGCCCTGGGTGGCATGAGCGGCATGCACCAGCAGGGCGGGGTGATCCCGGACATCGTGCACATCCCGCAGCCCTACTGGTTTGGTGAGGGCGGCGACATGACCGAGGCCGACTTCGGTGTGTGGGCGGCCGAGCAGCTGGAGAAGAAGATCCTCGAAGTGGGCGAAGACAACGTCGCGGCCTTTATCGCCGAGCCGATCCAGGGCGCCGGCGGGGTGATCATACCGCCGCAGACCTACTGGCCGAAGGTGAAGGAGATCCTTGCCAAGTACGACATCCTGTTCGTTGCTGACGAAGTGATCTGCGGTTTTGGCCGCACCGGTGAGTGGTTCGGCACTGACTACTACGACCTCAAGCCCGACCTGATGACCATCGCCAAGGGCCTGACCTCCGGTTACATCCCGATGGGGGGTGTGATCGTGCGCGACGAAGTGGCCAAGGTGATCAGCGAAGGCGGTGACTTCAACCACGGCTTCACCTATTCCGGCCACCCGGTGGCGGCGGCAGTGGGGCTGGAGAACCTGCGTATCCTGAAGGACGAGCAGATCATCACGCAGGTGCATGAGCAAACCGCGCCTTACCTGCAACAGCGCCTGCGCGAGCTGGCCGACCACCCGCTGGTAGGCGAAGTACGAGGCCTGGGCATGCTCGGTGCGATCGAACTTGTAAAAGACAAGGCCACCCGTGCCCGCTATGAAGGCAAGGGCGTGGGCATGATCTGCCGCCAGCATTGCTCCGACAACGGGCTGATCATGCGCGCGGTGGGCGACACCATGATCATCGCGCCGCCGCTGGTGATCAGCATTGAAGAGATCGACGAGCTGGTGGAAAAAGCCCGCAAGTGCCTGGACCTGACGTACGAGGTTGTGCGCTAAGGGCAGAACAAGTCTCCCATCCCTAGCGCGGTCTTTGTAGGAGCGGCCTTGTGTCGCGATCGGGCTGCGCTGCAGCCCCAGGATTTCAGCGTACATGCAAATATCGCTGGGGCTGCTGCGCAGCCCGATCGCGACACAAGGCCGCTCCTACAGGTGACCGCGGCAACTGCTCTGTGAAGCATTTTGCTTTGCGAGTCGAATCATGTACTTTTCAGGGCATTCTTTTCCCGTCCGAAAGTCGCGATTCAACTATGAAAGTGCACGAAGAAATCGAAGGCCTGGCAGTACTGATTCGCGACCTGCGCAAGTTCAAAGGCCTGACCCTGGGCGAGCTGGCACAGCGCATCGGCCGCTCGGTGGGCTTTCTGTCCCAGGTCGAGCGGGGCGTATCGCGCCCGACCGTGGCCGACCTTACAGCCATCAGCGAAGAGCTCGGTGTCTCCACCGCCTATTTCTACAAGCTGGACAAACCCCGTGAACTCGATTGGGTCACCCGGCCCCACGAGCGCCGCACCCTGCACCTGGCCGGTGGCATTACCGATGTGCTGGCATCGCCCACGATAACGGGTGCGTTCTCCATGCTCGACAGCCACCTGGAGCCGGGGGCGAGCAGTGGCGAGGAGTACCTGGACGACAGCTCGGAGCAAGGCTGCTTCGTGCTTGAAGGCGAGCTTACCGTGTGGCTGGGCGGCGGTGAGCCGGTAACGCTGCGCGCCAGTGACAGCTTTCAGCTGCAGCCCCATGCGAGCTTTCGCTACGCCAATCTGACCGACAAACCCACACGCGTGCTCTGGGTGTTCAGCTGATGGAAAGATGACCTGCGAACAATGAAGAGGCTGCATGGGTTATCCTTGCACCACGCAATCAACTTCAAGCAGTGAACTGAACGATGGGTTTTGAACAACTAGCAGAGCTACGCGACCGCCTGCGGGCGGAAAAACAGCAGGTAAAGGCCGAGAGCGCGAAACAGCCAAAGCGCAAGCCGTCCCCGCAGGCGAAGCCGCGTGAGCAGGATCCGGCGGTGGCTGCGATCTGGCCTTTGCAGAAGCATTTTCCACTGGCCTTCCCGGTCAACCCGGCCCCCAAGGTGCCGCTCAAGGAGGGCATTTTCAAGGATGCCGAGCAACACCTGGAGCTGCTTGGGCTGACCCGCGAACAGCTGAAACTGGGTATCTCGACCTGGTGCCGGGGTGCGCGCTACTGGGCAAGCATGGTCGAGGACGCACCGCGCCTGGACCTCGCTGGCCAAGCCGCTGGCACCGTGACCGCTGCCCAGGCACTGCATGCCAAGCAACAGGCTTCGCGTCAGCGTAGCCAGGACCGGCGCAACCGGGCGAAGGCCAAAGCGCAGGCTCCGGCCCCCGCCGCCGACGCTGAAGCAGTGCAAGCTGCCGACTGAGCCCAGTCGTACGCGACTGACGGGGCTGTCTCCAGCCCCGAACGCTGGCTTAACGTATCTCGAGCTCGCAAGCGTTTTGCGGATCTTGTGGGAGCGGGTTCACCCGCGAATGCGGCGGTAAAATCAGCATCGCATTCGCGGGTAAACCCGCTTCCTTCACATGATCACGTTCAACCCACCCTTGATCGTGCACTCGTAAGGATCGCCGCCCATGTCTTCCGGCAAAAAAGCTGTCAGGTCGTAGGGCAGCAGCACGGTGTCGAGCACGAACGAGAAGGGGGCATCGATCAGGAATGGCCAACTGCTGAGTCTGTATCAGGGTTAACAAGGACGTTCATGATTCCCGTCGATATGCCGAGCATGCTGCTCGGCTACATGATCTACATCTTTTCCGAAGTGTTTCTCTGGCTGCTCAGCGCCTGTCTGGTTGCCCTGCTGATTCCGCGTAGTCGGCGCTACATGCTGGCGCGGCGTTGGCGCTTCGGTCTGCTGGCAGTGTTGCTGGCGGTCGGTAGCGTGCCTTACGTCGAGTCGGAGTTCAGCCACTGGCAGCAGTGGCGCGCGCACAACCCGCGGCTGGAGCATGAAGAAGTGCTGGGTGACCTGATACTGCCAGCGGGCACCCAGGTGCACCTGGACAACCTTGACGACAGGGTGGATTACAGCGGCAAGCCCGTTCCCTATGGCATACAGAGCCTGGGCCATGCCGAGTTCGACCGCACGACGGGGACCATCATGGGTACGCCCGTGCGGCGTCTGAAACTGTGGCAGGGCCATGGCAATGCCACTGTCGAAACCGTGTCTGCGCATGAACTGGAAGGTTGGAAGTGCGAGCCTGGGGAGGTCCAGTTCGAGTTTCCTTTCGGTGCGCATTTCAAATTTGCCGAATGGAAGCTGCATCAGTGTTATCTGGCGCCGGGTTCCGAGTTGGGTGGCATCGTCTGGCCTGGGCCGGTGAGGGTGTTCTCCAGCGCCCCTGAGTGGGAGGCGAGGTCCGAAGATACCCCGGTCCAGGTGCTGGGCATGGAGCTGCGTTGGCTGAGCATGCGTATGGCGCAGCCTTATGGACCGGCGCGCAGCTGGGATGGCTTCCTGAACCATGCTGTCGATTTTGGCCCGGTGCATTATCCGGCCGACATTCAAGTGCGCAGCCGTGACGGGCGCTTGCTGTTCAGCCTGCCATCCAGCATGCAAGCGCTGGATCGACGCACCGGCAAGCCCATCGAAGGTGGCCATACGGTGGTGCAGAATGAGGCGGGGGAGGTGCTGGGGGTGCATACCAACGCCGATATGGGCATCCGTTTCTTCAATGAGCTTCTGAAGCCTTGAATGATCGCCTTGGTGGTCGCAACGTAAATGCAGAAACTTGCGCAGTCCCCTGTAGGAGCGGGTTTACCCGCGAATGCGATGGTGGTTTTTACCGACGCATTCGCGGGTAAACCCGCTCCCACAGGTATCGTGCAGGCCCGCTCAATACTTCCAGGTCACCGAAGCCGTCAGGTTGCGCGGCGCGCCGTAGCTGGCGGTGGTCGCATTGTTGTACAGCGACAACAGGTACTTACGGTCAGTGACGTTGTTCAGGTTCAGCGACGTGCTCCAGTTGCTGTCGATGTCGTAGCTGGTCATCAGGTCAACCAGGCCATAGGCGTTCTGGTGAATGGCGCTGTTGTCGTCGTTTTCGATCGCCGTCTGCCAGCTGAGACGGGCACCCACCTTCATCTGTGGCACGCTCGGCAGGCGATAGGTGACCATGCCGCGGAAGCTGTGCGTCGGCACATATTTACGCGCCCGCTCGCCGTTGTCATTGTCGATGCGCACGTAGGTGTAGCCGCCGAGCAGGTCCAGGCCCGGCACTACTTCGCCAGAGGCCTGCAACTCCACGCCGTGGCTCTTGTAGTCCTCTGCTGTGTAGACTTCCTGAACCCCGTCATACCCCGCATCCACCGCCACGTTGCGTTGCTCGGTCTTGAACAGCGCGGCAGTCAGGTGCAGGCGTTCGTCCATCACGCTGCCCTTTACCCCGACCTCCATGCTTTTGCCCTCCAGTGGGTCGAGTACCGAATGGTCGGTACCTGATACGTATTGGGGGTTGTAGATTTTGGTCCAGCTGCCATACACGCTCCAGGCGTCGTTCAGGTCGTAGACCAAGCCGGTGTAGGGGGTGACCTTGCCGTGCTCGCGCGTGTCGTGCGCGGTGCCATAGCTTTCGCCCTTGCCGTCGGCGCTGAGCATGCGTGCGCCGGCAATCCAGTGCAGGTCATCGGCAAGGCTGAAGCGTGCCCCGGCAAACAGGCTTTTCTGCGTGTCCTGGAAGTTTTGCCCGAGCCCTTCGCTGGTAGCGCCGAACGATGGCATGGGGGTAGTGCCCGCAAGAATGCCCGAGAACGAAGTCTGCAAGGCGCTACCGTGCTCCAGGTCTTCGTCGTACTCCTGGCCTTTCTGGTGCGTGCGCCCATACGCAGCACCGAAGGTCAGCTGGTGCTCGCGCCCGAACAGGCTGAACGGCCCTTGCACCTTGGCCTCGCCGAGCAATTGGTGGGCCTCGCTGCGAGTATGGTTGGCATAGGCGTCGGCAACATCACCGGTCACCGAGCCGACGTAGAGCATGTTGGTATTCTGTTTTTCCTGCACCCCGGTGGCGGTGAGGGTGGCGTTCCAGTCATTGCCAAAGTCGTGTTTCAGCTCGACGAAGGCACGCTGGGTGTGCAGGTTCCAGTAGGTCCACGGCTGGCCGATGCTGTTGCTGCGCCCACTGTAGTGGATGGCATTGCCCTTGCTGTCGACCAGCGGCAGGTTGCCCCAGGTGCTGCCGTTGGAATCACTGCTGTGCTGGGAAAAGCCCACGGTCACGGTGTCGGCGTCGGACACATCGAACGCCAGTAGGCCTGCTGCCACATTGCGTTCGTGGCTGTAGCGGTCCATCCACGAGTTGCCTTTGTCGTGGGAGTAGATGAAACGGCCACGCACATTGCCGCTGTCGGTCAGCGGGCCGCCCACGTCGATGTCAATGCGACGGCTGTCCCACGAACCGACGCTGGTATCGACCTGGGCCTGGAAGGTATCGGTCGGGCGCTTGCGTACGAAATTGACCGTGGCAGACGGGTTGCCGGCGCCACTCATCAAGCCATTGGCACCGTGCAGCACGTCGATCTGCTCATACTCGGCCAGGTCCTGGTCGCCGACCAGCGTGCTGCTGACGAAGGGCATACCCATGCCGTCGTATTCGAAGGTATCGATATCGAAGCCGCGCGAAGTGAACTCGGTGCGGTCGGTCTCGGTTTGCTCCACGGTCACCGAAGGTGCAGCACGCAGGGCGTCCTTGATGCCGGTGATCTTGAAATCGTCCAATGCCTGCCGAGTGATGGTGGTCACCGCCTGCGGCGTCTGCTTGTCGGTCAGGCCCAGTTTGGTGGTGCTGGAGGATGCCCGGCCTTCGTAACCCTGGCTGATGCCGTCTGCTGCTTCGCGGGTGCTGTCGATCTGGGTCGCGGGCAGGGTGAGGTTGTCGGCGGCGTGAACGACAGGCAGGGCGCTGCAGGCGCCGGCCAGCAGCAGACGGGCAGGGAGGTGACGTTTCAAAGGGGCAAGTCCTGGGCGGGGGAGTGGTCGTGGGATGTGTCTGGTGCGCTAATGAGAAACTACATCAATTGAGAATTTATCTTGATAAATAATATTTCATGCGCCTTCACGTCTCGCGAAGCGGGAGGCCGCAGGGGCGCCGGTTACGTCGTTGCAGGAAGCGGGCTTACCCGCGAACACGTGAGTATTTGTACAGGCGCCGCCCCAGTGCGTCATAGGCAAAGCTGACCGCATCACCTGGAAAGTACCCTGACCCACGCCACCGAATACGCGTTTCGCGCCCTGTTGGTAGACCATCACGCCATCTGCACGCTACCCAAGCCTCCCACCGCCCGCATGCCCTTGGCAGTCATGCGTGACTGTTCACGCCGGGCGTCGTTTATCGGGGTAGTGGACAACGAACCGGTGCTGGTCCGGGCATCGCACTTTCTGGGTGACATGGCCAAGGCGCTGATGGACGACGCCCACATGGGCATGCGCAAGCACCGATGATCTGAAGGTGGGAGCGGGCTTGGCCTAAAGACCATTCAGTAAGAAAAGGCGAGGTGTTCGCCATGGCTTTAGCATCGCCTATGCGATCGAGCGCCGCCCGCGCGGCGCTTCGCGGCACAAGGCCGCACATCTGTTTCGGGCCAGTCCATCCTGTTAAGTCACCTCTGTCCGCCTTGATTGTTCCCTTCGATATTGAAGGGGGCGCCGCTGGTCTCTATCAATCTCCAGTCATGCACCCAGGGTGCGCGCGCCAAAAGCACAGGCATAATTGGCCCGAAACAGATGTGGGAGCAACTGTCTTTTTCAAAGTCTAAAAGTTTGCGCAATCTCTGTGGGAGATCACCCAGCCCTTAGGGCTGCGCTG
>NZ_JBJDNB010000011.1:0-153564 GCF_044900445.1 Pseudomonas sp. NPDC089407
GAATCCGATGCGGTCGGTGTGGGAGCTGGCTTGCCGGCGATGGGCTGCACAGCAGCCCCGGCAGTCTTAACTGACTGGCATTAGGGCTTGCCCGCCCCCACAAGATACCCGTCACGAACGCGTAACCTATGGCCAAGCAACGCTTCACGGTCGTTCATCCCGATTGCGCCGTCCAGTCATTTACTTCCTTTACTGACGACCTGCACAGGCCGGCGGACTGGCTCAAAAGTTTGGCCATCACCGTCGTAGCCATGGAGCCCACAGGCGTTTACTGGATTCCGATTTACGAGATCCTCAGCGAACGTGGCTTCGAGGTTTACCTCCTCAATGCCCGGGCAACACGGCAGATCACGGGTCGCAAGTCCGATGTGCTGAATTGCCAATGGATTTGGCAACTGATGACACACGGGCTTCTGCGTGGTGCTTTCCGTCCGACGACCTGACATGCCGTGTTCGCTCATTGGTCAGGCAGCGTGCCTCCAAAGTGAAAGATCAGGCGCAGACCCTGAACCGGAAACTCGGGTATGAGGCAGTGGCTGCCTAAACCTGATCAAAACGATGAGTTGCGTCTTATTTGAGAAATTTGATAGGAAACACCATACGTATACGAATCTAGCGCATCATCATTAGCAATATCTACCCAAAGTTTTCTTCTGTCTAAAGAATGCTGCTCCGTAACCGGGCCGGATCGATAGGCTTCTTGAATATTGTGTATCCTGCGAGCATAAGGCCTTAACAAAGTCTCCAAATCTTTGGCATGGCCAGTCGTTATGCCAAGCGGCACGACTTTCGTTTTTTTGAACCAATTTCCTAATCCCTTGACGGTCACTGAATATAAATCAGAATAATCCTCTGCATAATACTTAAGACTCAGAACTCTTTCGCCTGAAATGGGTAGTTTGTATTTCGATAGCTCAGGGTGTTTCAAGAAAAAATTGTCATATTCTTTCGGGATCAAAGATTTAGTAACATTCTCTACCATAGATTTTGGAGCGGTAAGCGTAGCTTGCACCAAATCACCGCCACCTAGAGTATGAATA
This sequence comes from Pseudomonas sp. NPDC089407, assembly GCF_044900445.1. Lineage (NCBI taxonomy): Bacteria > Pseudomonadati > Pseudomonadota > Gammaproteobacteria > Pseudomonadales > Pseudomonadaceae > Pseudomonas > Pseudomonas sp. NPDC089407. Next base: position 1,041 of record NZ_JBJDNB010000011.1, read on the forward strand.
AAATCTGTGTCCAGTGTATAGTGCATTTGTGTGAGGACGCGATTGTCGCGCTGCGCAGCAATCTTCGCCAGTGTCTTGAGTGATGGACTCCCTGTAGTTGATGGGGCCCTGGTCCGCCCACTGGGGTCGCTGTAATTGACCGGATCACCAGAACAGTAACCCATCCAATTCAGCTCCTGCCCTTGCATATTAAATACATCGGGCGAATTAAACCCAGGGCGACTTGGAATATACGCCCGCCTGCCCCCCAGCAAATATCCCTGGAATGTGCGATCATACACCTCGCCATTAAATCCTACTCGGCACTTACTGCTCGACAAGTCAGGCTCAAACCCATATGCAGAATAGTTAAACGATGATTCTTGCTGCGCATCACGCATTACCGTCCCAGTCTGATCTGTTGCCAGTAACAGATTATTTATCGGCCCGCGCTGAGCGAGCAACTGAGCGGCTGCACGAAAAAAAACTGTGCGCTCGGTTTCCGCAAGCAAGATGACGGGGTGGCGACCCTTATAGAAGATACGTTCCATAACTTTATCACCTCGTTATTTTCAGTATTATTAACCCGCTGAAAACATCCTGCTACTGATAAAAATGTTAGGTTTACGAACAGCTGGCAGGTTTGGTACGTTGCTACAAATGTGGGTTTGCCCTAATGCCAGTCAACCTTAGGTCGAAGTGGAGGCCAGTGGTGAGCTGCAGCCAGACTGGAACCTCAGCGCCAGCTACAACCGCAGCATCATCAAGGGCGCCGATGGTGAACGCATCAACACGGTGTTCCCGGCCAACATGGTCAAGCTGTGGAGCACCTACCGTCTGCCGGGTGAACTGGACCGCCTGACCGTAGGCGGTGGCATGAACTGGCAGAGCGGCATCCACTTCACTGCCGCGCCCACCGACTTGGGCAAGACGGTCAGGCCAAGCAGGGCCTGTTCGCGGTGTTCAACCTGATGGGCCGTCACCAGATCACCGACCAGCTTTCGAACGTTGAAGGTCAACAACCTGTTCGAAAAGAAGTACCTCAGTGCGCTGGATACCACGTTCTACAGTGGCTACTACGGCGAGCCACGCAAGGTCATGGTGATCACCCGCTGGGACTTCTGAAGGCAGGGATGCGTTCCTTTGTAGGAGCGGCCTTGCGTCGCGATGGGCCGCAAAGCGGCCCCAAAATTGTGGCCCTGGCATAGATTGCCGGGGCTGCTTCGCAGCCCATCGCGACGCAAGGCCGCTCACAGGGACCGCACAGGGCTTTAGATGGCATATGCTGAACACACCGCCCGCCCTAAGGAGCTACACATGGCCTGGTCCGCCACCCAGTATTCCCTGTTCGAAGATGAACGCACCCGCGCCGTGCGCGACCTGCTCGCCGCCATCCCGTCGCGCCCGGTGCGCCACGCCACCGACCTGGGCTGTGGCCCCGGCAACTCCACCGAAGTGCTGCTGCAACGCTACCCCGACGCCCAGGTGACGGCGCTGGACAGTGACCCGGACATGATCGCCAAGGCCCGCGAGCGCAAGCGGCTGTGCATCCCCCGGATGCGCACGGCCATCGGCGACATCAGCGGCTGGTCCGCGCCCGAGCCACAGGACCTGATCCTCGCCAATGCCTCGCTGCAATGGGTGCCCGACCACGCCTCGCTGTACCCGCACCTGGTACGCCAGTTGAGCGAAGGCGCCAGCCTGGCCGTGCAGACCCCGGACAACCTCGACGAGCCCGCCCACCGGCAATTGCGCGAGATTGCCAGCCAGGGCCCCTGGGCGGCCAAGTTCGCCGACTTCCAGCTGCCGCCCCGGCATAGCGCGGCGTTCTATTACGACCTGCTCAGCCCGTTGTGCGCGCGGGTGGATGTATGGCGCACCACCTATCACCACCCGTTGATGGGCGGCGCCGAAGCGGTGGTGGAATGGTTCAAGGGCTCGGCGCTGCGGCCTTATCTGGCCAGGCTGGATGAACAGGAGCAGGCCAGCTTCCTGCAGATGTACCTGCAGGCGATGCAGCGCGACTACCCGCCGGCCACCGACGGCAAGGTGCTGTTGCCGTTCCCGCGCCTGTTCGTTGTTGCTACCCGCTAGGGCGGCGCCAGCGCCAGGCCACGTAGCTGTAGATGCCCAGGTTGAGCAGCAGTACGAAGCTGCCCAGCAGCAGCTGGATGTGCGGGGTCAGCCCGGCAGGGTAGATCAGTGGCCAGATGTAGTGCTCGACGAAGCCGCCTTGGTAGCCCGCGTCACCGGCGGCGCTGCGCATGCGGTTTTCCCAGGTTGTCAGTGGGCAGCCGAGGTGCAGGCATTCCACCGCCAGGCCCCAGGCCAGGGCCGGCAGGTGCAATAGCAGGGCAGGGCGCCAGCGCAGTACCAGCAGGCCACCGAACAGCACCAGCAGGATGAAGGCCAGGTGCAGCAGGACCAGGGTGTCGGCGGCGAGGCGGTAGAGCATGGGATGAGTGCCCAGTCATGAAGTTACACCAGCATAGTTGGGTAGCCTGCACTGGCCCTATCGCCGGCAAGCCAGCTCCCACAGGAAAACCACAAGTGCTGAAATTGTGGCGTACTTGTGGGAGCTGGCTTGCCGGCGATAGGGCCAGTGCAGGCTACAAACCTTCCTCAACCATCTGCAAAAAGGTCGCCACCACCCGCCGCGTACGCTGCTCGCTCAAACACACCAGGGTCTCGGTCAAATGCCGCTGGCAATCGACGATCGGCAGCGCACACACCCGCGCATCGGCGCCAAACTCCGCCGCCGACACCACCCCCACGCCAATCCCCACCACTACCGCCTCACGCGCGGCCTCGCGGCCTTCCACCTGGATGGCCGGGCGAATCCGCAGCCCGGCGCGCTGCATCTCTTCCTCCAGCGTCTGCCGCGTTACCGAACCAGGCTCGCGCAGCACCAGTGGCGTGTCGTCAAGGTCCGCCAGGCTGATCGAGCCACGGCTGGCCCACGGATGGTTGTGCGAGACAAACGCCACCATCGGGTCGCGCCGCAGCGGCAGGCAGTGCAGGCGCTCATCGTCGACATCACGGCCAAGCAGGGCCAGGTCGGCCTGGTAGCTGAACAAACGGGCCAGCGACTCATCGGTATTGCCGGTCTCGATCTTCACCTGAATGCCCGGGTAGCGCTGGCAGAAGCGGGCGATCTGCGGCAGCACGTGCACCGGCGCATCCACTGCCAGCACCAGGCTGCCGGTGTGCAGCGCACGCGAGTCCTGCAGCAGGTCATGGGCCTCGGCTTCACAGGCGAACAGGCGCTGGCTGATGCCCAGCAGGCGCTCGCCAAGGTCGGTGAGCTGCACCGAGCGCTTGTTGCGGTGGAACAGCAACACGCCGAAGCGTTCCTCCAGTTTGCGCACCTGGTCCGACACGGCTGGCTGGGTCAGAAACAACTTTTCTGCCGCGCGGGTAAAGCTGCCGTGCACGGCCACCGCGTGGAACGCCTTGAGTTGTGCGTGGGAAACCGACATGAGCACCTCAGTAACAAGCTGAGCTTATGTGTGTAATACGATAAATCGATTTTATTTATTTTTCCGCAACTGTTTCCATGCATTTCAGCCCGACGCAGGCACCACAAGTGCCGCCAGGGCCACGGTGCCCACCCGGTGCCACCTGACCCGATGACAGCCTCGTCATCGCTGTGCGTAACACAAGAACAAGACAGGCGTTTCTTCACATTCTGCCGGCACACTCAAGCAAGAGGTCAGACTTAAATGAATCAATCCCTAGCCACGATCAAACGTTGGCGCATGCAGATTTTCGCCATCACCTGGCTGGCCTACGCCGCCTTCTACTTCACCCGCAAAGCCTTTTCGGTGGCCAAGCTGGGCATCGCCGAAGACCCGGCCTTCATGCTCGACAAGGCCGCCATGGCCAACCTCGACGCCATTTACCTGGCCGCCTATGCCGTGGGCCAGTTCACCTGGGGCATGCTGGCCGACCGCTTCGGCCCGCGCGTGGTGGTGCTTGGCGGGTTGCTGATATCCGCCGTGGCGGCAGTGGTGATGGGCAGTTACGCCACCTTCCCGATCTTTGCCACCTGCATGCTGGTGCAGGGCCTGGCGCAATCCACCGGCTGGGCCGGCCTGTGCAAGAACATCGGCAGCTTCTTCCCGGCCTCGCAGCGGGGGCGGGTGCTGGGCCTGTGGAGCTCCTGCTATGCCTTCGGCGGCCTGGTGGCTTCACCGTTTGCCGGCTGGTGGGCCTATACCCTGGTCGGCACCTGGCACGCGGCGTTTTTCTCCAGCGCTGCGGTGGTGGCGCTGGTGGCGGTGCTGTTCTTCTTCCTGCAGCGCAACAAACCCGAAGACGTCGGCCTGCCGGCGGTGGAACCCGAACCGCAGAGCATGGCCCCGGCCGACAACCTGTGCAGCGTGTGGGCACCGCTGAAAGAGATTTTGCGCAACCGCACGGTGTTGACCCTGGGCCTGGCGTACTTCCTGCTCAAGCCGGCGCGCTACGCCATCCTGTTATCGGGGCCGGTGATCGTCTTCGAGCAGATGCCCTCGGTGGGCAAGGTGGGCGCGGCAATCATCCCGACCGCCTTCGAACTGGCTGGGCTGCTGGGGCCAATCATGATTGGCCTGGCCTCCGACAAGCTGTTTGGCGCCCGGCGAATGCCGGCCTGCGTGATCAGCCTGGTGCTGTTGACGGTGACCCTGGCGGCGTTCATGGCGGCGATGCACACCGGCAGCGTAGTGCTGGTCGTGGCCTTGCTGTTTGTCATGGGCCTGACTCTGTACGGGCCGGACTCGATGATCAGCGGCGCCGCCGCCATCGACTTCGGCACGGCCAAGGCCGGGGCCACCGCAGCGGGCTTCGTCAACGGCTGCGGTTCGGTGGGCGCGGTGCTGGGCGGGTTGCTGCCAGGTTACTTCGATGGCGTCACGGTGTTCATCGTGTTTGCCGGCTGCGCGCTGTTCTCGGCGCTGGTACTGCTGCCGCACTGGAACAGCCGCCCGGCCAGCAGCCCGCAGAGCAGCGATGTGGCACCGAACACCAGCATGGCAATCAAGCCACTGCGTACCTAAAGGAAAGCGAGCGGATGAGACCCTTCTGGCTACAACAGGCCCTGGCATCGACCCAGGAGGCGGTGTGCCCGCCGCTGCAAGGCGACGCCCGTTGCGATATATGCATCGTCGGCGGTGGTTATACCGGCCTGTGGACGGCGCTGATGCTCAAGGAGGCGGTACCGGCGCTGGATGTAATGCTGATCGAGGCCGACATCTGCGGTGCCGGGGCCAGTGGCCGTAATGGCGGGTGTGCGTTGTCCTGGTCGGCCAAGTACTTCACCCTTGAGCGCCTGTTCGGTGCGGCCGAGGCGGTGCGCTTGGTGCGTGAGTCGGAGCGCAGCATCAGTGAGATCGGCGCGTTCTGTGCGGCCAATGGCATCGACTGCGACTACCGCCTGGACGGCACGCTGTACACCGCCACCAATGCCGCCCAGGTAGGCGCCACCGATGCGGTGATCGCCGCGCTGGAGCACAAGGGCATCAATGCGTTCCGCCGCCTGCCGCTGGAGCAGGTGCAGCGCCTGGCCGGTTCGGCGCGGCACCTGGAAGGTTGGTTCTCGCCAGCCGCTGCCACCGTGCAGCCGGGAAAGCTGGTGCGCGGCTTGCGCCGGGTGGCGTTGCAGCGCGGGGTGCGCATTTTCGAGGGCACCGCCATGACTGGCCTGGAGCATGGCGCCCCGGTGCAGGTGCGCACGGCCAACGGTAGTGTGCGCGCCGACCGCGTGGTGCTGGGCCTCAACGCCTGGATGGCGCGGGCCTTCCCACAGTTCGAGCGCAGCGTGGCGATTGTTTCCAGCGACATGGTGATTACCGAACCGTACCCCGAACTGCTGCGCCAGATCGGCCTGGACAGCGGCATCAGCGTGCTCGACTCGCGCATTTTCGTGCATTACTACCACAACACGTCCGATGGCCGGCTGATGCTGGGCAAGGGTGGCAATACCTTTGCCTATGGCGGGCGCATGTTGCCGGTGTTCGACCAGCCATCACCGTACCGGCGATTGCTGCGCGAAAGCCTTGGCGGGTTCTTCCCGGCGCTGGCCGAGGTGCCGCTGGCGGCCAGCTGGAACGGCCCGTCGGACCGCTCGGTGACCGGGCTGCCATTCTTTGGCCGGCTGGACGGGCAGGGCAATGTGTTCTACGGGTTTGGCTATTCCGGCAGCGGGGTGGGGCCGTGCCATATGGGCGGGCAGATCCTGTCGTCGCTGGCGCTGGGGCTGGACAACCCGTGGACCCGCTCGCCGCTGGTCAAAGGGCCGCTGGGCCTGTTCCCGCCTGAGCCAATCCGCTACCTGGGGTCGCTGATGGTGCGCAATGCCATCCGCCGCAAGGAGCGCGCCGAAGACCACGGGTTGCGCCCGCGCCGGCTGGATGTGCGCCTGGCGCGGTTTGCGGCGGCGGCAGGTAAAGCCGATAAAGGCTGAGTCTTTGGCGTTACCCATTTTTTTTGGGAGCGGTCTTGTGCCGCGAATGGGTCGCGAAGCGGCCCCCAGCGATTACTTGTCGAACACCGGCTCGAGGGCGTATAAACTGCACCCACTTTTGGCCGGTCGCTTCCTGAACCGGCCGCTGAAACAAAGAGAGTCGACATGGGCGCACAGTGGAAAGCCAAACATAGAGAAACAGCGGCCAACGCCAAAGGCAAGGTGATGGGCAAGCTGGCCAAGGAAATTCAGATTGCGGCCAAGTCTGGCGCCGACCCGGACATGAACCCGCGCCTGCGCCTGGCCATTGTCCAGGCCAAGAAAGCCTCGATGACCCGTGAAACCCTGGAGCGTGCCATCAAGAAAGGTGCTGGCCTGGACGGCGAAGCCGTGCAGTACCATGCCGTCAGCTATGAAGGCTTCGCCCCGCACCAGGTGCCGCTGATCGTCGAGTGCCTGACCGACAACGTCAACCGCACCGTCGCGCAGATCCGCGTGCTGTTCCGCAAGGGCCAACTGGGGGCCAGCGGTTCGGTGACCTGGGACTTCAACCACGTCGGCCTGATCGAAGCCACCCCGGAAGGCGATGCCGACCCGGAAATGGCCGCCATCGAAGCCGGTGCCCAAGACTTTGAAGAAGGTGAAGAAGAGGGCTCGACCCTGTTCATCACCGACACCACCGACCTTGACGCGGTGCAAAAGGCCCTGCCTGAGCAGGGCTTCACCGTGACCTCGGCGAAGATCGGCTACACCCCGAAAAACCCGGTGAGCGCGGCCAGCCTGAGTGCTGAAGCGCTGGCAGAGGTAGAAGCGTTCCTCGAAGCGATAGACGAGAACGATGATGTGCAGAATGTTTATGTGGGTCTAACTGACTGATTTGTGTGATTAGGGCCGCTTTGCGGCCCATCGCGACACAAGGCCGCTCCTACAGGGACCGCGCAAGCCACAGAGAGATGCGGTCCCTGTAGGAGCGGCCTTGCGTCGCGAAACGAGGGCGAAGCCCTCGCAGCAGTCCGGAGCCGAACCCCGATGAACCCCACCTTCGCCTCCCTCAGCCTCGCCCACCTGCGCACCCTCGACCACCTTCTGCAGCTGAAAAACCTCAGCCACGCCGCCGAGCGCCTTGGCGTTAGCCAGTCGGCCCTGAGCCGCCAGCTGGCCCTGTTGCGTGAAGCGTTTGACGACCCCTTGCTGGTGCGCCAAGGGCGCGGCTACGTGCTTAGCGAACACGCCGAAACCCTGGTCGAACCCTTGCGCCAAGTTCTGGAAGAACTGCAAGCCCTGCGCCAGCCCGCAGTCTTCGACCCGGGCCGCTGCGAGCGGCGCTTCTGCCTGGCTGCTTCGGACTATGTGGCCGAACACATGCTGCCGTTGCTGGTCGCTGCGCTGGAACAGGAAGCACCGGGCGTTTCGCTGGAGTACCGCACCTGGCAGGCCGGCCAGTACGCCTTGCTGGCCAGCGGCGAGATCGACCTGGCGACCACGCTGTTCGACGAGTCGCCGCCCAACCTGCACGGGCGCCTGCTGGGCGAGGACCGCGCGGTTTGCCTGATGCGCCGTGACCACCCGCTGAGCGCACATACCGCGCTCAGCCAGGCCGATTACCTGGCGCACAAGCATGTGCGTATCTCCGGCGGTGGTGACAAGGACAGCTTCATCGACCGCCACCTGCGCGCCCAGGGCCTGCAGCGGCGAGTCAGCCTGGAAGTGCCGTTCTTCTCGGCTACGGTCAAAGTGATTGCCAATAGCCAGGCCGTGGCCACCGTCCCCGAGCACATTGCCCGGCAGCTGAGCCGTTTGCATGACCTGGCCTGGCGGCCGCTGGGCTTCATCGACCACAGCCAGCGCTACTGGGTGGTGTGGCACCAGCGTTTGCAGGCCTCGGCCGAACACCGCTGGTTGCGCAACCGGGTGTTCGAGTTGTGGCGCCAGTCGCAGTTCGGTGTGCAGGGTGGGCATGCGGGTTTGCCATAGCAGCTATGCGTGATGTGGGGTTATTCGTCTGGGGATAGCGGCCTAGACTGGGGGCATTGTGTGGCCAGCACTGGCCCTATCGCCGGCAAGCCAGCTCCCACAGGTACCCCACAAATTTCAGCACTTGTGGTTTTCCTGTGGGAGCTGGCTTGCCGGCGATAGGGCCGGGACAGGCAACGGACAACCCACAGGAGAGCCAGCGTGACCCCCGAACAATTCCGCCAATACGGCCACCAGCTGATCGACCTGATCGCCGACTACCGCCAGACCGTCGGCGAACGCCCGGTCATGGCCCAGGTCGAACCCGGCTACCTCAAGGCCGCCTTGCCAGAACAGGCCCCCCAGCAAGGCGAACCCTTCGAGGCCATCCTCGACGACGTCAACCAGCTGGTCATGCCCGGCCTGTCCCACTGGCAGCACCCGGACTTCTACGGTTATTTCCCTTCCAACGGCACACTGTCCTCGGTGCTGGGTGATTTTCTCAGCACCGGCCTGGGCGTACTGGGGTTGTCGTGGCAGTCCAGCCCGGCGCTGAGCGAACTGGAAGAAACCACCCTCGACTGGCTGCGCCAACTGCTAGGCCTGTCTGGTCAATGGAGCGGGGTGATCCAGGACACCGCCTCGACCAGCACCCTGGTGGCACTGATCAGTGCCCGTGAGCGTGCCACCGACTACGCCCTGGTGCGCGGCGGCCTGCAGGCCGAAGCCAAGCCGTTGATCGTGTATGTCAGCGCCCACGCCCACAGCTCGGTGGACAAGGCCGCGCTGCTGGCCGGTTTTGGCCGCGACAACATTCGCCTGATCCCCACCGACGAACGCTACGCCCTACGCCCAGAGGCGTTGCAGGCGGCCATCGAGCAAGACCTGGCCGCCGGCAACCAGCCCTGCGCCGTAGTGGCCACCACCGGCACCACCACCACCACCGCTCTCGACCCGCTGCGCCCGGTCGGCGAGATCGCCCAGGCCCATGGCCTGTGGCTGCATGTGGACTCGGCCATGGCCGGTTCGGCAATGATCTTGCCGGAATGCCGCTGGATGTGGGACGGCATCGAGCTGGCCGATTCGGTAGTGGTCAACGCGCACAAGTGGTTGGGCGTGGCCTTCGATTGCTCCATTTACTACGTGCGCGACCCGCAGCACCTGATCCGGGTGATGAGCACCAACCCCAGCTACCTGCAATCGGCAGTGGATGGCGAGGTGAAGAACCTGCGTGACTGGGGCATCCCGCTGGGCCGCCGGTTCCGCGCGTTGAAGCTGTGGTTCATGTTGCGTAGCGAAGGGGTTGAAGCGTTGCAGACGCGGTTGCGGCGTGACCTGGACAATGCCCAGTGGCTGGCGGGGCAGGTTGCGGCTGCGCCGGGCTGGGAAGTGTTGGCACCGGTGCAGTTGCAGACGTTGTGCATTCGCCATCAGCCGGCAGGGCTGGAAGGGGAGGCGCTGGATGCGCATACCAAAGGCTGGGCTGAGCGGCTGAATGCGTCCGGGGATGCGTATGTGACGCCGGCGACGCTGGATGGGCGCTGGATGGTGCGGGTGTCGATTGGGGCCTTGCCGACTGAGCGGGGGGATGTGGAGCGGTTGTGGGCGCGTCTGCAGGAAGTTGTTGAAGGCTGATAATGTCGGGGCCGCTTTGCGGCCCATTCGCCGGCAAGCCAGCTGCCACAGGTACTGCACAAGACTTGAGGACTGTGTAGCCCCTGTGGGCGCTGGCTTGCCGGCGAAAGGGCTGCAGAGCAGCCCCCTGCGGTCTATCAGTGACTCACCGCCTGAAAGCTACCTTTACGGTTAGCCTCATACGCTTCCTTTTCCATCGGCTTGGCGTCTGGGTTCCCCAGGTCTTCCATCGCCAGGCGGTGGGTTTCCGGGGCAATGTAGGCCGCCAGGGCGCACACGCAGGTGATGAAGAATGCCAGCCCGCCAATCACCAGCGGGATGTTCTCCGAGCCAGGTGGGGCAACCAGGGCGAACAGCGCCGGCAGCATGGCGGTCAGCATGGTGCCGATGTTCTGCGCGATGGCCATGGCCGAAACGCGGTAGCGGGTGTGGAACAGCTCTGGGTAGAAGCTTGGGAATACCGCGTTGTAACCCTGGTAGACCATGCCCCACATTACGATCGAAGCGGTGAAGGCCAGCGGCACGTTCTGGATGCTGATTGCATACAGGTAGACAAAGGCCAGCAGGCCCGAGCCCAGGCAACCGGCAATCATGGTCGGGCGACGGCCGATCTTGTCAGACAGGTTGCCGACAAACGGAATCACCAGCACCGCGACGATGTTGCCGACCACCGGAATCCACAGGTACACGCTCTTGTCAAAGCCGATGCCATAGGCCGGCTGCACCGCGTAGGCCGCACCAAAGATGGTGGCCACTACCGGGATCACGTTCATCAGCGCCATGAACATCACCAGCACCATGTGCTTCCAGCTATGGCGGAACGCTTCGCTGATCGGCGACTTGGCTACCTTGTCCTGTTTTTCTTCCTTCACGAACGCCGGGGTTTCGTGCACTTCCTTACGGATGATGAAACCGGCAATCAGCACGATGGCGCTCATCAGGAACGGAATGCGCCAGCCCCATTCGGTGAAGGCTTCGCTCGGCATGAAGTAGGCCAGTGGCAGGAACACGGCCGCGGCCATCACCTGGCCGGCCTGTACGCCCTGCAAGGTGAAGCTGGCGTAGTAGCCTCTTCGGCCGAACGGTGCGTGCTCCATGATCATGGAACTGGCCCCGGAGATTTCCCCGGCCACCGCAAAGCCCTGGATCAGGCGCAGTACCACCAGCAGGGCCGGTGCGAGGTAGCCGATGTCGTGGTAGGTCGGTAGCAGGCCGACGGCCATGGTCGACAGGCCCATCAGGAACATGCACAGCAGGAGCACGTTCTTGCGGCCGCGGGTATCACCCCAGTGGCCCAGCACGAAGGCGCCGACCGGGCGCGCCAGGTAGCCCACGCCATAGGTGGCCAACGAAGCAATGATGGCCATTTTCGGGTCGGTATTGGGGAAGAAGATCTGCGGGAAAATCAGTGCAGCGGCCTGGGCATAGATGAAGAAATCGTAGTACTCGAGTGCCGAGCCTATCCATCCACTGGCGGTCGCTTTTTTTGCTTGCGAGCTGGAGTGAGCCATCGTTGTCTCCGTTGTTATTGTTGTTTGCGCAGGTTCCGCCAGGGGTTTTGCCAAGGCAGGAGGCAGCGGTCGGTGTGCCTGCGTCTGTGGTTCATGTTGACCACGGGCCAGTGGGCTGGCAATTCGCTAAAACGGGTTTTGTGCGATAATCGAACGCAAAACTAACCATTCCGTACAAAGAGATTGAAGCGACGACTTTACCTGCGAATAATCGATCGTGCCATAAACTGTGACAGGGGTTTATACCTGTCGGGCACCGTATCCCTCTAACAACAAGGAACTCCCGCCATGCAGCGTTCGATCGCTACCGTGTCCTTGAGCGGCACACTGCCGGAAAAGCTCGAAGCCATCGCCGCCGCCGGTTTTGACGGCGTCGAGATCTTCGAAAACGACCTGCTTTACTACGCCGGCAGCCCGCGCCAGGTGCGCCAGATGTGCGCCGATCTGGGCATCGCCATTACCCTGTTCCAGCCGTTCCGCGATTTTGAAGGCTGCCGCCGCGACCGGCTGCAGAGAAACCTCGACCGCGCCGAGCGCAAGTTCGACCTGATGCAGGAACTGGGCACCGACCTGGTGCTGGTGTGCAGTAACGTCCAGGCCGATGCCCTGGGCGATGAACAGCTGCTGGTTGACGACCTGCGCCTGCTGGGCGAGCATGCCGGCAAGCGCGGCCTGCGTATTGGTTACGAAGCGCTGGCCTGGGGCCGCCACGTCAATACCTACCAGCAAGTGTGGAACCTGGTGCGCCAGGCCGACCACCCGGCCCTCGGGGTGATCCTCGACAGCTTCCATACCCTGTCGCTCAAGGGCGACCCGAGTGCGATCCGCGACATCCCCGGCGACAAGATCTTCTTCGTGCAAATGGCCGACGCACCGATCCTGGCCATGGACGTGCTGGAGTGGAGCCGTCACTTCCGCTGCTTCCCGGGGCAGGGCGAAATGGACATGGCCGGCTTCCTCGCGCCAATCCTCGCCACCGGCTACCGTGGCCCGTTGTCGCTGGAAATCTTCAACGACGGTTTCCGCGCCGCGCCAACCCGGCAGAATGCCGCCGATGGCCTGCGTTCGCTGCTGTACCTCGAAGAGCAAACCCGCCTGCGCCTGGAGCAGGAAAACACCCCGATCGAACCTAGCGTGCTGTTTACTCCACCCGCTGCCAGCACTTATGACGGCGTGGAGTTCCTTGAATTTGCCGTTGACGAAGCCGTCGGCGCGCGCCTGGGCAGCTGGTTGAAGCGCCTGGGCTTTGCTGAAGCCGGCAAGCACCGCAGCAAAGAGGTGCAACTGCTGCGCCAGGGCGATATCAACATTGTGCTGAACGCCGAGCCGTATTCATTTGGCCACAACTTCTTCGAGGCCCATGGCCCGTCGCTGTGCGCCACCGCGCTGCGGGTCAAGGATCAGCAGGCTGCGCTGAAGCGTGCCACCGCCTACCGTGGCCAGCCGTTCCGCGGCCTGGTCGGCCCCAACGAGTGCGAAGTGCCGGCGGTACGTGCGCCGGACGGCAGCCTGCTGTACCTGGTCGAACAGGGCACCGCCGGCCACACCCTGTACGACACCGACTTCAGCCTGGACCCGAACGCCAGCGCCACCGGCGGCCTGCGCCGCATCGACCACATGGCCCTGGCGCTGCCGGCCGAGTCGCTGGACAGCTGGGTACTGTTCTACAAGAGCCTGTTCGACTTCGCCGCCGACGACGAAGTGGTGCTGCCCGACCCCTATGGCCTGGTCAAGAGCCGCGCCCTGCGCAGCCAGTGCGGCACCTTGCGCCTGCCGCTGAACATTTCGGAAAACCGCAACACCGCCATCGCCCATGCGTTGTCCAGCTACCGGGGTTCGGGGGTGCATCACATCGCCTTCGATTGTGACGACATCTTCCGCGAAGTGGCGCGGGCCAAGCTTGCCGGCGTGCCGCTGCTGGAGATCCCGCTGAACTACTACGATGACCTGGCGGCGCGCTTCGATTTCGACGACGAGTTCCTCAGCGAGCTGGCGTACTACAACGTGTTGTACGACCGCGACGCCCAGGGCGGCGAGCTGTTCCACGTGTACACCGAGCCGTTCGAAGAGCGTTTCTTCTTCGAGATCATCCAGCGCAAGGGGGGGTATGCCGGCTACGGCGCGGCCAACGTCGCGGTGCGCCTGGCCGCCATGGCCAAGGCCCGCAGCGGCGCTGCGCGCAAGCCGGTCCTGTAGTCGCCTGCACCGGCCTCATCGCCGGCAAGCCAGCTCCCACAGGGTCACTGCAGGCTGACAGGCCAATGCAGTACCTGTGGGAGATCACCCAGCCCTTCCGGGCTGCGCTGTCGCGCAGCAAACATGAGATGTATGGCTCCAGATCTGCGGTGGCGCTGACATTTTGAAAAAGAAAAGGCGGCTGGCCCGGTAGGGCCAGCCGCCTTTTGCTTTGTTAGGGTTCGTGTGCGCGGGACAGAGATCGTAGCCAGCACTGGTGTGTGTCAGCACACCCGCGTGGGAGAGTGATCCGCACGGTATCGGCGTGAAGTCCCTGTAGGCATCAGCTGAATCAGCTGTGACCATGTATGAGAGAGTGAACCCTTTCGCCGCCGTGTGCCCCGCGCGCCCTGGCTTTAGCGCAGATGCATAAATTGCTGGGGCTGCTTCGCAGCCCTTTCGCGACACAAGGCCGCTCCTACAGGGCGCAGCAAAAACTGGCTATGCTTGCTCCATGACCAGCTCTCCACCTTTACGCCAACCTTGCCCCCCTGGCGCATGCATCTGCGGCCGCGAACACCTGGCCGATCACCCGCAGACAGCCCAGCGCATTCTCCTGCTGACCCGCCAGGAAGAAAAACGCCTGCTCGAACGCCTGGAAAACCTCAAGGACCTGGAAGACCTGCAGCGCCTGCAGCAACGCCTGTACGACAACCTCGGCATCCGCGTGCATATCGCCCCCGGTTTCAACGAAGTGCGGACCATGCGCGGCATCGTCATCGAACTGGACGACCAGCCCGGGCTGTGCCGCAAGACCCGGCAAGCGATACCGGCGGCGATCCGGCGGGGGCTGGAGCGTAATCCGCAGGTGGCCTTCCGGTTGCTTGATACCCATGACCTGTTGCGGGATGCCTGATGGCGGCTGTATCGCGATCCTTGTAGGAGCGGCCTTGTGTCGCGATCGGGCGCGCAGCGGCCGCAAAACCTGCAACCCCGATTTGCCTGACAGAGCATGGTTGCCTGGATTGCGGCCGCTGCGCGCCCGATCGCGACACAAGGCCGCTCCTACAGGGGATCGCGTCAGTGCTGCTAATTTTTCCAGCGCTCACTACGTCTACTTGAAAGCCCCCCTGCGCCAACCCCGCAGCGGCACTTATCATTCAAGGAGACAGGCAATGACTTCCGTTTTCGACCGCGACGATATCCAGTTCCAGGTAGTGGTCAACCACGAAGAGCAATACTCGATCTGGCCCGACTACAAGGCCATCCCCAACGGCTGGCGTGCCGTGGGCAAAAGCGGCCTGAAGAAGGACTGCCTGGCCTACATTGATGAAGTGTGGACCGACATGCGCCCGCTGAGCCTGCGCCAGAAGATGGCCGAAGCCGCCGCCCAGTGACCGCACTGAACCTGCTGTGCCTGCCGTACTCCGGCGCCAGCGCCATGGTCTACAGCCGCTGGCGGCGCAAGCTGCCGGCGTGGTTGCAGGTGCGCCCGGTCGAGCTGCCCGGGCGCGGTGCGCGCATGGCCGAGCCACTGCACACCGACATGCAGGCGCTGGCCCGGCAGCTGGCCAGCGAGCAGCGCCTGGCGGCCAGTGCGCCGTATGCGTTGCTTGGTCATAGCCTGGGCGCGTTACTGGCCTTCGAACTGGCGCACGAGCTGCAAGCGCTGGGCTGCCCGGCGCCGCTGGCGTTGTTCGCCTGCGGTACGGCGGCGCCGACCCGGCGCGAGGATTACGATGGCAAGCACTGGCGCGAGCCTAAAAGCGACGCCGAGCTGATCAGCGAGTTGCGCGAGCTGCAAGGCACGCCCGAGGAAGTGCTGGCCAATGCCGAGTTGATGAGCCTGACCTTGCCGACCCTGCGCGCCGATTTCCTGCTGTGCGGTACCTACGCCTACCGCGACCGGCCGGCGCTTAACTGCCCGCTGCATGTGCTGGGCGGCACCGATGACCGGGCCAATGATGAGCAACTGCAGGCCTGGGGCAAAGAAACTGACGGCGAGTTCTCGCTGCAGATGTTCCCCGGTGGGCACTTCTTCATCCATGAACATGAAGACCGTGTGCTCGACGCGCTGGCTGCCTCGCTGCAACCCTTGCGCTTGTCCGCCTGATTGACGTCGCCGCTCGCCTGGGGGAGGCTAGGCTTTTTCCCAGGCAAGGGGCAGACCATGCTGATCGATCCACACAAGGCCACGCTGCTGGTCGTCGACATCCAGGAAAAACTCATCGGCGCCATGAGCGACCCCGAAGGCACTCGGGCGCGGGCTCGCTGGTTGCTGGCAGCCACCGCCGCGCTGGAGCTACCGACGGTAATATCCGAGCAGTACCCCAAAGGCCTGGGCCATACCCTGGCGGAGCTGCTGGCCGCGGCACCGGCCGCCGACGTGGTGGAGAAAAGCCATTTTTCCTGCGTGGCCGCCGAGTGCCTGCCGGCCAGCCTGATGGCGCGTGAGCAGGTAATCGTGTGTGGCATGGAAACCCACGTTTGCGTGCTGCAAACCGTGCTTGGCTTGCTGGCGTTGGGCAAGCAGGTGTTCGTGGTCGAGGATGCCTGCGACAGCCGCACCCCGGCGAGCAAGGCAGCGGGGCTGGCGCGCATGCGAGCCGCCGGTGCGCAGGTGGTGACCCGCGAGATGGTGCTGTTCGAACTGATGGGCAGTGCCGGCCACCCGCTGTTCCGCCATCTCAGCAAAACCTACCTGGTCGGTGAACAACCCTGAACGGCCGGTTACTGGCTGCCGGGTTGGTGGCCCTGGCGCTGCTGCAAGGCTGCGCCGGGCGCCGCGAGGAAGTGCCCGAGGCGGACCCGGCCAAGGTCCGTGCCCAGTTGCTGCGGCTGCTCCCTGCCCAGGCCAAGAATCGCGAGGGTTGGGCCAAGGATATCCAGGTTGCCTTCGAAGCCCAGCGCATTGCCCCCAGCAAAAGCAACCTGTGCGCCGTGCTGGCGGTGACCGAGCAGGAGTCGACCTTCACTGCCGACCCGCAGGTGCCCAACCTGGGGCGCATCGCCCGCGAAGAAATCGACCGCCGCGCGGCACGCCTGCATATCCCCAAGCTGCTGGTCGACGGTGCGCTGAAGGCACCTTCGGGCAACGGCCAGAGCTACCAGCAGCGCTTGCAGGCGGTGCGCAGCGAGAAGCAGCTCAGCGAACTGTACGACGAAGTGATTGCCCGGGTGCCGCTGGGCAAGAGCTTGCTTGGCGGGCTCAACCCGGTGCACACCGGCGGGCCGATGCAGGTCAGCATCGACTTTGCCGAGAAGCATGCACAGGACTACCCGTACAGCCACGATGGCAGCATTCGCCGGGAAGTGTTCACCCGGCGCGGCGGCCTGTACTTCGGTATCGCCCACCTGTTGGGCTACCCGGTCAGCTACGATCGCAAGCTGTACCGCTTTGCCGATTTCAACGCCGGTTGGTACGCCAGCCGCAACGCGGCGTTCCAGGCGGCGTTGAGCACAGTGACCGGGGTGAAGCTGGCGCTGGACGGCGACCTGGTGGCGCCTGGGGCGATCATGCCGGGCACCACCGAAATGGCAGCGCGCAAGCTGGGGGTGAAGCTGGGTTTGCGGAACCCGCAGATACGCAGCCAACTGGAGGAGGGCGACAGCCTGGCGTTCGAGGACAGCAAGCTGTACAGCGGGGTATTTGCCCTGGCCGATGCTGCCGCTGGCAAGCCGGTGCCACGGGCAGTCTTGCCGGGTATTGAACTGAAGAGCCCAAAGATTACCCGCAAGCTGACCACGGCGTGGTTTGCCGGGCGGGTGGATGAGCGTTATCAGCGGTGCCTGAAGCGCTAGCCTGCAAGCTATCTTGTGTTGCCTGCGCTGGCCTCATCGCCGGCAAGCCAGCTCCTACAGGTACTGAACAAGGCACAAGGCACAAGACTTATGCGGTCGAGGTGGGAGCGGCCTGCATCACCATCGGGGCAGGCACAGAATCTGTAGGAGCGGCCTTGCGTCGCGATGGGCTGCGAAGCAGCCCCGGCAATTTGTGCATCTGTGCGGAAACCTTGGGGCTGCTGCGCAGCCCATCGCGACGCAAGGCCGCTCCTACAAGGGCCAGTGCTGGTCAGGGGAGCTATGCAAGACAGTTCTCCTTCCTCGACCGCTTTACCCTCAAGGCAGTATCCCTGTGGGAGCTGGCTTGCCGGCGATGAGGCCAGTACAGGTAGCACAAGACAATCTCCCACATTGAACGCATCAGCCTGTTCGATCAGCTCTCGCCCAATGCCCCAACCACTAGGTCAACACTGGCCTTCAACCCGGCAAACGCATCCTCAGGGTCACTGTCCACCACCACCAGTTTCGCACCTGCTGCCTTGATCACCTCGGCCACTGCCGGATCAGGTTGGCGATGGTCCAGCACCAACGCCACATCCTGTGCCTTCAGGTTCTCGCCCAAAGCCTTGAGCGCCGCCGCATCCCACTCGGCCGGCAGCGGTTGCTCGACCACGTCCAGGTTCATCCCGCTGGCCAGGTACCCCAGCCGCTCCGACAGGCTCACCACCGTCAGGTTGTCGACCTTGGCCAGGCGTGTCTGGCTGTTGGCCGATAGCTCCAGCAGTTGGCGCTTGAGCCCGGCCAAGTTGCCCTGGATCTTGGCCTTGGCGTCCGGCGCCAAACGCTCCAGGTCATTGGCCACCACGTCGGCCATGCGCCCGAGGTTGGTCGGGTTGAGCCACGGGTAGGCGCCATAGGCATCGTCGCCGCTCACCGCAATGCCCGGCAGCGCGCCATCGACTGGCCGTGCGGCATCGATCTCGATAATGCGGATATTGCTGCGACGAGCCATCGGGTACAGCGGGTCGTCACGCCAGATCGAGCGTACGCCGATCACCGCGTCAGCCTGCTGCGCAGCCTTGTCCAGGCTGGCACCCCCACGCCCGCTGAAATACGACGGTTGGCGGCTGGCCGGCAGGTTGGCCGGCGCAGCCCGTTTCAACTGCACCGCCGTGCCGTCGAGCAGGGCACTGGCCAGGCTGTGGGTGACGGGCAGCGTGGTCAGCACCTGCGTGGCGAAAGACAGCGACGGCAGGCCGGCCAGGGCCAGTGCCAGGGTCAGGCGTTTCAGGTTCATGCCGGGTTTCCTTGCAGGCGGGGAACGAGGGCGCGGGCGAGCGCGGCCAGGGCGAAGCAGATGCCGGCGACCAGGATGATCGCGGCACCCGACGGCACCGGCAGGTCGAACACGATCGGCAACAGGATGCCGAACAGGGTACTGATGGTGGCGATCAGTACGGACAGGAAGAAAAAGCCCTTCAGCGACTGGCTGACCAGGCGCGCGGCAGCAGCCGGGATCACCAGCAACGCACCGACCAGGATCGCCCCGATCACCTTCACCGCCGCGACGGTCACCAGGGTCACCAGCACCACGAACAGGTAATCCAGGGTCTTCACTGCCACGCCGCGCACCGCCGCCAGTTGCGGGTTGAAGCTGGCCAGCATGATGCGGTTGTACAGCGGTACGGCCAACGCCAGTACCAGCACCGCGACAATGCCCAGCACCACCAGGTCCTGGCCGCTGACGGTCAGCACCGAGCCGAACAGCACGTTCTCGAGGATGTGCACGTTGATCTTGCCCGCCAGCATCAGCAGCAGGCTGGCACCCAGTGCCAGTGACACCGAGAGGAACACGCCGATCAACGTGTCCGGCGACAGCCCGGTGCGGTTACGCAGGAAATTGAGCAGGATGCCAAACAGCAGGCAGTAGCCGAACAGGCTGCCATAAGGGCCGGTGTAGGGCTCGCCGAGCAGAATGCCGATGGCCACGCCGGTGAGCGCAGCATGGCCGACCGCTTCGGAAAAGAAGGCAAAGCGCTTGACCACCACCAGGGTGCCCAGGCCGCCCAGTACCGGGCCGATCATCAGGCCGGCCAGCAGGGCATTGACCACGAAGCCGTAGGCCATTGCCTCGGGCAGGTAGCCGGCAATGGCCCAGTCCTGGACCAGTTGGCGAAATGCTTCAAAACTCATGAGGCAAGGCTCTCGCTACGCGGGTGAACAGAGAACAGGCCGAGCAGGCGCTCGGGGGTCAGGGCCTGGGCGGGTGGGGCGTCGAACAGTACCTGGCGGCTCAGGCCGGTCACCCGGTCGGCCAGGCGCAGCACTGCCTCGAGGTCATGCTCGATCCACAGTACGGTGGTGCCGGCCTGGCGCCAGCCCAGCAGCAGTTGTTCGAACACTTGAATGCCGGCTTCATCGAGCGCCGACATCGGCTCGTCCAGCACCAGCAACTGCGGTTCGGGGATCAGGCCCTGGGCCAGCAGCACGCGTTGGCGTTCGCCGCCAGACAATGCCCCCATGCGCCGCTTGCGCTTGTCGAGCATGCCAACCCGTGCCAGGGCGGCATCGATGGCCGGCTGCACGCGCCGGGACAGGCCGAGGAACGCCGGGCGGCGCTGGCACATGGCGGCCATGAAGTCGTCCACGGTCATGGGCAGGCCGCGGTCGAACTCCAGTGCCTGCGGCACGTAGCCGATCACCTCGCGCCCGGCTGGCCAGTGCAAGGTCAACTGGCCCTGGTGTGGCATCTGCCCGAGCAGGGTCTTGATCAGCGAGCTCTTGCCGCCGCCGTTGGGGCCGACGATGGCATGCACGCTGCCGGCTGCGACGTTGAAGCTGACCTGTTCAAGAATGCGTGTACGGCCCAGGGTCAGGTCGATGCCGGCGAACTCGATGCGCGGCCCACAGGCTGCAACCAGGTTGGCGGCGGCGGTCATGCGCGGTTCTCCTGAATGGCGCGAACCACGGTGTCGAGGTTGCGCTTCATCTCCACTTCGTACTTGTCCTTGGTGTATTCACCGTAGGAAATGTGCGTCAGCGGGTACAGGCGCACGCCGGACTCACGCTGGATGGTTTCGACATACGCCGACGGGAAGTCCATCTCGGAGAAAATCACCCGTACATCCAGGGCCTTGAGCTGGTCGATGGTCTTTTTCAGCTGCGCCGGGCTCGGCTCGATGCCATGGGCCGGCTCGACAACCGCGGTCACCTCCAGGCCGAAGTCGCGCACCAGGTAGTCGTAGGCAGCATGAATGGTGGCTACGCGGAAGGTGGCGCTGGGCGCTTCGGTAACCTTGGCCAGTGCCTCGGCACGCAACGCGCGCAGGCGTTTGGCGTAGGCACGGGCGTTTTGCGTGTACAGCTTGGCGTTGTCCGGGTCGAGCTTGCCCAGTTCGCGGGCAATGTTGTTGACCTGGGCAATGGTAGTGCTGATCGACAGGAAGGTGTGCGGGTTGACCACCTTGCCGGCGCCCCGTGCGGCAATGCCGGTGGCTGCCAGCAGCGGGACGTTCTGGTTGGCCTCGATGGTGGCGATGTCGGGCTTTTCGCTGGCGGCGATCATGCGGTCGGCAAAGTCGTCATGGCCAACGCCGTTAAGCACCACCACGTCCAGCGTGCCGATGCGCTTGATGTCCTCGGCCCGTGGCTCGTAGGCATGCGGGTTGAAGCCCGCCGGAATCAGCGGCACCACTTCGGCCTTGTCGCCGACAATGTTGCTGACATAGCTGTAGTAAGGGTGCAGGGTAATGCCGATGCGCAGCGGTTTGCCGTTATCGGCCAGGGCCAATGCAGGCAGGGCAAGGGCCAGGAGCAGGGCGAGGGCGGAGCGGAACATGGGAAGGTCCTTGGGTTCAGTGACGGTGTTCGCGGGTAACCCCGGCGTCGTAGTGGCTGACCACCTGCTGCCAGCCGGCGGCGATCAGGGCAGCCTGGCCGAGGTCGTCCGGGATCACGGCAGCGCTGTCGCGGCGCAACCAGACGTCGGCCTGGCCGCTGCTGTCAGCGGGCAGGATCAGCAACAGGCTGCCGGCCACTTCAGGGGCCTGGGTGCGGCCCAGGTAGGCGCCGGTCTCCAGCCATGACCATTGGTGGCGGCCACGGCTCTGGCTGCCGGCATCGACCACGAACGGCGGCAGGCCTTCTTCGGCCAGGGCCTGTACGCTGGGCACGGCGGCGTTTTCCTCGCGCAGCAACTGGATCTCGTCGAAGGCCACCCGCAGGTCCGTGTACAGGCCTTGTTCGGCGGCGGTAAGGTCACGGCGGGCGTCGATCTGGTGGCTGGCGATGGCCTGTTCGTCCTCGCGCTCTGCCCGCAGCAGCACGACGCTGGCGGCGAGCACCACGATCAGCAGGCTGGCCAGCAGCACATACAGGGTTTCGTGCCCGGCACCGGCCGGGCGAATCACTTGGGCGCGGCTCATGGCTGGGCGATATCGGCGTAGTCGACTTCCACCACGTGCCCGGGGCCAGCGTCGAACAGCACGTAGAATTCACCGTCCGGGCGCTTGAAGGTCAGGGTAGAGTCGTCGCCGAGCTTGCCGCCGACCAGCACTTGCTCGTCATAGCCGATCACATCCAGGGTTACCCCAGGGGCGCCGCTGCCGTCGGAAAACCCGCCCGTGCAGGTGACCTGGCCGTTGGCCGTTTCTTCGCATTCGCACATCGGGTTGTGCGCCAGGGCGGGGCCGGCGGCCAGCGCCAGCAGGGGCAGGGCGAAGGTGCGGATCAGGTGTTTCATTTCTTGCCTCCTTGTTTTTCGAGCCAGGCCACGGTGGCTGGCGATGCCTTGGCCAACGGGACGGATGCCTGGTGCATGCTGCCGTCCCAGCCTTCCAGGGTGATCCAGATCTGGGCGTCGGGTTTGGTCCGCGGCGGGATCGGCAGCGAGGTGCCCATGTTGTACGGCGCGCCGAAGAAGATGGTGCCGGCGGCGCGCAGGCTGCGCGGCTTGCCAATGCGCAGGTAGGCAGCCTTGACGTCCTTGACGCAGGCTTTGCACAGCGCCGCATTGAATGACTTGAAGTAACCGGCCGGGCCGTCGGCGCGTGGCGCCTCGTCGCGCAGTTCGGCCAGGTTGAGGCTGTAGGGGCCGACCTTGATGTCGCTGATTACATTGGCACCCAGGCCGGCGTCGCCACGGAACAGCTTCGCGTCGGCAAAGTACTTGGGCATGAAGCCCAGCGGGATCAGGATCAGCAGGATGTTCAGGTGAAAACGCCACTTCAGCCAGAACTGTTTCAGCGGGCTGGCGGGCAGGGCTTGGGCCTGGCTCATGGGTGCATCTCCACAGTGGTTTCACGGCGTGCCGCACGCGGTGCGCGCTCGCTGCGCTTGAGCGCGGCGGCGGTGGCCTGGGCGGTGCGTTTGGTCCAGATCAGCAGGCCACTGAACACCATCAGGGTGAGGATCAGGCCGAAGAAGAACCACACCAGCTTGATCGGCAAGCCGCCGAAATCGCCGGTGTGCAGCGGGCGCATGGACTCGGTGACGAACTCCAGCGCCGAGCGGTCGCTGATCTCGAACTGGCTGTCGACATGACGGGTGTACGGGTTTACCGAGGCGCTCTGGAACATCAGCGGGTACCAGCCCGGACCGGACAAGGTGACGTGGCTGTAGGCGGTCGCAGGCAGCGAGATGAAGCTGACCTCCAGCCCCGGGATGGCCAGGCCGGCAAGGCGTGCCGCTTCATCCAGGTCGATGCGCGGCGCCGGGGTGCCGTCTGGCGTTTGCGGTACTTCCTCGCGGGCGATCACCGGCACGATGGGCCGGCTGGAAATGGTGATGTGGTTGTCGAACAGGATCGCCTGGATCAGGAACCAGGTGCCGGTGATGGAAATGACCGCAATGAACCAGATCGACCACACCCCGGCCAGGCGGTGCAGGTCACCCCAGAAAATCCGCGAACCATGGCCGGTACGCACCGGCTTGAAAAAGCCCTTCCAGAACTTCTTGTACACCACCAGGCCGGTGACCAGCGAGGCCAGCATCGGCAGGCCCAGCAGCGAAACCAGGTACCAGCCCCAGCTGAAGCCGTTGGTGAACGGCACCAGCCACCAGCCGTGCAGGGCACGGGTGAAGGCCTCGAAGTTGAAATCCGGGGTCTTGCCCTGGATGGCGCCGGTATAGGGGTTTACATACAGGGTCGGGCTGGTGCCGTCTGGCAGGGTGACATTGGCCTTGACCGCGAAGTGCGAACCGTCAGGTTGGCTGAGTCGCTCGACGACCATGTCCGGCTCGGCCTTGTTCAAGGCTTCCAGCACTTTCTGGAAACTCATGCGCTCGACATCGGCGTCTGGCTTGTTGGCGCGCACGGCCGGGTCGGCCAGCCAGACGATTTCCTGGCTGACCACGGCGAGCATGCCGGTGAAACAGACAATCAACACAAAGAACCAGATCGGCAACGCGAGCCAGCTGTGGACCAGGAACCACAGCCTGGATTTGGATTTTTTCGGTGATTTGGCCATCAGACGGTCTTCTGCAATAGGTGGTCGAGCGTATGCCCAACCAAAGAGGGCTGTACTGATAAGGACGAATGAGAATTGAAAACCTGCCGTTTTAAATGAAAGCAAATGTTTCAAACGACAAAGGCCTGTGCCTGTCAGGTGATCGATTGGGGCCGCTTTGCGGCCCGTCGCCGGCAAGCCAGCTCCCACAGATACAGCGCAGTTCTCAACAATTGCGCGTTTACTGTGGGAGCTGGCTTGCCGGCGATGGGCTGCATAGCAGCCCTAATGACGCTAAATGACGGTTATCAGGTCGGAAGGCATGAAGCAGAAGGGTTCAGGCGCGGGTCAGGGCTACTGCGGGGTGAGCCTTGCCATGCAGTTGTGCCAGGTCGTGGTACAACGCCCGGCCAATTTCCGCGGCGCGTGCCGGCAGCACCGAGAGCAGGGTGTCGCTCAGGCCGTGGCTGTTCTCGCAGAAGCCTTGCAGGTACACCGACGCCTGCAGGTCGGGGCTGGCCAGCACTCGGTAGTTGCGATCAACACTGAAGTCGTCCAGGTAACCGGCCAGCGGTGCCAGCAGGTCACGGTGCGAGCGGCGCTCGTAACCGGTGGCAAGGATCACGGCATCGTAACGGTGGGTTTGCTGCTGGCCGGTGGCGAGGTCACGCAGGGTCAGCTCCACGCCCTCGCGGGTGGCGACTACCGCTTCTACCTGGCGGCGGCACAGTACATTGTGGCGGTGCTGGTGGGCGACCTTCTGCCGATACAGAATGCCGTAGATGCGCTCGATCAAGTTGAGGTCGACCACCGAATAGTTGGTGTTGTGGTACTCGCCCAGCAGTTTGCTGCGCTGGTCGGCTGGTTCGTTGTAGACCAGGTCGGTGTAGTCTGGCGAGAAGATCTCGTTGACGAACGGGCTGTCGTCGGCGGGCTTCAGGGCCGAGCCGCGCAGGACCATGTCGACCTTGACCGACGGGTAGCTGTCGTTCAGGTCGATAAACGCCTCGGCGGCGCTTTGCCCCGAGCCGATCACGGCAATGCGCATCGGTTTGCCTTCAGTGCACGGCAGCTTGTTCAGGCTGCTCAGGTACTGCGAGTGGTGGAATACCCGTGGGTCATCCTTGAAGGCACCGAACTTTTCCGGAATTTTCGGCGTGCCGCCACTGCCGACCACCACCGAGCGGGTGCGGCGGCTGTATTCGCGGCCTTGGGCATCGCGCGCGATCAGGCGCAGGTGCTCGACCCGGCCGCTTTGCACTTCTGGCTCGATGCGCAGCACTTCCTGGCCATATACCGCCTGGGTGGCGAAGTGTTCGGCGGCCCAGCGCAGGTAGTCGTTGTATTCCAGGCGGCACGGGTAGAAGGTGCCGAGGTTGATGAAGTCGGCCAGACGCTGCTTCTGGTGCAGGTAATTGACGAAGCTGTAAGGGCTGGTGGGGTTGCGCAGCGACACCAGGTCTTTCAGGAACGAGATCTGCAGCTCGCTCTGGGTCGCCAGGGTTTCGCCGTGCCAGCGGTAGTCCTGTTGCTTGTCGATGAACAGCGCATCCAGGGCATGGCCCTGGCTTTCGGCGAGTTCTTCCAGGGCAATGGCCAAGGCCAGGTTGGAGGGGCCGAAGCCCACGCCGATCAGATCTTTGATGGTTTCCTGCTGTGTGGGCTGGCTCATGGCAGCGATTCCCTGAATGGTCGAATATGGACGCCCGCCGGGGCTCCGGCTCCTGCGCAAGTACATGAACTGGAACGAGCCAGCCAAAGGGGAATTTAAGCGGGCTAAAGATCTGCGTGGGGCTGCCGATAAGGGGGTTACGGCAAGGACCCAACTTCTGGCAGGGAATCGGCATGACATCCATAGCGGCAAATTTGCACATCAACGGCGTTTCGGCGCAGGCGCTGAGCGTTAATGCAGCAGCCCAGGGCGAACAGACAACGCAGGCCGAGAACGACGGGCCACTCAGTATCAGTGGCGATACCTTGAAGGTTGGCGGTGCAGGGCAGGCCCACTCTACGCAAGACAGCGAAGAGAGCGGCGAATCGGCAGGGGTAACGGCACTGCGCGAGCTGATCAAGCAGCTGCAGAAGCAGTTGGCCGAAGAGCAGAAGCAGCTGGCTCAATTGATGAGCAGCAAGATGGAAGAAACAGCCAAGGCCAATGCTGTGAGCGCCAAGCAAGCCAGCATCGCCACCATCACCGGGCAGATCATGACGGCCACAGCGCAGTTACTGGAGCTGTTGCAGCAAGAGGGCGGCAGCAGCGCGGGCGGAATGGTCAGCGCCACGGCCTGACAAGCATTGGGGCTGCTGTGCAGCCCATCGCCGGCAAGCCAGCTCCCACAGAGATAGCGACAGGCCCGCCAGACGCGGTCCCTGTGGGAGCTGGCTTGCCGGCGATAGGGCCCATTCAGGCCCCATCATTTCAAGCCCGGGTTACTCCGCCACCACCCGCCCTTTGCCCTGGCGGTCAGCCTTGTACTGCATGGCCACGGCCGGCGCTGGCTTGGCTGCGCCGGTTTCCAGCCACTGGCGCATGCGGCTGGCATCAGCAAAGTGGGTGTACTTGCCGAAGGCATCGAGGATAACCATCGCTACCGGGCGGTTGTCCATGCGGGTCAGCAGCACCAGGCAGTGGCCGGCTTCGTTGGTGAAGCCGGTCTTGGTCAGCTTGATGTCCCAGTTGCTCTTGTTCACCAAATGGTCGGTGTTACGGAAGCCCAGCGTGTAGTTGGGCTTGCGGAAGGCCACGGTCTTCTCGCGGGTGGTCGACAGCTCGCTCAGCATCGGGTACTTGCGCGAAGCCATCAGCAGCTTGGACAGGTCGCGGGCGGTAGACACGTTCTGCGTCGACAGGCCGGTCGGTTCGACGTAGCGGGTGTGCGCCATGCCCAGGCTGCGGGCCTTGGCGTTCATCGCCTTGATGAACGCCGGGTAGCCACCCGGGTAGGCGTTGGCCAGGCTGTTGGCCGCACGGTTTTCCGACGACATCAGGGTAATCAGCAGGGTTTCGCGGCGGTCCAGCTGGCTGCCCAGGCGCACGCGCGAATACACGCCTTTCATTTCCGGGTTGTTGGCAATGGTCATGGTGAGCATCTCATCCATGGGTAGCTTGGCATCCAGCACCACCATCGCCGTCATCAGTTTGGTCACCGAGGCGATCGGCACCACGCGGTCGGCATGGTTCGAATACAGTTCCTGGTTGGTATTCAGGTCGATCAGCAGGGCGCTGCCTGAAGCCAGGTGCAGTTTGGAAGGGTCTCGTTGCACCTGGGCCGGGGGTTGTGCAGCAGCGGTCGACGGAAGGGTCGCGGTACCTGTGAGCAACAGCAGCAGGCTGAGGATGGACAGGGATGTTTTCACGTTGAGGCTCACTAAAGGTTGGTATGTCGTTGGCTGTGCAAGGGTTTTCCCCCTAAACCGCTGCATTCTGGAGTATGGCCGAATTGCTGTCGAATGCCTTATGACTAAAGGGCGCAAGGTGAACGAAATTTAATCCTGTAGCGT
Organism: Pseudomonas sp. NPDC089407; assembly: GCF_044900445.1. Classification (NCBI taxonomy): domain Bacteria; kingdom Pseudomonadati; phylum Pseudomonadota; class Gammaproteobacteria; order Pseudomonadales; family Pseudomonadaceae; genus Pseudomonas; species Pseudomonas sp. NPDC089407. Next base: position 28,469 of record NZ_JBJDNB010000011.1, read on the forward strand.
TTTTTGTATCCATTTCCGAAGCCTGAGCAGGACCAGTTGCTCAGGCATCTGGTCGTCACGGTTTCATCCATGGCTGCCTGGAAGCCGATGCTTGTATGGGCTCGGATCCATTGAATTGACTTGTTTATCTGTCGAGGTCGTCATTCGGCCTTCTTTACCCTGCAACTGATCAATTCTTTCCTTGAGTTTTCGATTTTCATCAAGCACCGATTTGTAGATTTTTCGGCTTTCAGCCAGGTCCCGTTCCAGATCAGAGGCCCGCTGCTCGATCTGGCGTACCTGATTGGTTGTTGATCTTATCGAGCGCTGGGACCGCTCTTCACTTTCGTTCAGAGCCTCGATCTTTGATTTCTGCTCCTGCATCACTCGATTCGCTTCTGCCATTTGCTCCGATGGCGGCTTGGGTTTTGGCGGCTTTTTGTAAATGCCATAGCCCCCTTTCTTGTTCAGGTTTGCGTGAACGCCTCCACCGAAGTGATAGATCTTTTTCTCCATAAGCGCTTTTAATTGAGCAGGCGTAAATTCTACCAATGTTTTTGGCGTGTCCTTCCCTTCGAGGACAACTTCTGCAACAGCTGTGTATTTTACATCGTCCAGAAAGAACAGGCTTTTGGGCAGCGCTAAACCCTTCGTGTATTCTTTGCGCAGCGTTCTGCTCAGTGTTTTTCCCTTGCGTGCCATTGTTTGTATCCTCCTTCGAGAAACCGCAGGATATCAAACAGGTGTCACCTTGCCATCATTTGCCGTGGTTGATAACAAAGGCCATGAACCGTTTGCCAGGCGCTCGCGGTTCAGCCCCGTGCCTCTCTGGCCTGTCGCCGCCTCACCTGCCCACCCATCCAGTGTGGATGGAAACCCAGTAGCGACCTCGACCGCGTCATAGTACGGTCCGCCTTCGACAAACCGCCCGGTTCGTTGCCTTCAAGCCCATGGACCGGGGCGCTTATGACCTGGGAGGTCTGATGCAACGCGCACGTGAGATCAGCCAGCAAGAACTGGATACAGCCTTGGTGGCGTTTACCCGCTTCAAAATCGGAGAGATCAAGCTTTTCGACCTGGAACAGGCCATGAGCTTCGAGGTGGGCGAGGCCCTGTCCAGAAGCGGGCTGGTCAGGTTCTCGATCACCAGGATGGTGTCGGGTCGTTATCGCCTCAGGGATGAAGGGGAAAATGCCATCACCGAGGCCGGGCGGGACCGCTTGCAGATGATCCGCGGGACAATATGACGCATCGGGACTGATCAATGGCGTGTCACGCCTGCCGGCCATGCGCACCCGGCCAGCCGGCATCCCGATGCAGCCTGCATTTCGCCGCAGGGCATCGGGGCGCCTTGCCGGTACTCAACGCTCAGCCATGGACCAGCGAGAGTTCACTGATGATGCAGATCGAGCCGTCATCGGCGGGCGTTGCATCGCTGTAGTCGACCTGGTTGTAGACCCCACCATGGAACTCGAACCGCCGCGATGCCCAGCTGCTGTCGAGTTGCAGTTCGCCCGACGCGCCGGTCTGCCCATTGCAGGTGGCTGTCACCGTAACCAGGCCCTGGCCAGTGACGTGAATGCTGACATTGAAAATCGCCCCCAGCGGTACGCCCTTCAGCACCGTCGAGTTGACCGGGTCGGCCTGGTTGTAGGTTGCTCGAAAGCCCAGGGTGATGTCGCCCTTCTTCCAGAACACTTTCACCGGCGGGCTGTCGTCGCCGCGTACGTGCATCTGGGCAATGACCACCTTCTGTGCTGCGTTGACCTTGGTCAGCGCCATGGTTTGGCGGTTCCAGTGGTCCTGGGCACTGGCCAGCATCCAGTCCTGGGTTTCGGTCCACTCGCAGCGGGTTCGATGAGTGCTTTTGCTCGACGCGCCTTTAGTGGGGGCAGAGAGCTGGATCGAACCGTCACTGAGTATTTTGACTACGCTCGGAAAGCGGGCAATCGCTTCGGCGCCGTTGAGCTCGAGCGCCACGGGGTTGGTTGAAGATACGGCCACCGGGGTGGCGAGGGTGAGATTGCTGATATCTACGGCCATGGAAAACTCCTGACAAAAAGTGAGCCTTGTTGACGGGTTGCTCTGGCAGCCGTGCAGGTGGCTGCCTGACAAAAATTAGCCACAAGCTAAATCGAAGTCAATAGCGATGAGCTAAATTTTCTCCTGCATTACATTATCTGCTGGCGAAATTTTTCCGTGTTGGGGCTTTACGCTGGATTTGCCGGTGAGATAAGCTTTCAGTAAGTACTGTACGAATATACAGCTATCAGGGTAAGAATATGTCTATGCAGATGAAGCCGGCAGCCCAGCATCGCCAGGAGATGACCGGAATAGAGCGGCTTAGCCTGCGCGTGTCGTCGATGATCAACCACCCGGTGGCACAGACGCAGCGCTGGGTCAGGGTGCATCGCCTGGACAGCGACGGTGATGCGGAATGGGAAGAGGTGATGGGCTTGCTGTCGGAAACGCCCGAGCTGGAGCTGACCTTCAACGACGATGAGAGCGTGATGGTGCGCTGGGAACGCAGCAGCGTGGAGCAGCGCGACGACTTTATCGTCGAGCAGGGCAGTGCAGGGCAGGTCGAGGAAGCGGCACCCTTCTGAGCATCAGTAAAAGCTCGTCGGCATGGGCGGCATACGCTTCACACCAGGTGGGCGTTCCATACCAGCAGCACCCTGGCCTGGATGTAGGTTTCTTCCCGGCGAATCATGCGGTCCTTGTGCCGCGAGTTGTCGGAAATCATCTCGAAATGGTCTTCATCTGCGATCTGCAGGCGCTTGATGTAGATGTGGTCGCCCCAGGAGAAGAAGTAGATGCCGTCGCCGACGAACTCGCGGATGCTGACGTCGACGATCAGCGGGTCGCGATGCTTGATGGTCGGCTCCATCGACTGGCCCCAGCCGGTTACCATTTTCAGGTGGTGGTGCTCACTGAACTCCACGCCCAGTTCGCGCAGGTGGCTCGGGCTGATGCGAACATCCTTGAACATTTCCGGGTAGTCGTGAGGGATCTGGCCGCCGCCCATGGCTGCCCGCACATCGTAGTGGGCGATCCAGACTTCGTCTCCGACCAGGCCGGGGCGGGCGAGGTCCGCCTTGACCAGTACAGCGTCGGCCGGCTCCTCGGCAGCAGCCAGCAACCTTTGCCGGGTTTCTTCAGGTATACCTTTGCCACTTCTGGCCAACATCTGCCTGACCAGTTCCGCCGCAGACTGCCTGCTATCGGTGGGCTCGACCACAGCTTGCACATGTTCGCCTGCTGCAAGCGCGTCGAACCAGCCGCGCGGCAAGCCTTCGATGCCCTCGATGCGCCTGGCTACGTCATCGCCCAGGTTTTTCGCGGTCTTGTCTGAAAGGATCTGGCTCAAGTGTGCAGGCGCCATCCCCCAGCGCTCAGCGCAGGATCCTTTACGCTGGCCGCCAATCAGCTTGACCAGGTTGTGCTTGCGAATTTCATAGATGTCCATAGGGCGAAGCATGCCAGTGTTTAGCTTGCTGCTAAATGTGCGCATGGCTAAATTTACCCTTGAGGTTATATTAGCGTAAGGCTAAATTAATGCTGAGAAGAAGAAAAGCCGCCGAGACCATTTTCTGCGGATTACCCCATCACCTTGAGGAATGAGGTTTACATGGATCCGACTGACCTCGGCCCGGGCACCGTCACTTGGCTGGGTGGAACGGGCACCGTGTTGCTGGGTGCATTTCTGTGGCTGCGCAAATGGCTGTCCAGGGATGCGGCAGACCGTGCAATGGACAGTGCAGACATTGCGGTAGTCCGGCGCCTGACTGAACTGCTCGATATCGAGCGCACTGCCCGTAAAGAGGCGGAAACCAAGGCTGACCAACTGGCCAGGGAGCGCAACGAACTGGTGCTCAGCGTAGGCCGGCTGCAAGGCAAGGTCATTGCGCTGACCGCCCAAAAAAAAGCCCGCCAGTTTGGCGGGCCATAAGGGCGTAGGGAGCAACGCACAACAAATTCGGGTCAGGCAACCAGGGTACCTGGCTGTAACTGTTCAACCAGGGCCTGGGCCGAGGCAAGGCTTGGCATCGGCCCGCTCACGGCTTCGCCGTTGCGCACCAGGTACCAGCACGCCAGCAGGCCTTGTTCACGCAATGAAACGGGGACGGCGCTGCCGACAACGGACATGATCTGGATAGTGGCCATGTGGACCTCCTGTAAAACATGGCGCTACGATACCCAGCGGCCGCAGCGGTTTGAAATCAACGTTGTCGATAGTGGTCATTAGTTCTATCAACCCTTACTAACGTGGCGGGCCGTAGTACACCGGCGGTGGCGCATAGTAGGCGCGGTAACCCGGGGGTGGCGGGGCCGGTGCATAGTACGGCTGGTAGTAAACCGGCTGCGGGGGCGGTTGCACGTACACCGGCTGCGGCGGGTAATAGACCGGCTGGCGTTCGACATACACGGTACGGTCATGCCCGCCATAAACCGTTGCCCCGACCACAGCGCCAACCACGGCCGCCCCCAGCAGCGGCCCAGGCCCGTACCCCCCACCCCCATGGCCGCCATAACCGTGAGCGGCAGCGGGCCCGCTGATGGCCAAGGCACCGACCAGCAGGGCGATTCCGGGTATGAGACGGTTCATGGGCAACCTCTTAGGAAAACCCCCTGGAGTGGGGTGTTACTAGTATGACTCCGGGCTCTGTCAACTGAGCACAGGGGAACGGTAAAGGTTGTGTAAGGGACGACCAGTGGTTGCCTCTGTTACGCTGCACAAACGTTTCAGTTATGACAAAGGAGCAGGTTATGTCGACAACTCCCAGCAGGGACACCGTGCTGTGCATCTCCTTGACAGGCCGCCCCGGCACGTTCGGCGTACGCTTTCACAACCACCTGTATCAGCAGTTGGGCCTGGACTTCTACTACAAGGCCATGCGCACCGATGACCTGCCGGCGGCGGTGGCGGGCATACGTGCCCTGGGTATTCGCGGCTGCGGGGTGTCGATGCCGTACAAGGAAGCGTGCATGGCCCTGGTCGATGAAGTCGACCCCTCGGCGGCCGCCATCGAGTCGGTCAATACCCTGGTCAACAACGAGGGCCGGTTGAAAGCCTACAACACGGATTACCTGGCGGTGCGCCAGTTGCTGGCGCAGCACCAGGTTGACCCGGCTACCGCCTTTGCCCTGCGTGGCAGTGGTGGCATGGCCAAGGCGGTGGCCAGTGCCCTGCGCGATGCCGGGTTTGCTGAAGGCATCATCGTTGCGCGTAACGAACAGGCTGGGCGGCAGCTGGCGGATGTTTGCGGGTATCGCTGGGTGGCGGAACTGGGCGATGTTTGCCCGCCGATGCTGGTGAACGTGACGCCTATCGGCATGGGGGGTGGGCCGGAGGCCAATGAACTGGCGTTTTCCGAGAACGCCATTACGGCGGCGGAGCGGGTGTTCGATGTTGTGGCGATGCCGGCGCAGACGCCATTGATACGCCGCGCGCAGGCGCTGGGCAAGCCGGTGATTACCGGGCTTGAGGTGATTGCGCTGCAGGCGCTGGAGCAGTTCGTGCTGTATACCGGGGTAAGGCCGACGCAGGCGCAGGTGGACGAGGCGGTGGCGTTCGCGCGGGATATCTGATTACGCCTGTGCGGGCCTATTCGCGGGTAAACCCGCTCCTACAACAATTGTGCGATCAGTCGCGGTCGTTGTAGAAGCGGGTTTACCCGCGAATAGGCCCGCACAGGCTTATACCAGGATCAGAACACCTTGCGCCCATCATCCAGCTGCTGGTCAACCAGCGCCCGGCCATGGGCCAGCGACACATGCTGCGCATTATCAAGGTCGGAGAAGAACTTCATCGGCATCGCCATGCGCCTGCTGGTGTGCCCGTCCGGGGCGGTGATCAGGCAGCCTGCGGCGTAGGGCAGCGGGGACTCGGGGTGGGGCATCACGCTGGCGGTGATAGTGTGCTCGCGGTATTCACAGTGAAGAGATTGCATCGTCCTTACCTCGCTGTGGCATGTGAAGCAGTTACCTTCATATACCACAGCAAGGGGCCGGGAGTTCCCGGCCCGACGAACGCCTAGCCTTTTAGCTCGGTGGGCTGAATCACTTCGACCCAATAGCCGTCCGGGTCCTTGACGAACGCCAAGTGGTTCATGCGCCCGTCCTGCAGGCGTTTCTGGAAGGGTACTTCCAGTGCTTCGAAGCGTGCACAGGCCGCACGCACGTCTGGCACCGAAATGCAGATGTGGCCGAAGCCGCGCGGGTCGGTGTTGCCGTTGTGGTAGGCAAATTCCGCATCGTTTTCAGTGCCGTGGTTGTGGGTCAGCTCCAGTACCCCAGGAATCGACTTCATCCACTGATGACGCCCCGTGTCATCGGCAGGGATTTGCGCCGGGTCGACCAGGGCCAGGAAGTACAGGCTGAAAGCGGCTTCGGGGAAGTCACGCTTGTCTACCAGGCTGAAGCCCAGCACGCGGGTATAGAAGTCCAGCGACTTCTCGATGTCCTTGACCCGCAGCATGGTGTGGTTGAAGACGAACTGGGCGGTGGCGGCATCGGGTTGCGCGGTAACGCCAGGCAGGGTTTGCAGATCATGCAGGCTCATGGTAACTCCTGAGACGGGGCCGGGTGCAGGGCACCGGCAAAACAGACAGGCTGGCCATGATACGGCAGTGCGTCGATTGCGCAAATGAAAGCGCCCTGCACAAGGCAGGGCGCTGGAATTAGAGGCCCGCATGTGCGGGCGCGTGATGGGGTCGCTAGTCCTTTAGCTGCCTCGATACTGAGCCAGCCCTTGTGAAAAAAGTGTGAAGCAGGCGTTGATGTTTCATCAGCGAACCCAGCTTTCCACCGTGGCGGCGCCATATTTTTCTTTCCAGGCCTTGAGCCCGCGGTGGTTGCCGCCTTTGGTCTCGATCCGTTCGCCCGTGTCCGGATGGGTATAAACCTTGACGACGCGCGGGCGGCGCTGCTGCTTGGGGGCCGCGCTGGAAACGCGAGCCACAGCCTTGGGGTCGAGAATGGCGATGATATCGCGCAGGCTCTTGTCATAGCTTTTCATCAGGCCGACTAGTTTCTGCTCGAATTCGATTTCGCGTTTGAGGCCGGCATCCTTTTTCAACGCTTCCAGTTGCGCCATCTGTTCCTGGAGCGCTTTTTCGGCAGCACGAAACTCTGCAAGTCTGGACACTGTAATCACTCCTGTACGTCGGTCGTGGCAGGGCGTGACGAACATTGAAGAAGAGTAAAAAACGCCGGCCACGCGGGTGGGTTCCGCTGTTCGCTGATATCGAGTGTAGTCATTCATGGCTACTGGGTAAACTGCTAACTTTTTGTAAGTAAGCTGGGAACTTTCCTAGTTTTGTGTGCGGTGTTTCGCCCCTTTTCCAACGCGGCCCCACGCGCCGCTTAGACCATGGTCCAATGGCCCGTGCCAGAGCCTGTGCGCGACAATTTCAGATGATGGCCGGCTATTTGTTCGGCCTTGACGCAGTACCGTGGCCCAGCGCGTGCCACGGGTTGTTAACTCGCCTTGATTGTGGATGTTTCCTCCCATGTTTGCCCCTTTTCCCCTCGCCCCCGGGCGTCGTGTTGCCGGCCTGTTCCTGATGTGTGCCGGCGTCAATGCCCAGGCCGCCGGTTTTCTTGAAGACAGCAGCGCCAAGCTCGAAGCGCGCAATGTCTATTTCAACCGGGATTTCCGTGACGGCCACAGCAGTTCCGGCCAGGGTGCGTCCAAGCGCGAAGAGTGGGCGCAAGGCTTCATTCTCAATGTACAGTCGGGTTATACCCAGGGCCCGGTCGGTTTTGGTGTGGACGCACTGGGCATGTTCGGTTTCAAACTGGATTCCAGCCCGGCCGACAGTAACAGTGGTTTGCTGCCATCTTCCGGCCGCGACCCGCGGCACTCGGCCGACCAGTACGCCAAGATGGGCCTGGCAGCCAAGGTCAAGGTTTCCAGCACCGTGCTCAAGTACGGTTCGATGATGCCGGATGTACCGCTGCTCAAGTACAACGATGGTCGCCTGCTGCCGACCATGTTCCATGGCGCGATGCTCACCTCCGAAGAACTGCACGACCTTAAGTTCACCCTGGCACGCCTGGATAAATACACCGCGCGGGACTCCACCGACCGCCAGGACATTCGCGTGCACTGCAAGAACAAGCGCTATGCCTGCGACACCGAAGCCGACCACTTCGACCTGGCCGGTGTCGATTACCGCTTCAACGAGCGCTTCAGTGCCCAATACCAGGTAGCCAAGCTGGAGAACATCTACCGCCAGCACTTCCTCGGCCTGGTGGCCAGCCAGCCATTGGCGGTGGGTAGCCTGTCGGCCGACCTGCGCCTGATCAAGAGCGATGACATCGGCAATGCCCGCGCTGGCGCCATCGACCACCGCGCGTTCAGCGGCATGCTCGGCTACAGCCTGGGCGGCCACAAGATCAGTGCCGGCTGGCAGCGCATGTATGGCGACAGTGCCATGCCGTACCTGGATGGCAGCAACCCGTACCTGGTCAACTACGCCCAGGTCAACGACTTCGCCGCCGCACAGGAACGCTCCTGGCAAGTGCGCTATGACTATGACTTCAAGGCCCTGGGTGTTCCCGGCCTGACCTTCTTCACCCGTTACATCAACGGTGACAACATCAAGGTGCCGGGCAGCAATGCCGAAGGCAAGGAATGGGAACGCGACACCGAGTTCAAGTACCAGGTGCAAAGTGGCACGTTCAAGGACGTCAGCGTGCGCCTGCGTAATTCCACGTATCGCAGCAACTATGAACAGTGGGCGCGTGACATGGACGAGACCCGGGTGATTGTCAGTTACAACTTCTCGATCTTCTAACCGGTCGCTTTGCCAATGACTGGCAGCCGCCTGACAATGGCGGCTAGTTTTTGGCGAAGGGCAGGGCAATGGGCAGGGCAATGAAAAACCTGATGTTGATCGGCATCGGCCCGGGTGATCCGCGTCAGGTCACTTATGAGGCCGTCGACGCGTTGCGCAGTGCCAGTGTGTTCTTCGTGCTCGACAAGGGCGGCGACAAGGACGAGCTGGTGCGCCTGCGCAAAGCCATCCTGCAACGCTACCGCCCCGAGGGCGGCTATCGGCTGGTGCAAGTGGCCGACCCGCTGCGCGATCACCAGGCAGACGACTACCTGGGCGCAGTGCAGGACTGGCACCGCCAGCGGGCGGCGCTGTATGCCCAACTGATCGAGCAGGAAATGGGCGGCGGTGAAACCGGCGCTTTTCTGCTGTGGGGCGAACCCACGCTGTATGACAGCACCTTGCGTATTCTTGGCCTGGTCCGCGAACGCGGCGTAGCGCTGCGCCTGCAGGTGATCCCGGGTATCAGTAGCGTGCAGGCGTTGGCGGCGCGGCACCAGGTGGCGTTGAACCGTATTGGCGAACCACTGACCGTGCTGCCTGGGCGGCGCCTGGTCGAGCAGGGGGGTATCGACAATGTCGTGGTGATGCTTGATGGGCGGTGCACGTTTGCCCAGCTGGATGACCCAGGGCTGATGATTTACTGGGGCGCTTATCTGGGGACTGAAGATGAGGTGCTGATTGCCGGGCCTTTGGCGGCGGTGAAAGCGCAGATCCTGGAGGTGCGTGAGCGGGTGCGGGCGCGCAAGGGGTGGATCATGGATACCTACCTGTTGCGCAGGGAGCTTTAGTGAGTTCAGGCCTGTGCCGGCCTCTTCGCGGGTGAACCCGCTCCCCCAGGTAAATCACCACCTTGAATTTTGTGGGAATCCTGTGGGAGCGGGTTTACCCGCGAAGCAGGCGCTGCGATCTCAAGGGTTACCCAGAATGGCCACCACCTTGTCCCGCAGCTGGTCGATACTGAACGGCTTGCCGATCAGGTGCATGCCCTCGGGCACATTGAAGCTGTCGGCATAACCACTGGCAAACAGCACCGGCAACAGCGGCCGCAGTTCGCGCGCTTTGCCCGCCAGCGCTTCGCCGCGCATGTCCGGCAGCCCCACGTCGGTCATCATCAAGGCCAAGGGCTGGTCCGGGTTTTCGAGTATGCGCAACGCTGCGCTGGCATCTTCTGCCTCAATGACCGTATAGCCCAGCTCGTCGAGCACTTCGACCATCAGCATGCGTACGATGTCGTCGTCTTCGACTACCAGAAGGTGCATGGTTGCGATCCTGTGCTAATGAATGTTCTAAGTCTGTGCACAAGGCGCCAGCATAAGTTCCCGAGGATACCGATACCGGCAAATAGATGGAACGATTCTCGAACCCAACCTTCAAATACTGGCTAAATGCCCTGCCAGAGCCGGTAAAGCTGGTTAGACTCGCTTTTCAGGACGGCGCAGTGGCAGATAACAACAACGACTGATCCGCCACCCTATTCAATGCACTTTTTTTGCTCGGGCGTTTTCTCATGATTCAAGCAGCCTCGATGGACCAGCGAAGCTTTCGCAAGCTGTTGAGCCGCAATATCGGCCTTCCCCTGGGGGTCGGCCTGTTGGGCGCCGTGGCCTTTGTCGCGGTGATCAACTACCTGCTCTCGGCCATGCAATGGGTCGAGCACACCGACCGGGTGATCGGCACTGCCAACGAAACGGTCAAGCTGTCGATCGACCTGGAAACCGGCATGCGCGGCTTCCTGCTGACCGGTGACGAGCGTTTCCTCGACCCCTACGAGGTGGCCAAACCGCGTATTCTCAGTAGCCTGCAAAGCCTGCGTGGCATGGTTGAGGACAACCCGCAGCAAGTCGACCGCATCGACAGGCTGGTTGCGTTGCAACAAGCGTGGAACGAATTTGGCAGCAACATGATTGATCTGCGCCGCAATGATGGTGCCTATCGGGAGCTGATCGGCAATGGCCGCGGCAAGCGCCTGACAGATGAGATACGCAAAGAATTCGACAACCTCATCGGCACCGAACAGCAACTGCGCATGGCCCGCAACGACAAGGTCAGCACTGTCACCGTTACGGCGATTTCGGCCTTCGTGTTGTTCATCGTCGGCCTGAGCGCCTTGTTGGCCTACCTCGGGCGGCGCGACCTGTTGGCGTTGTCTGGCAGCTACGACGAAAACCTCCAGGCCCAACAGCGTTCGGCCGAGCGACTGGAGCACCAGGCCTGGCTGCGCAACGGGCAAACCCAGTTGGCCGAACAGGTGCTGGGCCAGTTGACCCTGCCCATGCTCGGCGACAACATCCTGCGCTTCTTCGCCAGCTACCTGGGCAGTGTGGTCGGGGCGCTGTACGTACGTGACGAGCATGGCCGACTGGTACGCGTGGCCAGCTATGGCCTGGATGCCGAGCAAATGGCCCGCGAGCAGGTACTGGGCGATCACGAAGGCCTGTTGGGCCAGGCGGTACGCGAAGACCGAATACTGCGCCTGGATGAACTGCCAGAGAGCTACTTCCACCTTAGCTCCGGTCTGGGCAAGGGGCTGCCCCGCAGTGCCCTGGTGATGCCGGCCAGCGATGGCGGGCAGATCAACGGCGTGCTGGAGCTGGGCTTCCTGCGTGCGTTGCAAGACCGCGACGGTGAACTGCTGCAGCGGGTGGAGGATAACGTCGGTATCGCCATTGAAAGCGCCCGTTACCGCCAGCGCTTGCAGGAAGTGCTGGCCGAAACCCAGCAGCTGAACGAAGAGCTGCAGGTGCAGCAGGAAGAACTGAAAACCGCCAACGAAGAGCTGGAAGAGCAGTCCCGCGTGCTCAAGGAGTCCCAGGCCCACCTGGAGACCCAGCAGGCTGAGCTGGAGCAGACCAACGAGCAGCTGTCCGAGCGCACCGAGGCGCTGGACCGCAAGAACGACGAACTGGTCCAGGCCCAGGAAGAGCTGCAGGCACGCGCGGATGAACTGCAGCGTTCGAGCAAGTACAAGTCCGAATTCCTGGCCAACATGTCCCACGAGTTGCGCACGCCGCTGAACAGCTCGCTGATTCTGGCGAAGCTGCTGGCGGAGAACGCTGAAGGCAACCTCAGCGGCGAACAGGTGAAGTTTGCCGAGTCGATCTACTCGGCCGGCAACGATCTGCTCAACCTGATCAACGATATCCTCGACATCGCCAAGGTTGAGGCCGGCAAGCTTGAAGTGCGGCCCGAGACGACGCAATTGGCACGCCTGGTCGAAGGCCTGCGCGGCATGTTCCAGCCGTTGGCCGGGCACAAGGGCCTGGCTTTCGAGGTGACTGCCGAAGCGCAGGTGCCGGCTACCCTGTTCACCGACCGCCAGCGCCTGGAGCAGATTCTCAAGAACCTGCTGTCCAACGCTATCAAGTTCACCGAACGTGGTCAGGTCAGCCTGAACATCGGCTACCAGCCTGGCAGCGGCATCGTGTTTGCCGTGCGTGATTCCGGCATTGGTATTGCCGCCGACCAGCAGCAGGCTATATTCGGGGCCTTCCACCAGGTCGATGGCACCAGCAATCGTCGCTATGGCGGTACCGGCCTGGGTCTGTCGATCTCCCGCGACCTCGCCCATTTGCTGGGCGGGCACATCAGCGTCGACAGCAGCCCGGGGCAGGGCAGCGTGTTCAGCCTGGTATTGCCGGAGCGCTACGAGAACCTGACGCAGGACGTCGAGCCCCTTAGCCTGCGCCCGGCCGTCGATGCACTGCCACCGGTGCCGCAAGTGTCGGCGGTGGCCGCGCCGAAGCGCCCTGTGCAGACCTTTGCCGACGACCGCGAACGGGCACCCTTCGGCAACCGCTGCATTCTGGTGATCGAAGACGAACCGAACTTCGCTCGCATTCTCTTCGACCTGGCCCATGAGCTGGGCTACAGCTGCCTGGTGGCGCATGGGGCCGACGAAGGCTTCGAACTGGCTGCCCAGTACATCCCCGATGCGATCCTGCTGGACATGCGCCTGCCGGATCATTCCGGCCTCACCGTGCTGCAACGCCTCAAGGAGCAGGCCAATACCCGGCACATTCCGGTGCATATCATTTCTGTCGAGGACCGCGTCGAAGCCGCCATGCACATGGGCGCCGTCGGCTACGCGGTCAAACCCACCAGCCGCGAAGAATTGAAGGAAGTGTTCGCCCGCCTGGAGGCCAAGCTGACGCAGAAGCTCAAGCACATTCTGCTGGTGGAAGACGACGACCTGCAGCGCGAGAGCATTGCCCGCCTGATCGGCGATGACGACGTCGAGATCACCGCCGTGGGCATGGCCCAGGATGCGCTGGCGCTGCTGCGTGAAAACATCTACGACTGCATGATCATCGACCTCAAGCTGCCGGACATGCTCGGCAACGAGCTGCTCAAACGCATGACTGCCGAAGATATCCGCGCCTTCCCGCCGGTGATCGTGTATACCGGGCGCAACCTCACCCGCGAAGAAGAAGCCGACCTGCTCAAGTACTCGCGCTCGATCATCATCAAGGGCGCCCGCTCACCCGAGCGCCTGCTCGACGAAGTGACGCTGTTCCTGCACAAGGTTGAATCGCAGTTGTCCAACGAACGCCAGCGCATGCTCAAGACCGCGCGTAGCCGCGACAAGGTGTTCGAAGGGCGCAAGGTGCTGCTGGTGGATGATGACGTGCGCAATATCTTCGCCTTGACCAGCGCGCTGGAGCACAAGGGTGCGATCGTCGAGATCGGCCGTAACGGCCGCGAGGCCATCGAGCGCCTGGAGCAGCATGACGACATCGACCTGGTGCTGATGGACGTGATGATGCCGGAAATGGACGGCTTCGAAGCTACCCGGCTGATTCGCCAGCAAGCGCGCTGGCGCAAGCTGCCGATCATTGCCGTGACCGCCAAGGCGATGAAGGATGACCAGCAGCGTTGCCTGCAGGCCGGTGCCAATGATTACCTGGCCAAACCAATCGACCTGGACCGCTTGTTCTCGCTGATCCGTGTCTGGCTGCCGCAACTGGAGCGAATTTGACTAGCGAACGTAACACCGACATCGAAATCCGCTTGCTGATCGAGGCCATCTACCTCAAGTACAGCTACGATTTCCGCAACTATTCCGGCGCTTCGATCAAGCGCCGGATCCTGCATGCGCTGCGCCAGTTCGACTGCCTGACGGTATCGGCGCTGCAGGAGCGCGTGCTGCACGACCCGGGCATGTTCATGCAGTTGCTGCAGTACCTGACCATCCCCGTCAGCGAGATGTTCCGCGACCCGGGGCACTTCCTGGCACTGCGCAACGAAGTGGTGCCGCTGCTGCGCACCTGGCCGTCCATCAAGGTGTGGATTGCTGGCTGCAGCACGGGCGAAGAGGTGTACTCGATGGCCATCCTGCTGCGCGAGGAAGGCCTGCTGGAGCGCACCATCATCTATGCCACCGACATCAACCCGCACTCGCTGGACAAGGCCAAGCAGGGTATCTACTCGATGCAGAGCATGCGCGAGTACGCCGAAAACTATCGTATCGCCGGCGGGCGCCGAGACTTTGCCGAGTACTACACGGCAGCCTACGGCAACGCGATCATGGACAGCACCCTGCGCGACAACGTGACGTTTGCCGACCACAGCCTGGCTACCGACAGCGTGTTTTCCGAAACCCAGCTGGTGTCGTGCCGCAATGTGCTGATCTACTTCAACAAGGAACTGCAAGACCGTGCCTTTGGCTTGTTCCATGAGTCGCTGTGCCATCGTGGCTTCCTGGTGCTGGGCAGCAAGGAGTCGGTGGATTTTTCCGCTTACAGCGAGCGTTTCGAGCCGCTGGTCAAGCCTGAACGGATCTATCGCAAATCATGAACGGCGTGCACGCGGTGGTGATCGGTGCCTCGGCTGGTGGCGTGACGGCGCTGTTTACCGTACTGGGCGGGTTGCCGGAAAGCTTCGCCATCCCGGTGCTGTGTGTACTGCACCTGCCGGATGACCGCCACAGCCAGCTGGCCGAGGTGCTGCAGCGGCGCCTGCACCGTCCGGTGAGCGAGGCGCGGGACAAACAGACGATCCAACCCGGGCAGATATACGTGGCCGGGCCGGGTTACCACCTGTCGGTGGAGCGTGACTTCACCCTGTCGCTGAGTCAGGAACCGCCGGTGCATTTTTCCCGGCCGGCCATCGACTACCTGTTCATTTCCGCGGCCGATGCCTATGGCGCCGGCCTGCTTGGCGTGTTGCTCACCGGTGCCAACGAAGACGGCGCCCAAGGGCTTGCCTACATCAAGAACAGCGGCGGCCGGACCATCGTCCAGGACCCCCGCGACGCACAGGTTGCGCTGATGCCCGAGGCCGCCCTGGCCCTGCATCAGCCTGACCATATTCTTACCCTGAGTGGCGTCGAGCGGTTGCTCGCTGCCCTGGAGCCTAGCGCATGCTAAGCCACACCATCGCCAAACTGCTGATCGTCGACGACCTGCCGGAAAACCTGCTGGCCCTCGACGCCCTGATCCAGGGCGAAGACCGCGAGGTGCACCAGGCCCAGTCTGCCGAGGCCGCATTGTCGCTGTTGCTCGAACACGAGTTTGCCTTGGCCATTCTCGATGTACAGATGCCGGGCATGAACGGCTTTGAACTGGCCGAACTGATGCGCGGCACGGAAAAGACCCGCAACATCCCGATCGTCTTCGTCACCGCCGCCGGGCGCGAGATGAACTACGCCTTCAAGGGTTACGAAAGCGGGGCGGTGGACTTCCTGCACAAGCCGCTCGATACCCTGGCGGTGAAGAGCAAGGTGTCGGTGTTCGTCGATTTGTACCGCCAGCGCAAGGTGCTTGACCGCCAGTTGCAGGCGCTGGAGCGTAGCCGCCAGGAGCAGGAGGTGCTGCTGGCCCAGTTGCAGACGGCTCGCGGTGAACTGGAGCACGCGGTGCGCATGCGCGATGACTTCATGTCGATCGTCTCCCACGAGGTGCGTACCCCGCTCAACGGGCTGATCCTGGAAACCCAGCTGCGCAAGTTGCACCTGGCACGTGGCAACCTGGCAGCGTTCACTGGCGACAAACTACAGGCCATGGTCGAGCGCGACGAGCGGCAGATCAATAGCCTGATTCGCCTGATCGAAGACATGCTTGATGTCTCGCGCATCCGTACCGGCAAATTGTCGCTACGGCCTAAAGCCTTCGATCTGAGCCAACTGGTGCGTGGCTTGGTGGAAAACTTTACCGCCCAGGCCATGGCGCTGGAAACGCATATCGAATTGCAGTGCTGCGAGCCATTGCAAGGTGAGTGGGACGAATTCCGTATTGAGCAAGTACTGGCCAACCTGTTGTCCAATGCCTTGCGCTACGGTGAGCGCAAACCGGTGCAGGTGCGTGTGTACGAGCAGGGCGGCCTGGCCTGTGTGCAGGTACAGGACCACGGCATCGGCATTGGCATGGCCAACCAGCAGCGGATTTTTCAGCAGTTCGAACGGGTGGCCAGCCAGCATGCCAGCGGTGGTCTGGGGTTGGGGCTGTATATTTCGGAGCAGATCGTGCATGCCCATGGCGGGCGTATTCTGGTGGACAGTGAAGAGGGCAAAGGTGCTACCTTCACCTTGCAATTGCCACTGGCTACATTCGAACAACAAAACGACCAGGCGCGGGCAACCTCTGCGTGAGCCTGGGGTCTGATGGCCAACTGTATGTATTTCAAGGCGTTAACATGAGTGAAGATGCACAAGACGTGGTGCTGGTGGTTGAGGATGAACCGGCGATCCGCATGATTCTGCGTGACTACCTCGCTGGTGAGGGCTACCACGTGCTGGTAGCCGAAGATGGTGAACAAGCGTTCGCCATCCTGGCGAGCAAGCCGCACCTGGACCTGATGGTGACCGACTTCCGCTTGCCGGGCGGGGTCTCCGGGGTGGAGATTGCCGAGCCGGCGGTGAAGCTGCGGCCGGACCTGAAGGTGATCTTCATCAGTGGCTACCCGGCAGAGATCCTCGAATCCGGCAGCCCGATCACCCGCAAGGCACCGATCCTGGCCAAGCCGTTCGACCTGGATACCCTGCACGAGCAGATCCAGACGCTCCTGCGCTGAAAGCCATTCTTCAGGCGGAGTGCGGTCCCTGGTAGGAGCGGCCTTGTGTCGCGAAAGGGCCGCGAAGCGGCCCCAGGATACCAGCGCAAATGCAAAACTTGCTGGGGCCGCTTCGCGGCCCTTTCGCGACACAAGGCCGCTGCTACAGGATCTGTGCATGTCTTGAAGGCGGCGCAAATCAACCCAGGGTCCGCTCCAACCCACCCACCAACAGGCTCTCCATCAACCCCACCCCCTGAGCCTCGGGCAGCGCCTGCAACATCCCCGGCAACTGGTTAAGCAAGGTGGCCACCACATGCGCCGTGGCCACCAGGGCTTGCCCTTGCAACTTTGCCTGCGGCGCAATCAGCCGCAGCAGCCCCGCCTCGTAACGCGCACGCAACTGGGCCAGGCGCCGTTGCTGATCGTGGCTCAGGCAACAGAAATCCCGCTCTGCCAGACGAAACTGCAACGGCCGCTCGGCATGCAGCTGCCAGTGCGCGGCAATCAGGCAGCTCAACGCCGAAGTCCCCCGTGCCATGGCTCTGCGGCCCTGGTCGAGGGTGGCCTGCAATTCCTCGTACAGCTCCTCGATCAGGTCGAACAGCAGGTCTTGCTTGCTGGGAAAGTGATGGTACAGCGAGCCGGCTGTCAGCCCGACATGGGCCGCCAGCTCGCGCATGCTGACCTGGCCAAAGCCCTTTTCGGCAAACAGCGCCATGGCCCGGTCACGTCGCTCTTCAAAGTTGGCACAGCGCATCGCGGCATTGATCGGGGGCATGGCGCCTGTTCCTCAGTAAGTGAAGAAGCCGCGGCCGCTCTTGCGCCCCAGCCAACCGGCCGCGACCATTTCCTTGAGCAGCGGGGCAGGGCGGTACTTGCTGTCGTTGAAGCCCTCATGGAAGGCCTCCATGATTGCCAGCAAGGTGTCCAGGCCGATCAGGTCGGCCAGTGCCAACGGGCCGATCGGCTGGTTGCAGCCCAGGCGCATGCCGGTGTCGATGTCCTCGGCACTGGCCAGGCCTTCCTGGCGCACGAAGATCGCTTCGTTGATCATCGGCACCAGGATGCGGTTGACTACAAAGCCTGGGCGGTTGCCGGCGCTGATTGGGGTCTTGCCGACCTTTTCCGTGACCAGCAGCGCCTGGGCGTAGGTGCTGTCGCTGGTCTGCAGCCCACGAATGATCTCGACCAGCGCCATCATCGGCACCGGGTTGAAGAAGTGCACGCCAATGAAGCGCTCGGGGTGCTCGATGCTGGCGGCCAGCTGGGTGACCGACAGCGACGAGGTGTTGGTGGCGATCAGGCAGTCGGCAGCGACGTTGGCTGCCACCTGCTGCAGGATGCGCTGCTTCAGCTGCAGGTTCTCGGTGGCGGCCTCGATCACCATCTGCGCAGTGCCGAGCTGGCTGTAGTCGGTGCTGGTGCGGATACGCGTTTTCGCGGCTGCAGCCTCTTCGGCGTCAAGTGTGCCTTTGCTGACCTGGCGCTCCAGGTTCTTGCTCAAGGTGGCCACGCCGCGCTCCAGCGCCGCGTCGGAAACATCCACCAGCAGCACCCGGTAGCCAGCCACTGCGCACACTTGGGCAATGCCGTTGCCCATGGTGCCGGCGCCGATCACGGCGATCTGTTCAATGCTCATGCATCAGGCTCCCTCAAACGCGCTCGAAGACGATGGCGATGCCTTGGCCGCCGCCGATGCACATGGTGGCCAGGGCATAGCGGCCCTGGATGCGCTGCAGCTCATGGATGGCCTTGGTGGCGATGATCGCGCCGGTGGCACCTACCGGGTGGCCGAGGGAAATGCCCGAACCGTTGGGGTTGACCTTTTCCGGGTCGAAGCCCAGCTCGCTAGCCACGGCGCAGGCCTGGGCGGCGAAGGCTTCATTGGACTCGATCACGTCCAGGTCCTGGACCTTCAGGCCGGTCTTTTCCAGCACCTTGCGGGTGGCAGGGATCGGCCCCAGGCCCATCAGCTCGGGTTCTACCCCGGCATGCGCGTAGCCGACCAGGCGGGCCAGCGGCTTCAGGCCCAGGCGGCGCACGGCGTCACCGCTTGCCAGTACCAGGCCGGCGGCGCCGTCGTTGATACCGCTGGCGTTGCCGGCGGTGACGGTGCCGTCTTTCTTGAACACCGGCTTCATGCCGGCCAGTTGCTCGGCGGTCACGTCGCCACGCACATGTTCATCGACGCTGAACTGCACGCTGCCTTTGCGGGTTTTCAGCTCCACCGGCACGATCTGGCTGGCGAAGCGGCCTTCGGCAATGGCGCGGGCGGCGCGGCGCTGGCTGGTCAGGGCCAGTTCGTCCTGCATTTCACGGGTGATGCCATGTTTGGCCGCGACGTTTTCGGCGGTGATGCCCATGTGGAAGTGCTCGAACGGGTCATGCAGCACGCCAACGGTGTAGTCGATGCCTTGCAGGTCACCCATGCGTGCGCCCCAGCGCGCTTGCGGCAGCAGGTAAGGGCCACGGCTCATGGATTCGGCGCCAGCGGCAATGGCCACGTCGGTATCGCCCAGCAGCAGGCCCTGGGCTGCCGAGACGATGGCCTGCAGGCCCGAGCCGCACAGGCGGTTAACGTTAAAAGCCGGGGTTTCCTTGGGGATGCCGGCGTTCATGGCCGCTACCCGCGCCAAGTAGGCGTCACGGGGTTCGGTAGGAATCACGGTGCCCATCACCAGATGGCCGACTTGCTCGGCGGCCAAGCCCGAGCGCTCGATGGCGGCGCGGGTAATGGCGGTGGCCAGGTCGGCCAGCGGCAGGTCCTTGAGGGAACCGCCAAAGCCACCAATGGCTGAACGGACGGCACTGACGACGTAGATTTCTGCGCTGCTCATAGAGGCTCCGATTGCGAAGGCATGGCGGGACCGGGCCCGGCTCTGCGAGAATGGCCGGCAAGGTCCCGGAGTGGGTCCGAGTCTAGGCAAAGGCTCTGTTGCAGCCTATGCCGGAACTGTTCAAACAACCTGGCACTTTTTGCCACTCAGCATAGACAGCGAAAACCGCCATGCGCGATAGCGATTCGGTCGCCGTGTACTTTCTCAATGCCATGCTCCACGCCCTGCGCGACAGCCCCGCCGAGCGTGATGCACAGTTGCGCGCGGTGGGCATCGACCCGCAGCTGCTCGACCAGCCCCAGGCGCGGGTGCCGGCCAAGGCGTTCGCGCAACTGTGGCTGGCGTTGATCCAACGCCTGGACGATGAGTTCTTCCGCCTCGACAGCCACGGCATGCCGCTGGGCAGTTTTGCCCTGATCTGCCGGGGGCTGATTCTCGAACCCAACCTGGAGAAGGCCCTGCGCCAGTGCATGGGTGGCTTTGGCCTGTTCCTGCGTGACCTGCGCGGCAGCCTCACTTTACGCGGTGGGCGGGCGCTGATCAGTGTGCAGTCGAGTATCGCCGACCCGCTGACCCGGGTGTACGCCGAGGAAACCTACCTGGTGCTGATGGTCGGCATGCTGTGCTGGCTGGGCGGGCGGCGGATCGCCATAGACCGCACCGAGCTGGCAGTGTCGCGCCCGGCCCAGGAGGACGACCTGCTGTTGTGGGGGCCAGACCTGCGCCTGGGCAGCGGGCGCACCGAGGTAGAGTTCGACAGTGCCTGCCTGCGCCAGCCGGTGGTGCAGGACGTGGCGGCCTTGAAGACCTTCTTGCGCAGTGCGCCGCAAGGGCTGGTGATCCGCTTTCGCAACCAGAACGGGCTGGTGGCCGAGGTGTACCGGCACCTGCGGGCACGCCGTTACGGGCAATGGCCGACCTTGGCCGCGCTGGCACAGCAGCAGGGGGTGAGTGCCAGTACGTTCCGCCGGCAGCTGGAGCGCGAGGGGCGGTCGTACCAGCAGATCAAGGATGAGGTGCGCCGGGCGATGGCCTTCGAGCGCTTGCGCGAAGGCGAGCTGAGCATTGCCGAAATAGCCGAACAGGCGGGGTTTCAGGAGCCCAGTGCGTTTCACCGGGCGTTCAAGAAATGGACCGGGCAGAGTCCGGGGAGCTATCGGGCGCGGTTGGCGGGGCGTTAGCGTTTACCTGTACTGGCCCTATCGCCGGCAAGCCAGCTCCCACAGGTACGCCACAGAATTTGAACACCTGTGGTGTACCTGTGGGAGCTGGCTTGCCGGCGATAGGGCCAATACAGGCAATCAGTTGAAGATCAGGCCGGCACCATGGCAAACCCGACCCCAAAGCGGTTCCAGGCATTGATGGCGGCAATCGCCAAGGTCAGGTTGGCCACTTCGGCCGGCTCGAAGTGCTCCTGCAGGGCTTCGTACTGCCCTTGTGGTGCGCCCTGTTCAGGCAGGCGGGTCAGGCTCTCGACCCAGGCCAGCGCCGCACGTTCACGCGGGGTGAAGTAGGCCGTTTCCTGCCACACGCACAAGGTCTGCAGGCGTGCTTCGGTTTCACCGGCCTTGCGTGCATCGTTGGCGTGCAAGTTGACGCAGTAGGCGCAGCCGTTGATCTGCGAGGCGCGCAGGCGTACCAGTTCCAGCAGCGAATTGTCCAGGCCGCTCTTGGCCAGGGCCTGTTCCAGGCCGACCATGGCTTTGTAGGCTTCGGGTGCGTGTTTGGCCCATTCGATACGGTTGTGCATGGCAGTCTCCAAAAGGTGTGGGGTGGCAATGACGCTACTGTAGCGCTGTGCATGGGCCGCCCCGATAGCCAATTGCGCCCATAAGCGGGAGGCCAATCGTGCATTCAGGTGGCCACTGACAAGCATCCAATCTCTTCATTTCTGCCAGCCCGGCCAAGCCGGGATAATGGCTGGGTCTTGCGAGAAGAGAACCGATTCACAATGAGCGCTGCACTGAACCTGTTGCTGGTGATCCTGCTGGCACTGAACCTGCGACCGATCCTGACCAGTATCGGCCCGTTACTCGAACCCATGCGTGCCAGCACCGGCCTGGGTTACCAGCAGGCGGCCCTGCTGACGGCGCTGCCGGTGCTGTGCATGGGCCTGATGCCGTTGTTGCAGCCGTGGCTACGGCGCTGGATCAGCGAGCATGGCGGCATGCTCGGCGGCCTGGCAGCGATTGCCTTGGCCTGCCTGTGGCGCCTGCAGCTGGACAGCGCCTGGGCGTTGATTGCCAGTGCGGTAGTGGCCGGTTTGGGCGTGGCGGTGGTGCAGGGCATGATGCCGGGGCTGGTCAACCGCTGGTTCCCCGGGCGCCTGGCCGGGGCCATGGGCCTGTATTCGGCGGCACTGATGACTGGCGGCGGCCTGGCGGCAGTGCTCGGGCCACACATCAGCGGCCACTTCGGCCACTGGCAGGCCGGCCTGGGCCTGTGGGCGATCCCGGCCGTGCTGGCGGTGCTGGCCTGGGCCGTGCTGCGGCCACGCCACGATGCGCCAAAGTTGGCGGGGGCCACAGGCGGGCACTGGTTCGGCACCCGCCGGGCGTGGTTGCTGGCGCTGTACTTCGGCCTGATCAATGGCGGCTACACCAGCATGGTGGCCTGGTTGCCGGCCTACCACATCGAGCACGGCGGCAGTGCCCAGGGCGGCGCCGACCTGGTCGGCCTGATGACCATCTTCCAGGTGGCCGGCGCGCTGGGGCTACCGTTGTTGCTGCGGCGCTGGGCGGACCGCCGCCCGGGCCTGTGGTTGGCGCTGGCGATCCAGCTGGCCGGCTTCCTCGGCCTGCTGCTGGCGCCGACGGTGGCTTCGGGGCTGTGGGTCGCGATGATCGGTTTTGGCCTGGGCGCCTGCTTCAGCCAGAGCCTGACGCTAACCCTGGAGCACCTGAAAACGCCCGCCGAAGCCGGCAGCCTGGCAGCGTTCGTGCAGGGCATCGGCTTTATCATCACCGGCATCGTGCCGTATATCACCGGCTGGCTGCGCGATGTCAGTGGCGATTTCCAGGCTTCATGGACGCTGCTGACCGTGACGGTGTTGGCGATGTTGCTGGTGACCGCCTGCTTCAACCCGCGCGGCTATGCGGCGGCGATCGCCCGCCCGCCAGCCGCGGGTAAGGCGGCCCCGGTCAGCTGAGGCGTTGCAGGGTATCGCGCACCCGGTCCAGCGCCGGGTCGATGTCCAGCAGTTCGATGGCGCCGAAGCCCAGCAACAGCCCCGGGCGTACTGGCGCTTCGCTGAAGAACGGCGCCAGCGAATACAGGCCGACTTCCACCTTGCGCGCGAGGTTCGCCAGCAGTTCCACATCGACCTCGGGTTTGGCCAGGGCGCTGAGGTGGAAGCCGGCGCTGGCGGGAATGGCGTCGAACCACGGCGCCAGGTCGCCGCCCAGGCGTGCCAGGATGCGCTCGCGGCGGGCATTGTAGACGTCGTGGCAGCGGCGGATGTGCCTGTTCAGGTGGCCCTCGCCAAGGAAACGCGCCAGCGCCCATTGCAGCAGGGTCGGGCTGTGCCAGTCGCTGAGGTGCTTGGCCACACAAGCGGCCTGCAGCACCGCCGGCGGCAACACGGCATAACCCAGGCGCAGCTCGGACAGCAAGGTTTTGGAAAACGTCCCCACATAAGCCACCAGGCCATGCCGGTCGAGGCGCTGCAGCGCGTCCGAGGCCGGCCCGTGGTAGCGGAATTCGCAGTCGTAGTCGTCCTCGATAATCAGCGCCCCCAGCTCGGCAGCCCGCGCCAGCAGGGCGTGGCGGCGGGGCTCGCTCATCGGCATGCCCAGCGGGAACTGGTGCGAAGGCGTTACGTAGATCAGCCGGGTACCGTCGGCGATCTGCTCTACGCACAGGCCTTCAGCATCCACCGGTACCGATTGCAGGCGTGCACCCAGCGCCAGGAACAGTTGCCGTGCCGGCGGGTAGCCGGGGTCTTCCATGGCCACCTGGCAACCTGGTTCGACCAGCACCCGGGCGATCAGGTCCAGTGCCTGCTGGGCACCGTTGCACACCAGCAGGTCGGCGGCGCTGCAATGTACGCCACGGGCGTAGGCGACATGATGGGCAATGGCCTCGCGCAGCTCCGGCAGGCCCTGGGCCGGAAATTGCCGTTCGGGGTGGCGCTGGCTGCGGCGCAGGGCGTAGTTCAGGCAACTGCGCCATTGGTCGAACGGGAACTGTGCCTTGCTTGAAGCGCCGCCGATGAAGTCGTAGCGCGAGGGTGTCTGCAGTTGGCGTTGGGCGAGCACCGTGGCACGCTGCTGCCAGCGCTCGAGAGCCGCGGCGCCGGCCAGGGGGATGCCAGCTGCTCCGCTGCTGCGTAGCGGCTGGCGTAGGGTGATGAAGGTGCCACGGCCGACCACGCCGCTGAGCAGGTTGTCGTAGGTCAGGCGTGAATAGGCCTCGGCCACGGTCTTGCGCGAAACGCCCAGTTGTTCGGCCAGCAGGCGGGTAGGTGGCAGCTGGGTGCCGGCAGCCAGGTGGCCGCTGTCGATACCGGCGCGCAATTGCTGGTAAAGCTGGTCGGCCAGGCCTTTACGGCCCTCCAGGCGGATGTGCAGTTCCATGGGGCGGTCCGGAGCGGGGGAGTGCTCAGGATAGCGGATTGGCCAGGGAACAGCATGGGGCCGCTTTGCGGCCCAATCGCCGGCAAGCCAGCTCCCACAGGTACCCACAATGCTCAGGTTCAGCGCAGACCTGTGGGCGCTGGCTCGCCGGCGATGGGCTGCAAAGCAGCCCCAGAAATGACGGGTCAGAGCCGGGCGGTGCTCACGGTGATATAGCCCTTGTCCGCCACCGCTATGCGTATGACGGTTTCGTCCGCTGGCGCCTTGCGGTTGCGCTTGATGCACACGCCGTCCACTGTGGCCGCCCGCATATGCTCGGTAATGGCCCGCCCGTTCAAGTCGAAGAACACTGCGCTGGCCAGTAGCTCGATGCGTTCGATCAACAAGCGGGTCTGCTCATCCGTCGCACAGAAGAACATCACCCCCGACAGGTGCGGGTCTTCATCGGGGTTGTTGATGTCATGGGCAAGCATTTCGCGCAGGCTGTTGCGCAGTTCGGCAATGGAGCGGGCGTACACGTGCATGCGGAGTTTCCCCTGGACAGTCATCGCATGCCGATCTTGTTTTCTTCAGGTTGAACGGGCAAGTAGGGCGAATCTGAGAGCCTTGTGGGAAATCTCTGATTCTCCTCCGATGGGGGTAATTTATAAGGCGCGAGTCTTGTTGAAGGCGCCCAGGTGCATGCCTTGGGTTTTGAGGTGATGCACAAATCGAGCGCCGCCCGCGCGGCGCATCGCGGCACAAGGCCGCTCCCACATCTGTTTCGGGCCAGTCACTCCTGCCACCTGCGCACTCGCACCCTGGGTGCATGGCTGGAAATTGATGGAGAGCAGCGGCAATGCCGATGTCGAAGGGAACAAACAAGGCGGCCAGAGGTGATATCACAGGAATGATTGGCCCGAAACAGATGTGCGGCCTTGTGCCGCGAAGCGCCGCGCGGGGGGCGCTCGATCTGACAGGCAACCAAAATCCCCAGGCAAGCACACGAGCAACATCGGCCTGGCTTGCTATGCATGGGAGGTCTCTGGGTTCAAGGCTGCTTCGACGATTTCGATCCAGTGCCGTACCGGCGTGCGCCCAGCCCCGTCGATGTGGGTCTGGCAGCCGATGTTGGCGGTAGCGATGACTTGCGGTTTGCCGCTTTCCAGCGCATTCAGGCGATTATCGCGCAGTTGCAGGGACAGTTCAGGTTGGGTCAGCGAATAGGTGCCCGCCGAGCCGCAACACAGGTGACCATCGGGCACCGCAGTCAGCGTAAAGCCCAGGCGCGTCAGCAATGCCTCCACCGCGCCGCCCAGCTTCAGCGCATGCTGCAGGGTGCACGGGCAGTGGAAGGCCAGGCGCTGCTCGGCGCACAGGCCCAGTTGCTCAACCGGTTCATCGCGCAGCACTTCTACCAGGTCGCGGGACAGCGCACTGACCCGTGCAGCCTTGGCGGCGTAATGCGGGTCTTGCGCCAGCAGGTGGCCGTAGTCACGGACAAACGCGCCGCAGCCGCTGGCGGTTTGCACGATGGCCTCGGCGCCCGCTTCGATGGCCGGCCACCAGGCGTCGATATTGCGTCGAGCGCGTTGCAGGCCTTGTGCCTGGGCGTTCAGGTGGTAGTCCACGGCGCCACAGCAACCGGCCTGGTGGATCGCTTGCACGCTGATCCCCAGGCGGTCGAGCAGGCGCGCGGCAGCAGCATTGGTGTTGGGTGACAGGGCCGGCTGCACGCAGCCCTCGAGCATCAGTACCCGCCGTGCATGGCGCAGAGCGGGGCGCTGGCCAGGTGGGGTGACGTGCGCCGGCAGCTTGCGCTTGAGCGTGGCCGGCAGCAGCGGGCGCAGGGCCTGGCCGCTGCGGGTCAGCGCCTTGAACAGTGCCGGGCGCGGCACCACTGCACGCAGGCCCTGGCGCAGCAGGCGCTGGCCGAGCGGGCGCGCTACCTGCTGCTCGACCACGGCACGGCCGATGTCCAGCAGGTCGTGGTATTTCACCCCGGATGGGCAGGTGGTTTCGCAGTTGCGGCAGGTCAGGCAGCGGTCCAGGTGGAGCTGGGTGCTGGCGGTGATCGGCTCGCCTTCGAGCACCTGCTTGATCAGGTAGATGCGCCCGCGCGGCCCGTCCAGTTCATCCCCCAGCAACTGGTAGGTAGGGCAGGTAGCGGTGCAGAAGCCACAGTGCACGCAGGAACGCAGGATGCTTTCGGCTTCGTCGGCGCGGGCCAGGCGGCGGGAGGTTTCGCTGAGGTTGGTTTGCATGGTCTGGCCTCACAGGTCCGGGTACAGGCGGCCAGGGTTGAAAATGCCCTGGGGGTCGAGCTGCTGTTTCAGCGCACGGTGATAGCGCATCAGTGCAGCCGGCAGTGGTGGGCTGGTCGCGCCCTGCGCGTAGCACGTGGCGTGGCCGCCCACCTTGGCGACCAGTTCGCGAATGGCCTGCGCCTCTGCGCCTGATTTTAGCCAGCGCTGGGCGCCGCCCCAGTCGAGCAACGGCTGGCCGGGTAGCTCCAGCTCGCCACAAGCGTTGGGCACGGACAGGCGCCACAGTGGGGCAGGGCCACTGAAGAAGGCCAGGCGGTGTTCCCGCAGGTCGCTCCAGAAGCGGCCATCGAGGGTTTCACCGCCTAGCCGTTGGCGTGCCGACTGCACCGAGCCTTCGCCGCCTTCCAGGCGCAGGTACAGCGCTTCGCCATCATGGCAGGCGGCACTGATCGGCAGCGGCTGCTGGCCCCATTCGGCCAACTCGGCCAGCGCCTCGTGGCGGCCCATCGGCAGGCGCAAGGTCAGGCACTGGCGCGGGCGTGGCAGCACTTTCAACGACACTTCGGTCAGCAGCCCAAGGCAACCGAAGCTGCCCGCCATCAGCCGCGATACGTCGTAGCCGGCGACGTTCTTCATGACTTCGCCACCAAAGCGCAGCAGCTTGCCGTGGCCGGTGATCACCCGCGTACCGAGCACATAGTCGCGCACCGAGCCGGCCCACGGCCGGCGAGGGCCGGACAACCCCGCCGCGACCATGCCGCCCAAGGTTGCTTCGGGGCCCAGGTGCGGTGGCTCACAGGGCAACATCTGCCCGGCTTGGTGCAGCGCCGCCTCGATTTCGCGCAGCGGTGTGCCAGCGCGGGCGGTGAGCACCAGCTCGGTCGGGTCGTAGCTGACGATGCCCCGGTGGCTGCGGCTGTCGAGCACCTCGCCGGCCACCGGGTTGCCGAGCATGGCTTTGCTGTTGCTGCCCTGAATACGCAGCGGCGTACCTTGGTTCAAGGCTTGGTTGACCTGCTCCAGCAGGGCCTGGCTGTTATCGCGGTCCATGCTCATCAGAAGCGCTCCAGCTCGGGGAAGGGCAGTTGCCCATGGTGCACATGCAGGGCACCGAATTCGGCGCAGCGGTGCAGGGTGGGGATGTTCTTGCCCGGGTTGAGCAGGCCCTGCGGGTCGAAAGCGGCCTTTACCGCATGGAACAGGGTGATTTCGTCGCTGTTGAATTGCGCGCACATCTGGTTGATCTTCTCGCGGCCCACGCCGTGCTCGCCGGTGATGCTGCCGCCTACCGCCACGCACAGTTCAAGGATCTTGCCGCCGATGGCTTCGGCGCGCTCCAGTTCGCCCGGCAGGTTGGCATCGAACAGGATCAGCGGGTGCATGTTGCCGTCGCCGGCATGGAACACGTTGGCCACGCGCAAGCCGTATTCGCTGGACAGGTCGCTGATGCCTTTGAGCACGCGCGGCAATTCGCGGCGCGGGATGGTGCCGTCCATGCAGTAGTAGTCAGGGGAAATGCGCCCCACGGCCGGGAAGGCATTCTTGCGACCGGCCCAGAAGCGCGCGCGTTCGGCCTCGTCGAGGGCCAACCGTACCTCGCGGGCGCCCGCCTGGGTCAGCACGGCGGCGACCCGTTCGCAGTCGTCGTGCACGTCGGCCTCGACGCCATCCAGCTCGCACAGCAGGATCGCCGCAGCGTCCACCGGGTAGCCGGCGTGGATGAACGCTTCGGCGGCGCGGATTGCCAGGTTGTCCATCATCTCCAGGCCGCCGGGGATGATGCCGGCGGCAATGATTTCGGCGACGGCCCGGCCGGCATCCTCGACACTGTCGAAACTGGCCAGCAGCACCCGCGCCACCTGCGGCCTGGGCAGCAGCTTGACGGTGACTTCGGTGACGATGCCAAGCATGCCTTCGGAACCGGTGAACAAGGCCAGCAGGTCGAAGCCGGGGCTGTCCAGCGCATCACTGCCCAGCGTCAGGTGTTCGCCCTCGACGGTGAGGATTTCCACCTTGAGCAGGTTGTGCACGGTCAGGCCGTACTTCAGGCAGTGCACGCCCCCGGCGTTTTCAGCGACATTGCCGCCAATGGAACAGGCAATTTGCGAGGAGGGGTCGGGGGCGTAGTACATACCATGGGGCGCAGCGGCTTGGGAAATGGCCAGGTTGCGCACACCGGGCTGCACGCGGGCGAAGCGCCCCTGTGGGTTCACTTCCAGGATGCGGTTGAAACGCGCCATCACCAGCAAAATGCCCTTGGCCAGTGGCAGGGCTCCGCCCGACAGGCCGGTGCCGGCGCCACGTGCGACTACCGGTATGCCGTGCTGGTGGCACAGTTTCAGCAGGACCTGTACCTGCGCCAGGCGCTCGGGCAGCACCACCAGCAGCGGCACCGTGCGGTAGGCCGACAGGCCATCGCATTCGTAGGGTTTGAGGTCTTCTTCGCGGTGCAGGATTTCGAGGTCGGGCAGGGCCGCACGCAACGTCTGCAATACCTGCGCCCGGTCCACGCTGGGCAGCGCGCCATCGACGCGTTCGTCGTAGAGGATATTCATCGGCTCACTCGGCAACGGTTATTGTTGTTGTTGGCAAAGCGGTCACTGTTGCAGCCTGCGCGTGGCAGTGGCCGTGGTCGAGTACAGGGGTAACTGGTCCTACCAGTTTTTGCAGCGGGTGCTGGTTATTGACGGCTTTGCCCGGCTAGATTGGAGGCAGTGGTCGTAGTGGTCCTACCAGCAGGAGGGTGCACAGTGGGTGCGGAAGGCAAGGCGAAGGTCGCCGATCAGGTGGCCGAGCGGGTCGAACGGCTGATCGTTGAAGGCGTGCTCAAAGTAGGCCAGGCGCTGCCGTCGGAACGGCGCCTGGTGGAAAAGCTGGGTTGTTCGCGTTCTGCGCTGCGCGAAGGCCTGCGCATCTTGCGCGGGCGCGGCATCATCGACACCGAGCAGGGGCGAGGTTCGTTCGTCGCCGACCTGACCGGGCAGGCGGGCGTCACGCCATTGATGCACCTGTTCAGCTCCCAGCCGCGTACGCTGTTCGACCTGCTGGAGGTGCGCGCGTTGCTGGAGGCTGAAGCGGCGCGGCTGGCGGCGTTGCGCGCCACCGAGGTCGACCGCTTGCTGATTCGCCGGCGCTATGAAGAAATGTTGGCGGCGCACGAAGCCGCCGAGGCGCTTGATGCCCGTGGGCATGCGCTTCGTGACCATGCCTTTCACCGGGCGATCAGCGAGGCTTCGCACAACCCCGTGCTGGTGCATACCCTGCAGTCGCTCAGTGACCTGACCTTGAGCACGGTGTTTGCCTCGGTCAACAACCTGTATTGCCGGCCGGCGCAGAAGCGCCAGATCGATCGGCACCATGCGCGGTTGTATCACGCGGTGATGGAGCAGCTGCCGGAGCAGGCGCAACGGGCGGCGCGCGAGCATATCAACGGGATTCGTGACAGTTTACGGGAGATTGAGCAGGAAGAGCTGCGCCTGGTCAGGGCGACCATGCGGATGGATGGCTGGGGGTGAGGTTGCCTGGGCTGGCCCTATCGCCGGCAAGCCAGCTCCCACAGGTGCTCCACAGTCATCAGATATGGTGCGGCACTTGTGGGAGCTGGCTTGCCGGCGATAGGGCCGGAACAGGTTTACCTCAATGGTCAGCTATACGGTCATCCTGCGACAGAATGGCGCGGGCCAGCTCTTCATCATTGGCCTGCAGCCCTGGATGGTCCTTGCGAGCCTGTTCCAGCGCCGCTTCCACGTAGGCGCCGCGGATCGCACCGCCACTGGCGACGAAGGCGGAAAGCTCGTCACGTGCCGGGATAATCCGTTTGTCATCCTTGAAGGTGGAATAAAGCGAAGCGGAAACACCGGCCGAGGTGGCGACGTCGCCCGCATCGACGCGGGCCAGGGCAGCACCGGCAGGCAGCAGGAGCAGCAGCGCAGGGGCGAGGAGTAGGTGGCGCATGTCGAGTTCTCCAGTAGCGTGAAGCACAGGGAAATAAACCACTCAGTGTTTAAGAGAGCGCGGAGGGGGTGGTAGTTCCCTTTTCTGTCTGGAGATTGCAGGGGCCGCTTCGCGGCCCAATCGCGACACAAGGCCGCTCCCACAGGGGAATGCGATTTCCTGTGTGCGGCCTTGTGTCGCGATGGGCTGCGCAGCAGCCCCCCAAAGTCTCAAGAGTGCGGCACGCTCCGGGCAGCGTTTACCCCAACCGCATACTCCGACTTCAAATGCCCCTGCTCATCCAGCAGGTAAGCATCCATCACTTCGCGCACCACCGGCCCGGCTACCCGGCCACCGGCCTCGCCGTTCTCGATCATCACCGCCACCACCACGCTCGGGTGGTCAGCCGGGGCAAAGCCGACGAACAGGGCGTTGTCCCGGTGGCGCTCCAGGGTCTTGTTGCGGTTGTAGCGTTCGCCCTGCTTGATCGCCACCACCTGTGCGGTACCGCTCTTGCCCGCAATCCGGTACTGCGCGCCGGCCGCCGCCGCGCGGGCAATGCCGCGCGGGTCGTGCATGACCATCTGCATGCCCTGGTTGACCTGGTCCCAGGCGCGTTTGTCATGCAGCACGATGTTGGGCATCGGGTTGGGGTCGACCGGCGTATCGCCGCCCACGGTCATGGCCAGGTGCGGGCGGTGCCACACGCCCTTGCTGGCCAGCAGGCTGGTGGCCTGTGCCAGCTGCAGGGGGGTGACCTGCATGTAGCCCTGGCCGATGCCTAGGATCAGCGTCTCGCCCGGGAACCAGGCCTGGCGCCGGGTGGCGCGTTTCCATTGGGCTGACGGCATCAGCCCGGCAGCCTCCTCGAACATGTCCAGCGACACCTTCTGGCCCAGGCCGAACTCGGCCATGTAATCGTGCAGGCGGTCGATGCCCAGCTTGTGCGCCAGGTCGTAGAAGTAGGTGTCGTTGGAGCGCATGATGGCGGTGTACATGTCCACCCAGCCATCACCGCTGCGGTTCCAGTTGCGGTACTTGTGGTCGTAGTTGGGCAATTCATAGTAACCCGGGTCGAATACCCGGCTGCCAGGGGTGATCACGCCGCTGTCGAGACCGGCGATGGCCACTTCCGGTTTCACCGTCGAGCCGGGTGCGTACAGGCCGCGTAGCACGCGGTTGAACAATGGGCGGTCGATGGAATCGCGCAGCGCAGCGTACTGCTTGAAGCTGATGCCCTTGACGAACAGGTTGGGGTCGAAGCTGGGGTTGCTGACCATTGCCAGCACGTCGCCATTGGCCGGGTCGAGCACCACCACCGAGCCGCGGCGGTCGCCCAAGGCTTTTTCAGCGGCCACTTGCAAGTGGGCGTCCAGGGTCAGCACGATGTCCTGCCCCGGCGTCGGGGCCTTGTGGTTGAGTACGCGCATCACCCGGCCCTGGGCGTTGGTCTCGACTTCTTCGTAGCCCACGTGGCCATGCAACTGGCTTTCGTAGAAGTGCTCGATGCCTGTCTTGCCGATCGACTGGGTGCCCCGGTATTCGGTGCTGTCGAGGACCTTGGCTTCTTTCTCGTTGATGCGTCCCACATAGCCCACCGAGTGGGCGAAATGCTCGGCCATCGGGTACTCGCGGATGAACTGCGGCTCCACCTCCAGGCCTGGCAGGCGGAACTGGTTGACCGCCACCAGGGCAATCTGCTCTTCACTCAGGCCGACCATCAGGGTGACCGGCTCGAACGGCTTGCGGCCGCGGCGCAGGTCCTTGTCGAACTGTTTACGGTCATCCTCGCTCAGGCTCAGTACCTGGGTCAGGGTGTCGAGTACCTTGGCCGAGTCGCCGCCAGCGCGCTCGCGGGTCATGGTCAGGTCGAAGCTGGGTTTGTTGTCGGCCAGTACCACGCCGTTGCGGTCATAGATCAGCCCGCGCTCAGGGGCGATGGGCAGCACGTGCACGCGGTTGTTTTCCGACACGGCAGTCTGTTGGTCATGCTGCAGCACCTGCAGCACGTAGAGCCGGCCCACCAGCACGGCACACAGGCTGAACACCAGGGCGGCGCAGGCCAGAAGCCGGCGGTTGACCAGGTGTTTTTCCTTTTCGTGGTCCTTGAGGGGGATCGGTTGCGGCATCAGGGGCTCTTTTTACGGCTTTCGCGTTGGCCGTGCGGGCGCGCGAACGGGCGGGGGATGCTACGCAACACCTCCCGCAGCCTCAAGCCGAGAGCCGACTGGCGGCGGCTGGGTAGGGGCTGTGCGCCCCGTGATCAGGGCGCTGGCGAGAAACATGAAGATTTGTTCATGGCTGGCATCCTCGTGCACGGTTCAGGGGTGTGTTTTTGATCTTTTGTGGATCCATAAATTAATCATGTTCGATAATCGAACACGAATTGATGCTTTCCTTAAACTTATAAGATATTGAAAAATATAGATAATTATCTACATTTGTAAGTTGATAATGGCGTTTTGCCGAGTATCACCCTTTGATGCTGAGATCGCAGAGATTGTTTGTGGATCCATTATCTGGTTGATTAACGCCTGACAACGGCCGGAGCCCTCCGGCCGTAAGCGACAACAATTACAAAAAGGGTCCAGTCATGAATGGCTTTCCAAGGGTATGGAACCGTCAGGGTTTCTTGCGCTTTGTTTGCGTGTGCGCATCTGTTCTCTCACCTGTGAACCGGCAGGTGACCCCATGAATACCGACATCAAGCAACGCCTGGACAACGACCCGATGGGCCGCTTCCAGTGCCTGGCCATAGGTATCTGCATCATCCTCAACATGATCGACGGCTTCGACGTGTTGGTCATGGCCTTCACCGCTGCCTCGGTGTCCGCCGGGTGGGGCTTGAACGGGGCGCAGGTGGGTTTGCTCCTCAGCGCTGGCCTGTTCGGCATGGCGGCCGGGTCGCTGTTCATTGCGCCATGGGCCGACCGCTTTGGCCGCCGCCCGTTGATCCTGCTGTGCCTGGCGCTGTCTGGCCTAGGCATGCTGCTTTCGGCGTTGAGCCAGAGCCCGCTGCAACTGGCACTGCTGCGCGGCCTTACCGGGCTGGGTATCGGCGGCATTCTGGCCAGCAGCAACGTGATTGCCAGCGAGTACGCCAGCAAGCGCTGGCGCGGCCTGGCAGTCAGCCTGCAGTCCACCGGCTATGCCTTGGGCGCAACCTTGGGTGGTTTGCTGGCGGTGTGGCTGCTGGGGCATTGGGGCTGGCGCTCGGTGTTCCTGTTTGGCGGCATTGTCACCGTACTGGTGATCCCATTGGTGCTGCTGTGGCTACCAGAGTCGCTGGACTTCCTGCTGGCACGTCGGCCTGCCAATGCCCTGGGCCGAATCAACCGCCTGGCGGTACGCCTCGGTCAGCCGGCACTGGCCCAACTCCCAGCATTGACGGTGGCGGCGCAGGGTACGGCCAGTGGCTTCAAACAGCTGCTGACACCGGCCATGCGCCGTACCACGCTGGTGATCTGGTTGCTGTTCTTCCTGGTCATGTTCGGCTTCTACTTCGTCATGAGCTGGACACCAAAACTGTTGGTGGCCGCCGGTCTGTCAGCGCAGCAGGGCATTACCGGCGGGGTGTTGTTGAGCGTTGGGGGCATCCTTGGCGCGGCGCTGATCGGCGGCCTGGCATCTCGCTGGCCACTGACCCGCGTGCTGGCGTTGTTCATGCTCATTACCGCAGCACTGCTGGTGCTGTTCGTGGCCAATGGCGCTTCGGTCAGTGCGGCGTTGGCACTGGGGTTGCTGATCGGGCTGTTTTCCAACGGATGCGTGGCCGGGCTGTACGCTTTGTTGCATTCGCAACTGGAGGACATCTATCAGCAAAGCTACTTCAACCTGCAGCACAGCCAGCGGGTAGGGGAGTGGACGCCGGGCGCCAACCTTGGCTACTTCATTGACCGGGATGACGGCTAGGCACGCATTGGTGATATCCAGAGCCGCACTGGCTACGCCTTGCTGTCGGCCGCATACAGTGGCCACACGCTGTACCTGGGTTTGCAAAAGGTCAGTGGTGACAGCCCGTGGATGTCGGTGTATGGCAGCAGCGGCCGCACCTTGGGTAACGAACGGCAACTTCAGCAACGCCGACGAGCGTTCGTGGCAAGCGCGTTACGATTACAACTTTGCTGCGCTGGGCGTGCCGGGCCTGCTGGCCATGGTGCGTTACGGGCATGGCGAGAACGCCACCACGGCGGCGGGCAGCAATGGCAAGGAGTGGGAGCGCGACACCGAGGTCAATTACACCTTCCAGAGCGGGGCGTTGAAAAACCTCAACATCCGCCTCAACAACTCGACCAACCGACGCAGCTTCAACAGCGACTTTGACCAGACACGGTTGATCGTCAGTTATCCGCTGACGTTGTAGGAGATCGCCCAAGCAACTCTGCATTCGGTGTGGGAGCCGCGCTTGCCGGCGATGGGCTGCGCAGCGGCCCCGAAGGTCTCAAACCAATCACAATCCCGCAGAATGGTGTCGCTTGCAGTGGGGCTGCTTCGCAGCCCATCGCCGGCAAGCGCGGCTCCCACAGAGTACTCAGCCAGCCCCAACAGGCCAGCAACAGCTTCCGGCTTGCGCTAAGATGCCCGCTTCTGTCTCTGGAAGTCGCCTGGATGAGCAAGCCCGGTCAAATGGTGTTGGTCGCGTTGCGCAAGATGATCGCCTCGGGCGAGCTGGCGGCCGGCGAGCGCTTGATGGAAGTCCCTACCGCCGAGCTGTTCGGCGTTTCACGCATGCCGGTGCGCATGGCGTTCCGCACCCTTGAGCAGGAAGGCCTGTTGGTTCGCTTTGGTGGCCGGGGGTTTCAGGTGCGCTCGGTCAGCGCCGATGACATTGCCGGTGCGGTCGAAGTGCGTGGCGTGCTGGAGGGGTTGGCTGCCCGTCAGGCTGCCGAGCGTGGCTTGTCTGCGCACGCTCGCGCAACGCTGCAACAATGCCTGGTCGATGGCGACCAACTGTTCGACAAGGGCTTCGTGACCGAAGACGACCTGCAGGCCTACCACGACCTTAACATGCGCTTTCACCATGTGATCATCGAGGCCAGCCATAACCCGGCCATTGCCGTCGCCCTGGCGCGCAACGACCACCTGCCATTCGCCTCGGTCACTGCGCTGGCGGTGGACCGCCATGACTTGGCCCGCGAGTACCGGCGCTTCAACTTCGCCCACATGCAGCACCACGCGGTGTTCGACGCCCTGGTCAACCGCCAGGGTGCCCGCGCCGAAGCAATCATGCGCGAGCACGCCAATGCCACCCTGCGTTACGCCGAAACCTTCGGCGGAGCTGCGGCAGACGCGGGCATGAAAGTCATTTTGCCGACTGCGTAAGCCGGCTCAGATATCCAGCACCAGCAACGGTGTTTTTGACCGCGAGCAGCAGGGCGTGAACTGATCGTTCTGCGCTTGCTCCTCTTCGGTAAGGAACATATCGCGATGGTCTGGCGTGCCCTGCAGCACGCGGGTCAGGCAGGTGCCACAAATACCTTGCTCGCACGACATGGCGATCTCGATGCCGTTCTGCTCCAGTACCTGCACCACCGTCTGGTCGGCGGGCACCTCGAACACCTGCCCGGTGCTGGCAACCTGCACCGCGAAGCTACCGTCGTTGCTGGCATCCACTGGCGCCGCCGCAAAGTACTCGCGGTGCAGGTTGGCCGCTTGCCAGCCCAGCCCCTCGGCACTGTCCAGCACATGCTGCATGAACCCGCCCGGCCCACACACGTACAAGTGTAGGTCCTCTTGCGGTGTGCCCAGTATCTGGACGATATCCAACCGCGTTTCCGGCTGCTCGTCAAAATGCACGAACAGCCGATCAGCAAACGGCGCGCTGCGAATCCGCTCGACAAACGCCGCACGCTCGCTGGAGCGGGCGCAGTAGTGCAGCTCGAAGTCATGGCCGCTGTGGGACAGCTGCTCGGCCATGCACAGGATTGGGGTAATGCCGATGCCCCCGGCAAACAGCAGGCTGCGCTGCGCGCCCTCGGCCAGCGGGAACAGGTTGCGCGGCGCGCTGATGCGCAGCCGGGCACCGGCTTGAACCTGCTCGTGCAGGCAGCGTGAGCCGCCTCGCGAGGCCGGATCGTGAAGCACGCCGATCACATAGCGGTGGCGTTCCTCAGGGTGGTTGCACAGCGAATACTGGCGCACCAGCCCGTCGGGCAAATGCACATCGATGTGCGCACCAGCGCTGAACGCCGGCAGCAGGCCGCCATCCGCTGCTGCCAGCTCGAAACTGCAGATGCCCTGCGCTTCATTGTTACGGGATACCACTACGGCATCGATCATGTTGGCGGTTCCTCAGGCAGGCGTGGCGCGGGTGGCGATCAGTTGCGGCTGCGGCGCACGCTCTTTGGCGATGATCCGCTCCAGTACCTTGCGCGATTGCACGCCGCCGGCATCGATGTTCAGCTTCAGCAGGCTGCGCTCGGGGTTGGCCAGCAGGTTTTGCTGCTGGCGTTCGAGCATTTCCAGGTCTTCGCTGAAAATCTTGCCTTGGCCTTCGCGAATGTTGTCGGTCAGTGTTTGATCGTGAGCCGCGAAGTTGCGCGCCATACCCCAGAAGGACCAGATCGAGGTGTCGCTTTCCGGCGTGATGAAGTCGACGACGATGCTCGAAGCCTTGTGCTGTGCCTCGGCGTGGTAGCCGCCCTTGCCGGCATGTGCCACGCCCACTTCGATCAGCACATGGCTGGGCGGGGTGAAGCGGCAGATTTGCCAGCGGTCCACCGGCACATCGTCGGCCAGGCCATTGCCGCGCAGGGCCATGCGCCAGAACGGCGGGGCCATGATGTTTTCCATGTGGCGGGCGGTGACTACCTCATCGCCGGTGACGCTGGTGACCGGAGGCGCTTCGTCGATTTCCTTCTGGCCGATGCTGGAGGCATGCACGTAGGTTTCGTGGGTCAGGTCCATCAGGTTGTCGATCATCAGGCGGTAGTCGCAGCCGATGTGGAACAGCCCGCCGCCGTAAGCCCACTCATCGTTCACAGCCCATTCCAGGTGCGGGATCAGCGCCGGGTCGGCCTGCGCCTGGTCGCCGGGCCAGACCCAGATGAAGCCATAGCGCTCGACCGCAGCAAAGGTCTTGTTGCAAGGAAAGCCCCGTACCCGCTGGCCAGGCATCGACACGGTCTTGCCATCACAGCCCATGACCAGACCGTGATAGCCGCACACCAGGTTGCCGTCCTCAACGTAGCCCAGCGACAGTGGCGCACCACGGTGCGGGCAGAAGTCCTCGACTGCCGCTACACGGCTCTCGTGGCCACGGTAGAACACGATCTTTTCCCCGCAGATCTGCCGGCCCAGGGGCTTGGCAGTGATCTCGTCAGGGGTGCAGGCGACGTACCAAGTGTTTTTGGGGTACATAGGGGGGCTCTCCGGAATGTTTGTTTTTATTTAATGGATCCATTAGAGCTCTGCCTGTCAAGTGAGGTCAACAAATATGGCGCTGATTTTACGGGTTGCGTGCGATTATCGGACCACTATGGATCCATTGTTGCGGAGTGTGTGATTTGCGTAAACCAAGGCGTCACCCACTGCTGTGGCAGCAGTAGCCCGATTGCCATGGTTGGAGGGTTGTTCGGTCGAGGTGGGGCTGGCTGCCAGCGACAGGCTGCGCAGCAGCCCCAATGGCTCAGGGGTTGACCTGATAGCCGCGCCCCTGCAGGCAACCGCTGTAGGCACTGGCATGGGCTTGGGTTTTCGCCTGGTCCTGGCCGCGGCGGTCCTGGCGGCGGTCCTGACGCTGGCGCATGCCGCCGACCGCAGCACCGGCGGCGGCCACTTCACCGGCACGGTTCTGCCGGTACTCCTGCTTGGCATCGTCACCCACACGGTCATACAGCTCGTCGTGCTGGTTGCCGCGTACCTGTGCGCCCACCGCACCGGCTGCGGCACCCGCGGCCGCGCCGCGCACCCGGCCGCCGATGTGCGGGTCGCTGGACGTCGCCGTGCTGTTCGCAGCGTTGGTGGCGACGGTATTGCAATCGTTGATATCCAGTTGCATCTGCTGGCTGCTCTGGCCCTTGAGCGGCACCACCGATTGCGCCTGGGCTGCCGTTGCCGCACACAGCAGCACCAGCAGGTAACTCCACGTGAACGTACGCATGGCACACCTCCACCGGGCGGAAAGCCCGTCTCACAGGATAGTTCGGCTTTAGCGCTGCAGATGGCAGTTTTGCCCAGATGGTCTAAACCGGATATCAACATTGTTCCTTCGCATCATGGCCTGCAACCGGGCCGCCGGTGGAGCCGCCATGAGCCCGACCCGCGATCTGATCATCTGCGAATACTGCGACACGGTGTACCACCGTGCGCCGCTGCATAAACACCAGCGCGCCCTGTGTCAGCGTTGTGGCGGGGTGCTGTACCGGCACCGGTCGCTGACGATCGAGCAACGCCTGGCCCTGAGCGTGACCGGCGGCATCCTGCTGGTGTTCGCCAATTATTACCCGGTGATGACCATCGGCATGCAGGGGCTGACCCATTCCGCCACCTTGTGGGACTCGGTGCTGATCCTCAGCCACGGCAGCATCACCTTCATCGCCCTGGTCATGGCACTGTCGATCATCTTTGCGCCAGTGCTGCAGATTGCCGTGCTGTGCTGGGTGCTGAGTTTCGCCCTGGCTGGCCACCGTGCCCCTGGCTTTGCCCTGTGCATGCGCGGCCTGGAGAGCCTACGGCCTTGGAGCATGCTGGAGGTTTGCCTGCTGGGGGCCATGGTGGCGGTGATCAAGCTGGCGGGGTTGCTCGATGTGATCCCGGGCATCGGCCTGGTGGCCCTGGCCGCGCTGAGCATGTTGATCATTCATATCGCCGGTAAGGACATCCGCGACTTGTGGGAGCAGGTGTGACCACCCCGGCCAACGCTGACGACCTGGGCCTGTGCCTGTGCCATGGCTGTGGCCAGGCCTGCGACCTGAGCAGCGGCGCGCACACCTGCAACCGCTGTGGTGCTGGCATTCACCGGCGCAAGGCCAATGCCATCAGCCGCGGCTGGGCGTTTCTGCTGGCCGCACTGGTTTTCTATATCCCCGCCAACCTGCTACCGGTCATGCGCACCGAAATGCTCGGCAGTGGCAGCGAAAGCACCATCGGCGGTGGTGTGCTGGAGTTCTGGGAGGCCGGCGCCTGGGACATCGCGCTGATCATCTTCATTGCCAGTGTCGGGGTGCCGGCGATCAAGTTCTTTTCCCTCGGCCTGCTGTTGTACACCGCCCAGCGCCGCTCTACCTGGGCGCGCCGGCAGCGCTCGCAGCTGTACCGTTTCGTCGAACTGATCGGCTACTGGTCGATGCTCGATGTGATGGTGGTGGCGCTGGTGGCGGCGTTGGTGCAACTGCGCGGGCTGGGCACCATCGAGCCACGGGTGGGCATCCTGTTTTTCGGCATGGTGGTGGTGCTGACCATGTTTTCTGCGGTGAGCTTCGATCCACGCCTGATCTGGGATAGCCATGCCAACGAGGGGAGGCCGCATTGATGGGGCAACAGACTTACAAGCACGAGGGGCCGGGGCAGGCTGAAGTGCGCACCCGGCGCTGGAGCGTGTCGCTGGTGTGG
The DNA here is from genome assembly GCF_044900445.1 of Pseudomonas sp. NPDC089407. Classification (NCBI taxonomy): domain Bacteria; kingdom Pseudomonadati; phylum Pseudomonadota; class Gammaproteobacteria; order Pseudomonadales; family Pseudomonadaceae; genus Pseudomonas; species Pseudomonas sp. NPDC089407. Next base: position 68,425 of record NZ_JBJDNB010000011.1, read on the forward strand.
ATCGTGCCGATCCTGGCGATTCTTATCGGCGCCTCGCTGGTGGTGCGCAACTGGATGCAGCAAGGGCCGGTGATCGCCATCTCCTTCCACAGCGGGGAAGGGCTGGTGGCGCACAAGACCCAGGTCAAGTACCGCAGCGTGGTGATAGGCGAAGTGACCACGGTGGACCTGGCCGACGACAAGAAGAGCGTGGTGGCCAAAGTGCAGCTGTCCAACGACGCCCGCGCGTTCGCCACCGAGGGCGCGCGCTTCTGGGTGGTGCGCCCGCGCATCGGCGTGGGTGGCGTTTCTGGCGTGGATACGCTGCTGTCGGGCAGTTTCATCGGCGCCGACTCGGGTGAGTCGAAAGCCCCGGCAAAGACCTTCGTCGGCCTCGAACTGCCGCCACCGATTACCTATGACGAGAAGGGCAAGCGCTTTGTCCTGACTGCCAGCGACCTGGGCTCGCTGGATGTCGGCTCGTCGATCTACTACCGCAAGATCCCGGTGGGTGAGGTGGTGTCCTTCGCCTTGCAGGACAATGGCAAGGGCGTGGAGATTGGCGTGTTCGTGCAGGCACCCTACGACACCTTCGTCACCGCCGACAGCCGCTTCTGGAATGCCAGTGGCGTCGACATGCAGATTGGCGCCAACGGGCTCAAGGTCGATACCGAATCGTTGTCATCGATATTGGTCGGCGGGCTGGCCTTCGGTTCACCGGATTTTGCCCCGCAAGCCGAACCGGCTGCCGATCAGGCGCGCTTCCAGCTGTTTGCCGATCGCGACACCGCGCTGGCGCCACCCAATGGCCAGGCCCAGTACCTGCAATTGCGCTTCGACCAGGCCATGCGCGGGCTGTCGGTGGGCGCGCCGGTCGAGTTCAAAGGGGTGGAGTTTGGCCGGGTCACGTCGATCAAGCTGGATTACGATGCCGACCGGCAGACCTTTCCGGTAGTGGTTGACGCAGTGATCTACCCACAGCGGCTGGGGCCGGTGCACCGCAAGATGCTGGCGGTATTCAAGCACACCGAAGGCGACATGGACGGTGCGCGGCGGTTGATCGGCACCTTCGTCGAACACGGGTTGCGGGCCCAGGCGCGCAGCGGCAACCTGATCACCGGGCAAATGTTCATCTCCCTTGATTTTTACCCGGATGTGCCCAAGGTCACGTTCGACATGGCCGCCAACCCCATCATGATCCCCACGCTGCCCGGCAGCCTGGAGCAGTTGCAGGAACAACTGCAGCGGGTGGTGGAGCGCATTGCCAAGCTGCCGCTGGAAAGCATCGCCGGCAACCTCGACGGCAGCCTGCGCGAGCTGCGTGCCAGCCTCAAACAGTTCAACGGCCAGACCTTGCCAGACGTGAAGGTGGCGCTCGAGGAAGTGCACAAGACCCTGCGTACGGCCAATTCGGCGATCTCCGAAGACTCGCCGCAGCGTGAGCGCATGGGCGAAACCCTGGACGAGCTGGAGCGCATGTCGCGTTCGCTGCGTGACCTTGCCGATTACCTGGGCCGCCACCCCGAGTCGCTGATTCGTGGCCGGCCGAAAGCGGCCGGTGCCGCCGACCTTGAACCCTGAGGAAACAGCCGATGCAACGACTGCGCAATGTGTGTGTGGCCAGCCTGCTGGTGTGGCTCGGGGGCTGCAGCAGTACGCCGAACAACTACCATACGCTGGTGCCGAGCGAGCCGGTGCGCGGCAGTGGCCAGCGCATTCAGGTGACCCGCGTGGTCGTACCGCCCCAGGTCGACCGCCCGCAACTGGTCGTGCGGCAGGGGCCCAGCGGCCTGGCCATCCTGGAGACGGAGTGGTGGGGGGCTAACCTGGTGGATGAGTTTCGCAGCGCCTTGCAGGACCAGTTAGGCGGCCCTGCGGGGGGCGCCAACGCGGCGCTACGGGTGGACGTGCAGCGCTTTGACACGGTGCCGGGGCGCTACGCCACACTCGAGGCAGTGTGGCGCCTGAAGCAGGCGGGGCAGGCCGAACTGACGTGCCGCACCTCGGTGCAAAGCGCGGCGGACAACAGCATCGCCAGCCTGGTGAATGCGCACCAGGCCAACCTGCGCAAGCTGGCCGAGGCGGTACGGGCAAGTGCCAGCCGGGGTAGCTGTTCAGCCTGAGCCCGCCACCGCGTCGCCTTTTTCGCGGGCAACATTCACTGAACTAGCAGGGACACTTGTAGGAGCGGCCTTGCGTCGCGATGGGCTGCGAAGCCGCCCCGGCAATTTTAGATGAGTGTTGATGTTGATGCTGTACGGGTAATCGAGAACGTCGCAAATGTGCTGGGGCTCATTGCCAGATTCCTAATCTTAGATCGGGAGCGGTGGCAACAGGCATACTGCTGGGATGCCTGTTGTTCGCCTGCTCTATTTGGCCTGGTTGACTCAGCTGTGGACGCTGCCGTGTGATGCGCTGGCGATCAAGCAGGCGCCGCACGCGGTCTTCATGCCGTCGAGGGCCACGGGGATACCATTGACGCGGTAGGTGGCACTGCCCTCGATGATGGGGAATTCGCCTTTGCATAAGGGGCAGAAGACCGTGTTGCCTTTGCCTGCTATCGGTTTTCCGTTGAGGTTAGTATGGGGGATGGCGTTTAGAACTTTCCCACCGTGGTCGGTGTTGTCACCTAGTCGAACTATCACTTTCATTGTGTGGGGCCTGTATTGGTAAAGGGCACAGATTTCGCACTTGGATTTTCTGTCGGAAGATTTAGTGTCTCTTGGCTATGTATGAAGTTTGCGGGTGGCAGCTAAAGCAACCATGGAATCTGGATCTTTTGAAAGAAATAGTAAAATGTCACTTGGGGTTTTGGGGTTGCAGGCAATTCGATGCCTTATCGTGGGGTCTGCATCTGCAGCGAGTCTTTGAAAGGTGGCTTTGTTGAGTTTTCTTTTAGTTGCTATTTTCCAGCGTATATCTATATCTTCACTTTTGGAAAGACGATCAATGATGTCGTCTGGAATGGTTTTATTTGCAGCTACGCATCTTGCGAGTTGAGGGTATTTATTAAGAATGTCAGTCCATACCTCACTTGAGGCAGCTTGGTTCGCATAGGTGGTGTCTTCATCGTTTTCACAAAGGATTTTGAATTCTTCGGATGTGTGAATCATTTATTTCCCCTTGTTATCTTTGCAACGCATTCCTTTAAGGTTCATCTTGGCGCCAGTTGGGCCTTTGTGTTTTCCCGTCATGTAATCGCCGTATACGTCAGCGTCTTCTTGATGGATAAGTTGATCGCCGTATTGTTTCATTACTTTCCATCCGCTGCCTCCATGATTCTCAGTGTCCCGAGACCACCATAGCTCGCTGTCTGGGTCTCGATAATATTTAACTTTTGTGCCATTCAGTGCATCCTCGCACACACGATTATATCGCTGAATTTGCCATGGTTTCCTGCATGGAGTTAAAGAGTTTTGATTTGCTTTTGACGATTCCGGTTTTCGTCCGTTCGGTGATGGTTTTTTTGTGAGTCCAAGAGGGTCAATCCATAGGATAGGATTGGTTGCGTATATATAGACATGCAATCCTCCGCTGAAGCCGACAGGGTCTTTTCCGATAAAGCGACCAGTGCTCGGGCAGTAATATCTATATCTGTTGTAGCTGTGGTTGAGTTCGATGTCAAAATACTGCCCCTGGAATCTCAGGGTATTAAAATAATTGGCCTGTTTTACAGTGTTTTTTTGGGTTTTTTTTGTTAGTCCCCAGGCTGTATAGTTTTCAAGCCAGCATTTTTCTCCGCCCCACGCTGTCATTTCTATAGGGGTTCCAAGGTGGTCGCTCTGATACCAAGTAACGGTGTCGAAAGCTTTTCGCGTGGGATTGTGCTGCAGAACACTATCTCGCATGGTGTCATAAGGAATATCATATATTGGTTGATGTAGCATATTTTCGATGTGATTCATCACTCCCTGTGCGATTGGAATGAAAGTACCAGGCTCAAACACATAGTGCGTGGTCTGCCCCTTGCCATCTCGGCCTCGCTGCTCAAACGCCAGCGTATCGCCGTCCCAAACAAATAACGTCAGATCGCAGCCTAGCTTTTCATCCAGCGCGCGCCGCGCGTTCTCGTTCCAGACCGGTCCAGCCTGTACCCGGTTGCGGTATTTCGAGCGTGAGTCTTTGTACACACGTCGGCCTAACGCGTCATAGCCAAACTCTACAACCAGTCGCTCATCCTCATAGCGTCGCAGCCGGTCATACAGGTCCCAAGTAAACTTGCCGGTCTCGCCGTTCTCAATCCGCTCCAGCAGGTTGCCGCGCTCGTCATACCGATACTGCGTACCGCAGTAGCTGCGCAGCACGTTGTCCATCAGCTTGCGCGGCGAATGTGGATTGGGGCCGGGTGGAGCCTCAGGGTCCAACAGGTTGCTCGCGGGATCGAAGGCGAACGTTTCCTTTTCGTAGTTTTGGCTGGCTTCGACCAACCGGCCAACCGGGTCATAGCGATAACGCAAATCTCCACGGTTCAAGTCGTTGATATGGATTAATTGACCCGCTTCGTCGTAGCGGTAGTTGCGCGCTGCGATGCGCTTGGACTCACCCTGGCGCGCCAGGGTTTGTTCCAGCAACTGGCCATTCGGGCTCCAGGTCTGGCGCTGGATCAGACCATTGCCTTGCACGCGGCCGATCTCTCGGTGCAGATCATCACGCTCGTAGCTGATCAACTCCTGGTCATCGAGTTTGAGCGCCAGCAGGTGGCCGCTGCCATAGGTTAGCCAGCTGACCCTGTGTCCATCGGGGCGTGTGGTAGCGACGCGTTGGTTGAGGGCATCGTACTCATGCTTGAACACGGCCACCTGTGGCTTGACCAGATAATCCAGCCACTGATGTTCGCGCGTGTTGTTGCCAGCAGCATCGTAGAACCAGTGCAGCCGGCAGGTGCCGTTGTTGGCCGCGAGCAGGTTGCCATTGCCGTCATAGGCAAAGGTCTCTATCTCCCACTTGTCACCACCACGCCGTGCGGCCTTGCGCTGGATGAGGCGGCCCATCGGGTCATATTCGAAGTGCGTGGTCCTGTCGCCATCCACACGGCGGGTAGGCAGGTTGCTGCCGTTGTCGTACAGGTAGTGGGTGGTCTCCTTGTCGAAGCCGGTTTCCTTGAGCAGTCGGCCAACGGGGTCATACCTGAAGCTGGCTTCGCTGTTGTTTTCGTTGCGCAGGCGCTCGAGTTGGCCGAGCTTGTCCCAGTGGTAAGTGAGGGTGGTGCCGTTGGCATTGAGGCGCTGATAGATGAGCCCGGCTTCGTCGTAGGTCCAGGAAGTACGCCGGTGAAGAGCATCCGTGTGGCTGAGCAGGCGGCCTTCGGCATCGCGTTCAAAACGTTCGGTGGTCTTGTCCGGATGGACCAGCAGCACCAGTTGGCCAGCTTCGTACTCGTACTCCGTGACCTCGCCGGCAGCGTTGATCAGCTTGATCAGTTGACCCGCATTGTTGTACTTCCATTGCGTGGTCTTGCCTGAGCAATCGGTATAGCTGATCAGCCGTCCGTCGCGGTTGTACGCCAGTTTCTTCTCACCGCCGTTGGCGTCGGTAATGGCAATGGGAAAGTTGTCGCTGTTGTAGGTGTAGAGGGTTTTGTTCTCCAGCGGGTCCTGGGTTTCGATGATGTTGCCGCGCTGGTCATAGTCGTATTTCCACAGCCCACCTTCGGCATCGCGGGTTTTGAAGCGTTGGCCCAGATCATCGTACGCATGGTGAACGGACGTACCATCAGCGCGGGTATGCTGCAGCACGTTGCCGCGCTCGTCGTAGGCGAACTGCTCCGCGCTGCCGTCGGTATGGATGTGTTGAACAACGTTCTTGGCATCATCGCGGTAGAACCACTCTTCATTGCCGTCCGGGTAGACGATGCGGTAGGTGAAGCCGAGGATGTCGTAGTAGTGCCAGGTTTCAAGCCCCTGAGCGTTGGTGACATAGGTCAGCCGGATGTTCTTGTCCCACTCCAGTCGAGTTTCGAAGCTTCCGTCGTCGCCCCATTCCCGTACGGCTTTTGCAGTGGAGCTTTCGCCGTCCCACTCCAGATTGAAGCCGCGCCCGGTTCGGTCCGTGTAGTGCGTAATGAGGTGACGGTGGTAGGTATAGCGCCATTGCGCCGCGTTTTCGTCGCGTGCGCTGATCAAATCACCCTCGGTATCCTGCTCGTAGGCGGCCAGTTGGCGCTGCACCAGACCGTCAGCCATCATCCAGACCGAACGGATCAGGCCGTTTGCGCCGTACTCAATGTGCAGATGGTGCTGCTGGCGATCTTCCTGGTAAGTGAGCAGGTCCGATAACAGTGGTTTGTCGTTGTGAATGTGCTCGTAGTGCAGGTTCAGCCTTGCGCCGTTGCGATGCTGGATGGAGGTCAGGCGGTACGTGCTTGCTTGCCTTTGAAAATGCTCCTGGATGTCATGGCCGCGGGCAACGATCAGCTCGTTGCCAGAGGCTCGAATGAGCAAGACATCTTCGACGGCATCGTAGTGATGTTTGCCAATGCCCACGTCTGGATACTGATGGCTTCGGCCGTCAGCGTCCTGGTAGGCAAGGCCCCCGTCATCAGTGCACTCCAGAAAGATCGTATAGGGCGTGATCCACCTTGCGCCGAATGGCCCAGTGTCCAATGCGGCCAGACTGGAACGATAGGTCCGTGCCCAGTCGATCGGGAAGCATCCAGGCAAAGAAAAATCTGTATGGGTGAAGGACTCACTGCCCGTCGCAAAGCTGATGTTTGCGCCAGTACCGGCCGCTGCAAGGTTTCGGCAGTTGGGGTCTTTAACGGCTGGCCGCTCGGTGCCACGCGTTGTCAGGCCGTTCTGCTGTTGCGTGTGTTGTGCTTGGCTAGGCCTGTTGCTGTGGGATGTTGCCGCGATTGCCGCTCGGCGTTTTCGATTTCTAAGCGCATTCGTTAAGGACATTACCAAGTAGCCAATGCTCCCGACTTTCCCCGCGTCTGCCATGCCCAGTATCTTGGCTGCAGCGTTGCGGCCGATCTGGTCGGCCAAATTTGCGGCTTTGAGCAATTGCTGGCAGGTATCAGCAGAAAGCAGTCGGTCCTCGATCAGGAAGTTTGCGGCTATTGCTGCAACCGGCCCGAAAAAGAAGGAGGCTTGCTTGGTTTTCTTGGCAAGGGCCTTCTGCCCTTGATCGCTAGCGACACCCCGCAGCATCTGTGCGAAGGAAGCGCAGGCCTTTTTGATCTGCGCAGCAATCTTGGTCAGCAACTCGTTCAGGCGGCTTTCTATGGCCTGGGCGAAGGCTTCCAGTGAGCCTCGTGTTTTATCGTTTAAGTTCTTCTCCAGTGCGCTTAGCAGGGCGTCAGAAATCTTCGCGATACCATTGCGCCTGACCGCCGCGAGCGTTGTGCGTATTGTCAGGCGTGCAGGCCCTACGCCGGGAAACGACACCAGTCCGACGACGTTGATGCCGAAGCTGACCCACGTTAGAAAGTCATCTTGGTTGCCATCGACGAGCGTCAGCAGATCCCCAACGGCATCCACCGCTGCGAATACGGTGCCCACGCCTGGAATGACAGAGCCTGCAGTATTGACGGCTGTCCAGCCGATGGCGCCCCCTGTCATTTTTCGGATCCATTGGTCCAGTTTCTCTTTGCCTGCGTCAATGTCGTTGATAGAAGCGGTATTCGTTGGCCCTGTGGCCTGTTGAACTGTCCGAGCGGGAGGGGTCATCGTGCTGTCTCCGAGCGTTTGATCAGCGTCTCGGGAACTCCGGCGCCTTTAAGGATGGACTTTGCCGTGTCAGCAGACAGATCAGCGCCCGAGCGAAGCGATGTACCCTTCAACTTCGCCGCTGATTTGGAGGAGGTGAGCTGTTTTAGAACTACGGCTGTTTGCGCACTCAGCTCTGGTGAAGAAGACGTGGTCAGCTCACCAGCGATCTGCTCGTGTGGGCCGGGGAATCCTGGGTCGTGCCAGACATCCACATCGTCATCGCTGAATCGTACTTTGGCCGGCCCAGGTGCAACGTTGGCGACGCTGGCTTTCCCGTCGCCATCGAGGCTGCCGTTGAATAATTGGCCGAGGGCGTCTTCAACTTCGTACTTACCCTTCTTGAACGGCAGGGCATTGGCGTATTGCTGGAGCAGTTCGAGTTTTCCCTTAGCGGATTTGAGGTCTTCGGGAAACGCTGCCGCCTGGCTTTTCGAGCCCTTGTAGATGAAGTCGGTCGCATGCCCGGTGTACAGGCCGGCCGTGGCATGCAGAATCCCGCCCGCGTTGTAGGTGGTACTGCTGCCACCGGCCTGGATCACCAGCTCCTCCTTGGCGCTGAGGGTGATGCGTTCGGCGGTGACGCTGACCTTGAGCTTGGCCAGCAGGTTGATGTTGTCCTTGAGCGCTTTCAGGTCGATGTCGCCGGAAGCGGCCACCAGTCGCCAGCCCATGCTCTGCACGAACTGCCGCACGCCTTGACTGGCACTGATCAACAGGCGTTTGCCGATGGCCATGCTGGTGTGGCCGCCCGTACTCAGGCCAAGGTGTTCGCCGCTGGCGATATGGGTCGATGCCGGGGTGGTGGTGGCGACGCCGGTCGGGCTGGCCAGCACCAGTTGCGGATCGACCAGCTCCGGAAACCGGTTGGCTTCGGGGTTGCCGCCGTAACCGCAGATGGCGTCGTGTTGCTCTTTGAGCGCTTCACCCACTTCATCCTGGTCGCCGTCTTCTTGGGCCAGGTGATCGCGGGCTTCGCTGGCAAAGGTGGTGTGGTACTCCTGGCCGACTTTCAGGCGCTCGGCGGTTTCGGCCAGGTCGGTGTGGTGCTGCACGGCGCGGGCGCGCAGTTCGGTGGTCAGTAGCAAGCCGCCGCCCGCACGGATCACGCCGTGGGTATCGGTCCGTAGCTCGAAACCTTGCCCACGGGGCTGGCCACCGAAGTGGCGCGGATGGGTGAGGTAGCCCAGATACAAGGCCGTGTGGTCGTGGTCGGTCATCAACGCGGCGCTGATCTGCCCGGTGGTGTCGTCCAGGCGCAGTTCGTTGTGACGCTTGCCGTGGTGTTCCTTGCTGCGGATAGGGCTAAGTGCCTTGAACTCGGGCAGGCGGTAGGGCGTGCGGTTGACGATGTGGTAGCTGCGCCCGGTGATCATCGGCTGGTCGGGGTCGCCGTTGAGAAAACTGACCACCACCTCCTGGCCGATGCGGGGGATGGCCACATGGCCCCAAGTGGCGCCGGCCCAGGCCTGGGTCACGCGCACCCAGCAGGAACTCTTGTCGTCGTCCTGACCGAGGCGGTCCCAGGGAAACTGCACGCGCACGCGGCCGTGCTCGTCGCAGTAGATTTCTTCGCCGGGCGGACCGACCACCTTGGCCATCTGCGGGCCTTCGATCACGGGTTTGGGGCGGGCAGGGGCGTGCCATTCGACAGTGGCCGGTATCAGGGTGGCGGTGAGGGTATACGAGGTGCCGAGGTCGGCCTCGGCAGCATCCTCTTCCAGTGCGGTGAACTGGCGGCCTTCATGCTTGATGCGCATCGGCCGCCAGAGGATGTTCATGTCTTCGCGATCATGCCCGGTCAGCTGGAAGGCGATACCCGGTTGCAGGCGTGCATCGTCGCCTGTGACTTCTGCCACCCGGGCATCCCCGAACAGGGCGTCGGCGCGGGTCTGGGTGAACGGCTTGCCGGCATTGTCGTGCTTGTACCGGCCGGGGTAGTTATAGCGCTCGTAGTCGTTACCCTGGTTGCCCATGTCCTTGGCGTACATCGTGTGTTCGTGGTTGTAGCGCGGGTGGGTGAAGGTGTAATCGCGCTGCACCTGCACGCTGGTGCGGACCTGCTCGCGGTAGGCGAAACGGTGCAGGCAGGGTTGCTGCTCCATGCCGCCGCGATTGGCGACGTACAGCACCGGCTCGCCTTCCAGGCTGCCGAACTGGTTGATTCTGTCGGCCTGTACCACGCCGTGGCCGGCTTCATTGTGTTCAAAGATCGAAATCAGGCCTTCCTCGGCCGACAGGCGCCAGAAGAAATCCAGGTCCAGGTCACCGGCCTGCACGCAGAACTCGCGGCTCTGGTGCGGGTTGACCAGGTACTGGGCCAGCGTGCCCCACTGGCGCTCGCGGAACAGTTCCTCTAGCAGCGTTGGAACGGTGCGGTGCTGGAAGATGCGCCAGTCCGATTGCAGGCCGGCGCGGGCCAGTTGCGGTTCGATCACAGCGCGATAGCGGGTGCGGCGATGGCCGGTCTTGCCTTGTTCGAAGCTGCTGATCAGGCCGTGCACATGGCGCACCGCCTCATCCTGTTGCCAGATGGTCAGCACGGCAGGTTGGTCGAGCAGGGTGGCAAAATCAGCGTCGTCGGCGAAGCTGACCAGTTCGACGTCCAGCCGATAGAGCTGGCTGACCCCCTCGTTCAGTTCGAACGACACGACATCAAATGAAATGGCCTCATCGGCCGGTGTACTGAAGGTAAAGCGCACATCATTCAAATTGCTCATGCAAACTCCTGCGGGTCATCCCATCGGGCAGGTTATGGCGCCAGGCGCATTGAACGGCGCGCGGCTGTAAGTGCACTGAAGACCGTAGCGAGGAATCAAGTCAGTTCGGCGTGGCCGAAGTTATTGCTGCAGCATTGTCTGCAATGAGGCCAATACCTGCTGGGTAATGCCGTTGAGTTTGCTGGCGAAGTACACATAGACGCCGGTGCAGAACACGCCCATGACCGCCCAAGGGGTCCACCAGAACAACTGACGTAGCATGCGGAGGTGGCGGGAGCAGCGACAACAGATATTGCAAGAGTATCTGTTGCTCGCCTGCTCCACGTAACGTCATTGACTCAGCGATCAACAGTGCCGTGTGATGCGCTGGCGATCAAGCTGGAGCCGCACGCGGTTTTCATGCCGTCGAGTGCGACGGGGATTCCGTTGAAGCGATAGGTGTCACTGCCCTCAATGATGGGAAGCTCGTCTTTGCATAGAGGACAGAAAACCAGGTTCCCTTTGCCGGCCATTGGTTTGCCGGTGAGGTTTGTATTGGCAATACATCCGATTACTTTACCTCCTTGGTCGGTAGTATCGCCAGTCCTTACTATGGTTTTCATATGTAATTCTCAAAATTTCCTTGGTGGGTTGTTCAACGTTTTCAGCTATTGAGAGTGTTTGAACAGTTCAATGAAATCTTTGAAATTATTGGCAAGCTTTCGCCAGTGATCGTCGTCCCACCAAATGACTGAGGGTGGATCTTGCCGAAAGTCAAAGCAGAATGGACTGCCATCGCCTGAAGTCCCAAAGCATAATATATTCTCGAAATCCACAATGTCGTTGATTGCGCCGGGGTATGGCGGGGTCTCGCTTGATATTCCGTAATCCTTGGAGCTCGGGAAGTCATCTTTCAATGAGTTTGTTTTTTTGTTTATGATTTCTTTATCTGTATAAATTCTAGACAGTTCAGTTTCAAGTGGATTTCCAAATGCGTCTTTATCCTCCTTGAGTTCGAGATTGCAAACTCCCTTGCTTTGGATGTATTTTGTTGCGTGCTTCATGAATTCATTTGGGGTTCTAGGGTTCATAATTTATTTTCCGTCTTTTTGGAATTCTGGCAAGGTTTTAGCGTAGCGAATTGATTTCTGTGCGGCCTCGTTGCACTCGCGCCCGAAAAGGTTACGAAGATCTCTGACGTCTTTGGCCATTCTTTGGCGCGCATTTAATCCTGCATCCTCTCTCATGCTAGTTTTCCCTCTTCCGCCCCAAGTACGAGTGTCACCATGTGCGTCATGTGTCATCAGGACGGATGGGCCGCTACCTTTAGATCGTCCTATGGTTCTGTTGTACGCCTGCTGAGGAAGGTGGTGAGCATCTAACTGTAGTGTAGTGTCGTATCCTTTGGCACTTTTGAGCATTTCCCTATAGCTGCCACCATCAAGACAAGGAGGAAGGCATGGGCATAAGCCTAGCGGATCAGTCCATTCTTTAGGGTTTGGAGCGTACTGATAAACATTCAGCCCGCCTCTAAAACCAATGGGGTCTTTTCCTATGAATCTGCCTAGCTCGGGTGAATAGTATCTGTGTCGATTGTAGTGTAGGTTTGTTTCTTCGTCGAAATATTGCCCTTGGAATCGAAGTTTGCAGTCCCTTGCTTCTGTTTCTCTGTGGGTGGGGGCGTTATGTAGTGGTTCGCCCCATGGCCTGAGATTTACTTCCCAATGGATTTTTCCTTCGTCGTTGGATAATTCCGATGGCGTTCCTAAATTGTCGCATTGATGCCATATCAGCGAATCAAATAGTTTTGGTGCTGGCTTGTGCTGCCACACGGGGTCCTGATTGATGTCATAGGGGAAATTGTAGTTTGGCCGCTGCAGCATCTCCTCAATATGGTTCATCAAGCCTTGCGCGACCGGTACGAATGTCCCAGGCTCAAACACATAATGCGTGGTCTGTCCCTTGCCATCCCGGCCTCGCTGCTCAAACGCCAGCGTGTCGCCGTCCCATATGAACAACGTCAGATCGCAGCCCAGCTTTTCATCCAGCGCTCGCCGCGCGTTCTCGTTCCACACCGGTCCAGCTTGAACCCTGTTGCGGTACTTCGAGCGTGAGTCCTTGTACACGCGACGGCCTAAAGCGTCATAGCCAAACTCGACAATCAGCCGCTCATCCTCATAGCGCCGCAGCCGGTCATACAGGTCCCAGGTGAACTTCCCCGCTTTGCCGTTCTCAATCCGCTCCAGCAGGTTGCCCCGTTCGTCATACCGATACTGCGTCCCGCAGTAGCTGCGCAGCACGTTGTCCATCAGCTTGCGCGGCGAATGTGGATTGGGGCCGGGCGGAGCCTCAGGGTCCAACAGGTTACTCGCGGGATCGAAGGCGAACGTTTCCTTTTCGTAGTTTTGGCTGGCTTCGACCAAGCGCCCGACCGGGTCATAGCGATAACGCAGGTCGCCACGGTTCAAGTCGTTGATGTGGAGCAATTGGCCAGCTTCGTCGTAGCGGTAGTTGCGCGCTGCGATGCGTTTGGATTCTCCCTGACGCGCCAGGGTTTGTTCCAGCAACTGGCCGTTCGGGCTCCAGGTCTGGCGCTGGATCAGGCCATTGCCTTGCACGCGGCCGATCTCTCGGTGCAGATCATCACGCTCGTAGCTGATCAGCTCCTGGTCATCGAGTTTGATGGCCAGAAGATGCCCACTGCCGTAGGTCAGCCAACTGACCCTGTGGCCATCGGGGCGTGTGGTGGCGACGCGTTGGTTGAGGGTGTCGTACTCATGCTTGAACACGGCCACCTGTGGCTTGACCAGATAATCCAGCCACTGATGTTCGCGAGTGTTGTTGCCAGCAGCATCGTAGAACCAGTGCAGCCGACAGGTGCCGTTGTTGGCCGCAAGCAGGTTGCCATTGCCGTCATAAGCAAAGGTCTCAACCTCCCAATTCACACCGCCACGCCGTCCGGCCTTGCGCTGTATGAGGCGGCCCATGGAGTCATATTCAAAGTGCGTGGTCCTGTCGCCATCCACACGGCGGGTGGGCAGGTTGCTGCCGTTGTCGTAGAGATAGTGCGTGGTCTGCTTGTCGAAGCCGGTTTCCTTGAGCAGTCGCCCGACGGGGTCATACCTGAAACTGGCTTCACTGTTGTTCTCGTTGTGCAGGCGCTCGAGCTGGCCGAGCTTGTCCCAGTGGTAAGTGAGGGTGGTGCCGTTGGCATTGAGGCGCTGATAGATGAGCCCGGCTTCGTCGTAGGTCCAGGAAGTACGCCGGTGAAGCGCATCGGTGTGGCTGAGCAGGCGGCCTTCGGCATCGCGCTCGAAGCGCTCGGTGGTTTTGTCCGGGTGGACCAGCAGCACCAGTTGGCCAGCTTCATACTCGTACTCTGTGACCTCCCCAGCAGCGTTGATCAGTTTGACCAGTTGGCCTGACGAATCGTATTTCCACTGTGTGGTCTTGCCCGAGCAATCGGTATAGCGGGTCAGTCGTCCCTCGCGGTTGTACGCCAGCTTCTTTTCTCCGCCATTGGCGTCGGTGATGCCGATGGGTTGGTTGTCGCTGTTGTAGGTGTAAAGGGTTTTGTTCTCCAGCGGGTCCTGGGTTTCGATGATATTGCCGCGCTGGTCGTAGTCGTATTTCCACAGCCCACCCTCGGCATCGCGGGTCTTGAAGCGCTGGTCCAAGTCGTCGTAGGCGTGGTGGATCGACGAGCCGTCTGGGCGAATGTGCTGGAGCAGGTTGCCACGCTCGTCATAGGCGTAAACATCGCTACTGCCATCGGTGTGGATGTGCTGGGTGACGTTCTTGGCGGCATCCCGGTAGAGCCATTCCTCGTTCTTGTCGGGATGGATGATGCGGTACGGGTAACCGAGAATGTCGCAGAAGTGCTGGGTCTCGTTGCCGTTGGCATCCACGATGCGGGTCAGGCGGATGTTCGGGTCCCAGCTTAAGCGGGTATCGAGGCTGCCATCATCGCCCCACTCGCGAACGGCCTTGGCATCCGCGCCTTCGCCAAGCCATTCCAGGTTCATGCCGCGACCGGTGCGGTCGGTGTAGCGGGTTACCAGGTGGTGCTGGTACTGGTATGTCCACTCGGCCCCATGCTCATCTTTCGCGCTGCACAGGTCGCCATGCGCATCGTAGGTGTAGGACGCCAGTTGGCGTTGTGGTTGGCCTTCGTACATCAACCAAAGCGCGACGACACGACCTTGTTCGTCTATCTCCGTGTGGATGTGTTGATGAGGTGTATCGTTTTGATAGGTGACTAGATCAGAGAGTACGGCAGTGTCGGCTACGTGATGTTCGTAGTGCAGGGCAATGCTGGAACCGCCCTTGTTCTTGATGGTACTCAAACGGAACTGGGTGCCATACCGCTGATAGATCTCTTGGCTCTCATGACCACGAAGCAGGGCAAGGGTGTCTTTGGCTATCCGGGCGATAACCACATTCTCGATGGCATCGTAGTGACTGCCTTTGAGGTTAGGCAGCGAGTACTGTTGACTTCTGCCGTCAGTGCCGTGGTAGGTGAGCTGGTCTTCGATCAGATCGAAGCGAGCCGCGAACGGGGTGATCCAACGTGCTCCGTATGGGCCCTTGTCGAACGCTGCCAAGGAAGAGCGATAAGTGCGGTTCCACTCGATGGGAAACACCCCGGGGAGCTGAAAGTCGGTGTGTACGATCGTTTCGCTGCCCGTGGCGAAACTTATGCTGCAGTTGGTGCCCGCTTTTGCCCCGCGCTTCTTGCAGTTCGCGTCTGCCTTTGCCGGCCGCTGCCCCGGAGCCGCCTCGGTACCTTGGCGCCCCTGCACGTTCCGACTTTGGCTTGTTGAACCAGGTGCGACGTTGCTGCGCCTTGGCTTGTATCCCCTTTTCATCAGAGCCAGTCTTAACACTTCCAGAATAGAAGCGATGCTGCCCGGGTCCGTCTTACTACCGATGGCAACGATCTTGTCGCCGGCCATCCGCCCGATGCTTTCGAGGCTTTGTGCGACTGGCTCGAGCAGGGCTTTGAGCTTTTCGCTTTTTCCGAGGCCCAGTTGGTCTTTGCTGAAGCCAAGCCCGGTTTTTCGTTTGGAATAGTCAGATGCTTCTGCCAGCAGCCGCAATCCGGGGGACATGATCGTCAGAGCGACATCCTTCACCCCTCCATCTGCCACCGATCGGATAAAGTCAGCGAGGAATTTGCAGATTTCGACAATTTTCTTGGCGAAGCTGGCAAGTATGCTCTGCAACTGTGCTTCGACTTCGGCAATGAATTCCTCAAGCTCTCCCGGACAAACCTCGGCAAGTGCCCCTTCAATCGCTTTGAGCAGTGCTTGCGCAATGCCGTCCTTGGACGCGGTTCTTAGCGACTTCAGCGCTGGGCGCATAACTACCCGTGCGGGCCCGACACCAGGCAGTGGCGCGATAGCGAACAGATTGATACCAAGACTTACCCAGTTGAACGGATCCGTCCGATAGGCACTGTCACCCTTGGCCAGTTCTATGATGTCGCCAATGGCGTCTGTTGCGGCGAAGATCGACCCGGCTATGGGTAGCATTTCGCCGACAGAGATAACTGTTCTCCAATTGACGGTATCGCCGGTGAGTTCTGTGAGCCACTTGGCGAGCATCTCGGTGCCAGCTCTTACGTCTTCCTCATCGAAGGTCTCTCTAGGGGCGACCACCCCGCCACACCTATCCATGTTGGGTTGTCCTTGTTTTGGAGCGTGTCATCGGAAGTGGACGCTCTTCCAACGGGTCGACCTTGATGGCGGATTGAAGGAATCGTTTGGCCTCGTGAGCGTCCACCTCTCCCGATTTGATGAGTTGGTTCACGGCTGCTTGCATTGCCGCAGCAGGGGTGAGAGGTGTGTTTTGATCGGAGGCGGGCGGTGAGGACTGCTCCGTGAACGGTGCTGCCGTGACGGCTTTGGTTTGATCTCGGCCGAACAGAACTTTCACTGGCCCCGATGCGAGCCCGGAAATGGCAGCGAACCCGTTGTCATCTAATGTGCCTTTGACGATCTGGCCCAAAGCATCCTCAACTTCGTAATCGGCACCCTTGAACGGATGGTTGTTTGCGTAGTGTTGGAACAGCTCCAGGTTGCCTTTGCCTGCTTTGAGGTCTTCGGGAAACGCCGCTGCCTGGCTTTTCGAGCCCTTGTAGATGAAGTCGGTCGCATGCCCGGAGTACTGGCCCGCCGTGGCATGCAGAATTCCGCCCGCGTTGTAGGTGGTACTGCTGCCACCTGCCTGAATCACCAGTTCCTCCTTGGCACTGAGGGTGATGCGTTCGGCAGTGACGCTGACCTTGAGCTTGGCCAGCAGGTTGATGTTGTCCTTGAGCGCTTTCAGATCGATGTCGCCGGAGGCCGCGACGAGTCGCCAGCCCATGCTCTGCACGAACTGCCGCACGCCACGGCTGGCACTGATCAGCAGGCGTTTGCCGATGGCCATGCTGGTATGGCCGCCCGTACTCAGGCCCAGGTGTTCGCCGCTGGCGATATGGGTCGATGCCGGGGTAGTGGTAGCGATGCCGGTCGGGCTGGCGAGTACCAGTTGCGGGTCGACCAACTCCGGAAACCGGTTGGCTTCGGGGTTGCCACCGTACCCGCAGATGGCGTCGTGTTGCTCTTTGAGCGCTTCACCCACTTCATCCTGATCACCGTCTTCCTGGGCCAAGTGATCGCGGGCTTCGCTGGCAAAGGTGGTGTGGTATTCCTGAGCGACTTTCAGGCGCTCGGCGGTTTCGGCGAGGTCCGTATGGTGCTGTACGGCACGGGTGCGCAGCTCGGTGGTCAGCAGCAAGCCGCCGCCCGCGCGGATCACGCCGTGGGTATCGGTCCGTAGCTCGAAACCTTGCCCACGGGGCTGGCCGCCGAGATGGCGCGGGTGGGTCAGGTAGCCCAGGTACAAGGCGGTGTGGTCGTGGTCACTCATCAGCGCGGCGCTGATCTGCCCAGTGGTGTCATCCAGCCGCAATTCGTTATGGCGCTTGCCGTGGTGCTCCTTGCTGCGGATCGGGCTGACGGCCTTGAACTCGGGCAAGCGATAGGGTGTGCGGTTGACGATGTGGTAGCTGCGCCCGGTGATCATCGGCTGGTCGGGGTCGCCATTGAGAAAACTGACCACGACCTCCTGGCCGATCCTGGGAATGGCCACATGACCCCAGGTGGCACCGGCCCAGGCCTGGGTCACGCGAACCCAGCAAGAACTCTTGTCGTTGTCCTGACCGAGGCGGTCCCAGGGAAACTGCACGCGCACGCGGCCGTGCTCGTCGCAGTAGATTTCCTCACCGGGTGGGCCGACCACCTTGGCCATTTGCGGTCCTTCGATGACGGGCTTGGGGCGGGCAGGGGCGTGCCATTCGACAGTGGCCGGTATCAGCGTGGCGGTGAGCGTGTAGGAGGTGCCGACGTTGGCCTCGGCGGCATCCTCTTCCAGTGCGGTGAACTGGCGGCCTTCATGCTTGATGTGCATCGGCCGCCAGAGGATGTTCATGTCTTCGCGGGCATGGCCGGTCAGCTGGAAGGCGATACCCGGTTGCAGGCGTGCATCGTCGCCTGTGACTTCTGCCACCCGGGCATCCCCGAACAGGGCGTCGGCGCGGGTCTGGGTGAACGGCTTGCCGGCATTGTCGTGCTTGTACCGGCCGGGGTAGTTATAGCGCTCGTAGTCGTTACCCTGATTGCCCATGTCCTTGGCGTACATCGTGTGTTCGTGGTTGTAGCGCGGGTGGGTGAAGGTGTAATCGCGCTGCACCTGCACGCTGGTGCGGACCTGTTCGCGGTAGGCAAACTGGTGCAGGCAGGGTTGCTGCTCGGTGCCACCGCGGTTGGCGACGTACAGCACCGGCTCGCCTTCCAGGCTGCCGAACTGGTTGACCCTGTCGGCCTGTACCACGCCGTGGCCGGCTTCGCTGTGCTCGAAGATCGAGATCAGACCTTCCTCGGCCGACAGGCGCCAGAAGAAATCCAGGTCCAGGTCGCCGGCCTGTACGCAGAACTCGCGGCTCTGGTGCGGGTTGACCAGGTACTGGGTCAGCGTGCCCCACAAGCGCTCGCGGAATAGTTCCTCTAGCAGCGTTGGAACGGTGCGGTGTTGGAAGATGCGCCAGTCCGATTGCAGGCCGGCGCGGGCCAGTTGCGGTTCGATCACGGCGCGATAACGGGTGCGGCGGTGGCCGGTCTTCCCTTGTTCGAAGCTGCTGATCAGGCCGTGCACATGGCGCACGGCTTCATCCTGTTGCCAGATGGTCAGCACGGCAGGCTGGTCGAGCAGGGTGGCGAAATCAGCGTCGTCGGCGAAGCTGACCAGTTCGACTTCCAGTCGATAGAGCTGGCTGACGGCCTCGTTCAGTTCGAACGAGACGACATCAAATGAAATGGCCTCGTCGGCCGGCGTACTGAAGGTAAAACGCACGTCATTTAAATTGCTCATGCAAACTCCTGCGGGTCATCCCATCGGGCAGGTTATGAAGCCAGGCGCATTGAACAGCGCGCGGCCGTAAGTGCACTGAAGACCGTAGCGAGGAATCCATTCCTGGTCGTCGAAGTAAGTTCGACAGATGTTGTAGGAAACTTCTGAAAATGCAGATCTACGATTGTAAAAGGCAAAGCCGTAGTTGCTGCGCCCATGGGCACAGTGACTGTTGAGTCAAGTCAGTTCGGCGTGGCCGAAGTTATTGCTGCAGCATGGTCTGCAATGAGGCCAATACCTGCTGGGTAATGCCGTCGAGTTGTGTGGCGAAGTACACATAGACGCCGGAGCAGAGCACGCCCATGACCGCCCAAGGGGTCCACCAGGGCACTTGGCGATTCATGCGATAGTGCCGGGGCGCGATATTGGTGAAGGGGTCGGTCAAGCGTTGTGAAGTGGCCTTGGTGCGGGGGCGCTCAGCGATATGCTTACGTAGGCGATCCATCCAGATTTCCAGCTCCTGATCACCGTTGGTCTGGTTGGCGTACTTGCCCCGGTAGCCCAGCGTCAGGCACCAGAACAGGAATACGCAGAGGTCATAGCGCTTTTCCGGGCCTTCCAGCAGGCGCTCAAGCACGCTGAAAAACTTTTCGCCGCCCCAGGTCTCCTGGTGGATGGCGCTGAGCAGGGACTGGGCTTTCCAAGGCGAATCGCGCCCCCAGGGCGTAGCCATCACGGCTTCGTCGACCACACAGCACAAGCAGTACGAAAACACCACGCGGTCGCCCTCATCACAATGCTCAAGCTGCCGCACTTCCTCGACCATGCCGTGGATCATGGTCTTGACGTGGGCGTACAGCTGCTCGACATGGTCATACTGCTCAGTGCCTTCCAGGCGAATGACCAACCCCAGCAGCGGCGAAGCGATGTCGTGAATGGGGTTGCCTGTGTTCGATCGTGTGTTGAAACCCAATGTATCGACCGGTGGAAACAGCTGGTTCAATGAAGGTGAATCGCGCGTTTCCTTGTGGTCCTTGTCATACGCTTGAGAGGATGTAACGGTCATAGGATGGACCTCCTGGTCACATTACCGGTTGCCGCCCGGTCCGGGCAGGCCATAGCTGGCAGGTTGAGGTAGCGGTGTTGACGATCTGCAGCTGATGAAAGGAGTTGCTGCTGGCATACGACGCCATGAAGTGCGACAGCACGTTGCCGAACAGCTGCACTTCGCCCCAGCACTCGAAGCCGCCAGGGTCGATGTGCAGGGTGGTGCGCATGCCGCGCACGGGCAGGCCCTTGATCAGCCAGTCATAGGGCTCGCTGTGTACTTGCTTGATGGCGTTGAGGCGCTGGGCGGTCCTGCGGGCCTGTTGCAGGTCATGAGCACCCACA
Organism: Pseudomonas sp. NPDC089407; assembly: GCF_044900445.1. Lineage (NCBI taxonomy): Bacteria > Pseudomonadati > Pseudomonadota > Gammaproteobacteria > Pseudomonadales > Pseudomonadaceae > Pseudomonas > Pseudomonas sp. NPDC089407. The sequence goes on from NZ_JBJDNB010000011.1 coordinate 88,595, forward strand.
AAGTCATACACCCGCAGGACCGAGGCGAGCGCGGCCGGGGAGGACAGCGACAGGTTGTTCAAAGCCAGGTTGGATATCAGCGCCCAGTGGCGCCCGCCCTGGCCGCCGCTCTGCAGCATCGGCGGGTAGCTGCGAGTGGGTGGGGTCAGATTGCGGTAGGTGACGTACGAGGGCGTGTCCTGAGTCGTCAGGTCGATTTCGCCTACCTTGAGCTGCTGCGCCAGTTCGCCATTGCTGCAGGTCAGGTCGATGCTCAGCTCTTCTTGTTCGCCCAGATAGGGTTCAAGGTTGTGGTGCACCGGGCGGATGTTGTGTTGCACCTTGCCGTTGACCGGTTCTTGCTCGATGTCCAGCTTGTAGTAGCGGGTGGGTACCGGTTCGCCCAGCGGGAAATTCCGGTGCAGTGATTCGAAGCGCTTGAAGTCCTGGACGTGATCCTTGGACCTCTGGCGCTGGCTGCTGACACGATCGACGCTGAAGATTTCGTCCTTGTCGCAGCCTTGGCGGCCCACGCGTATGGGGGCTTGAACCGCTTCTGCATCAAGCGGGATGGGCTTGGCCGGGCAGGTGAACAGGTTGATGGCGGGCACGCAGTTCAGCAGCACTGTCGTCTGATCGATCTGTATGTCAGGCGGAAGGGGCGCGTTGAAACGCAGCTCCAACTGGATCTGCTCGGCGGCTTCATCCGGCCAATAGGCCTGCAAGCCATCAATGCGAAAACCATGGAAGCGGTCGGGGAAGCAAAAGAACTCGTGCAGGGTGCGGTAGCCGTCCATCTGCTCGTTCGTGCTCGGCAGTAGGGCCTCATCGACATCGAAACCGGCGAAGGTCACTGAGGGCGGCAGGGCAAAGCGGTGCTGGCCAATGTGCAGATGGAGCTTTTCCAGGTGCTGCGCCAGCCACTGGTAGAGGTTCAGGGCATTACGGCGGTCACCGGCCAGGTGGAACTGCAGGTGATTGCACTTCATGCGCCGCAGCGGCTGTTCGCTCAGGGTGCCCAGGTTGATGCGCACCACCGGGGCTTCGGCACTGGGCTGCGTTGTGATACTGCGAATTTCCAGCGGTGCGATGGCCAGCTCAGTGCACGTGCGGAACTCACAGCTCACACCTTCAACCGGGCGGGAGAACACCGGCGTGCCTTTGGCCAGCACCTGGGTTTCACTCAGCGCGTGATCGACCGGCTGGAACTGCATCACCGTCATGCTCGGCAGTGGGCGCAGCACGTTGGGGGAGAGCAGCTGCAGCAAGGGGTGTGTCAGCTCGGGCAGGTGGTCTTCGATCTTCATGACCAGGCGAGCGGTGAGGAAAGCGAAGTGCTCCATCAGGTACGCGCTTTCCGGGTCCGATGCCATGCTGCCGAGATATGGCGCAAGGCGCGGGTTGTCCTCGACAAAGTCGTCACCCAGCTCACGGAGGGTCTGTTGTTCCTGCAGGAACCATTGTTTAAACATCATGTTTGTTATTTGAAGCGCTCTATCTAAAGGGGTTGGCCCAAATCAATAAGCATGGACTCGGGATTAGTTGTAGGAAGGTTCCTACAAGTTCATGGTTTAAGTGCCGTTGCGAAGTGCGTGGCTATTAATTCTTTAGTTCAGATCGCTCCGTTTCGTCTTCAAGAAAAGTGTTAGCGCTTATTTCGTTATACTGGGCATTGATAAATGATTTAAGCGGCTGTTACTGTGTTTTTCGGTTCGTGCCATGAGGGTGCGTCATTCATCGAAAACTGCAGTCGGTAAAGGTTTGCCGCCATGAAAGTGAAAAAGGACAGTCTGCTGCGTGGTTTATCGTTGTTGCAGCGCCAGGCAATGCCCATTGTCTTGGTCGCCACATTGCTCTGTGTTGCAGTCGCAGTGTTCGGGTTATGGTGGTGGGGGCCCCAGTGGCAGTGGGGTGGCCAGCAGCCCCTGGCCGAGCTACCCGTGCGCATTGCCGTCACCCTACTGCTTGCGGTGTTACCGCTGCTGGTGTGGAGCGCGTTGGTGCACCGTCGCAATCGCTCGATCATGCGCGAGCGGCAGCAACTGAGGCGTGAGGTGGAGGATCCCTGCCTGGTGTACTTGCAGGCCCAACAGCGCGCCCTCGATGGCAGCTTGACGCGCCTGCGCGACAGCCTGGGCGGCCGCGGGCATCGCTACGATGTGCCGTGGTATCTCATATTGGGCGAGGAGAACGCGGGTAAGTCGAGCTTTGTCAGTCGTTCGGACCAACGCTTCGCCTTGACCCGCACCGAGCGCAGTTCAGCTCAACGGGCCGGCGCCGATCCAGATCTGCTATTCGATATCGACTGGTGGGTGGGTGACGATGCGGTGCTAATCGATCCGCCGGGGGAGTTCATCAGCCAGCCGGAGCGGGCTGTGCCGCCAGCCGATCCGGTGCCTCCCAAACCAGCGCCTGAAGCAGGCCAGGACGAAGCACCTGCTGAGCAGGCGCCCGCCACGCTCAAAACTGCCGAGGCCCCAGGCCTGCCGGCAGGCATCGAGCGCCGCTTGTGGCGGCACATGATCGGCTGGCTGGCGCAGAATCGCAGCCGGCGACCGCTCAATGGCGTGGTCTTGCTGGTGGACATGACCAAGCTGTTTACGCAGACCGAAAAGGCGCGGCGTGACTTGGCCTTCGTGCTGCGCGCGCGCCTGACGGAGCTGGGCGGCGAACTGGGCACGCGCCTGCCGTTGTATGTGGTGATGAGCAAGTTCGACCTGCTGGACGGTTTCGAAGAGCTGTTTGCCAAGCTTGCGGCGCACGAGCGCGAAGAGGTGCAGGGCTTTACCTTCACGCTGGCATCGGTGGAGGCCTTTGACACCTGGCTGGAGGAACTGAGCAAGGCCTACCAGTGCTTCATCGAGCAGCTTGGCGTCACACTGCTGTCCGCCACCGGCGCAATGCCGCCCGCAGCACGCAAGCGCGCCTACTCGCTGCTCCGAGAGCTGAGCGGTGCCCAAAAGATGCTGCTGAGTTTCCTGGATGACGTGCTGAGCAGCGACCGCTACACGACGCCGGCGCTGGTGCGGGGGCTGTACTTTTCTTCGGTCTACCAACGCGGTGAGGTGCGCAACCTGCTCGCGGATGCCTCTGCCCGTGCTTTTGCCTTCGACCCGCCACCGCTGTCGACCAAGCCACAGGGCACCTCCGTGGTCTACTTCGCTCAGCAACTGTTGCAACGCGTGGTCTATCCCGAGGCTGGCCTGGCCGGCGACAACCTGCGGGTCGTCGAGTACAAGGCCCGGCTGCTCAGAGGCGGCACCATCGCCGCGAGCGTGTGCGGGCTGGCCATGGCGGGTGGTTGGCTGTACTTCTACAGCGTCAACCGTGATAAGGCGGAGCATGTGCTGGAGAAAAGCCAGGCGTTCATCAACACTAGCACTGACGACAAAGGTGACCTGACAGGGCGCAACCTGCTGGCCCCACTGGATGAGATCCGCGATGCCGTGAGCCTGTATGGCGACTACCGCTCAGGCTGGACCGTGCTCACGGACATGGGCTTGTACCAGGGCAAGGCTATCGGCCCACAGGTGGACCAGGCCTACCTGAATGCATTGGCCCGGCGCTTTCTGCCGGCGATCGCAGGCGGTGTGGCAGCGACCATCAAGCAGGCGGTGCCCGGTAGCGACGAGCAACTGGCGGCCCTGCGCGTGTACCGCATGATCGAGGATCGCGCCAATCGACGGCCTGCACTGGTTGAGCAGTGGATGGCCCGTGAGTGGCAAAAAGCTTATCCCGGCCAGGGTCAGTTGCAGGCCGCGCTGATGCGTCATTTGCAGTACGGCCTGGCCTACGCTGATGTCGAGTTGCCGAACTACCAGCGCGTGGTGACTGAGGCACAGCAGCAGCTACGCAAATTGCCCTTGGCCCAGCGTGTCTACATCAGTCTGCGGCAGCAGGCCCAGGAGCAATTGCACGGTGAGCTGGACTTGCGCAACGAAATCGGTCCTGCCTTCGATATCGTCTATGTACCGTTGACCGAGCGCAACCATCAGGCGGCCGTCGATGGCAACCTGTCGCTGCCCCCGTTGCTCACCGCGAGTGGCTTCAGGGACTACTTCGACCAACACAGCCAGAACGTGGCCGACCTGGCCCTGATCGACCAATGGGTTTTGGGCGAGCGGACCACCCTCGATTATTCCGACGTGGACCGCCAGGCCCTGGCGGAGCGCCTGCGTGCTTTGTACAGCGCCGATTACATCGACAGTTGGCGGCGGGTGCTGAACCAGTTTTCAGTCACCGAATTCGCCGACCTGACCCATGCCTTGAGTGTGCTGGAACAGGTCACCGGCCCGGCAGCGCCCATGCGCCGCCTGCTGGAAACCGTGCGTGGCAACACGCTAATCTACCCTCATCCCACGGGCAATGAGAAAGAGCCAGAAGGCGATCAGCAAGGCCGCGCTCAAGCCATGGGCATTTATCGCTCGTTTGCCGGGCTTTCAGGGATGCTCGATGTCCAAGGCGACAAGCCGTCCTTCTATGACGAAACCCTGCAGGCCATCAGCGCCGTGTACGACTATGTAAAAGCGGTGCAGGACAACCCGAATCAGGGCAAGGCCGCGCTGGCGGTGGCGCTGAGCCGCTTCTCGGAGAAAGAACCCGACCCTATCCGTAACCTGCAGCGTGTCGCTACAGGCTTGCCGGACCCGCTGAACCGGCATGTTCGCCAATTGGCAGATCAGACTTCCCAAGTGTTGATGGTCATGGCACTGCGCGAACTGGAGCAGCGCTGGGATGCGGAAGTTTATGGTGTGTACCTGGAGCGACTGGCTTCGCGCTACCCCATCGACCCGGCCGGGCCGGATGTTTCGCTCAAAGACTTCAAGGCGTTCTTTGGCCCACAGGGTCAGCTCCAGCGCTTCCAGGATCAGTACCTCACGGTGTTCCTCAAGGACAACCTCAATGCGCTTCATTCCAGTACGGACGATGGCTACCTGGTCCGACCTGAGGTGATGGAGCAGTTGAAGCAGGCGGAAGCGATCCGCAATGCATTCTTCGACAACCGCGGTGAGTTGAGCGTGAGCTTTGGCCTGGAGCCGGTGGCCATCAGCAGCGGGCTGCGTGGCAGCGTCTTTGGCATGGATGGTCAGCTGCAGGCATTTGCGGACAAGGGTAAAGACCCGATTGGCATGATTTGGCCAGGCCCTGCCGGAGAGAGTGGGCACAGTCGTGTCAGCCTGGTGCAGGCTGCGGGTACAACGGTCAGCCTGGCCTATCAGGGCCCGTGGTCGCTTTACCGACTGCTCAGTCGCGGCGGGCTGAACGCCCGCACGCCAACCAGCGTCGATTTGAGCTTCAGCATTGCCGGTGAATCCGCGCGCTACAAGTTCCACGCTACAGGCGCGAACAACCCTTTCACCCGCCAGCTGTTTGTTGAATTCGCCTTGCCGCAGCGGCTTCTGCGAGAAGGGGCCGCCAGCGAAGTGGCCGAGCGGTAAACGAACTCCCCGGAAAGCAGAATCCCGATACCGGATCGGGATTTTTAGTTGGCAGGGCCAGGTTCAGTCCGGCCTGATCGCCCAGAACTGCATCTCAAAGTTCGGGAGTTCCCCCGCAATGTGGAAGCCAAAGCCGCTCGCGTCCTTGAGCTGCTGCCAGGTTTCATGTTGGCGATCCAGTTCGAAGTAGACAAAGCCGGAGTGATGCGGCAGATAGCGAGGGGTGACCAGCTGAGGGATAAGCGCCAGCCCAGGCATTTGCAATTGTATGAACTGGTGCAGCTTCTCGAGTGGGGCGACCTTGCCCTGCTGCTGGAACCGCCTGCGCAGGTCGTCGGCGGGCAAGTCGGCACGCACGGCAAGAATGAACGTCGCATTCTCCAGCAGCTTGCGCTCATGCAGAACGGCTGCAAGTTCACCGTATTTTCTCTGGTGGATGGGCAGGGAAACGGCCCGCGGCAGCAGGATCGTGCTCAGTGACCGGCGAAGGGTTTCTTCCAGCACATGGAAGGATTCCGAGAGGTTGTCGTGCTGGTAGGCGGGGTAATCCAACGGCAGCCGGCCGTCATCGGTGAACGTCACCAGTTCGCCGCAAGCCTGGCCCAAGGCGATATGCAACTGTTCGGGATGCACGTTACCGCGACGTGCCAGGTGATGGAAGTAGGGGTGCAGGCGGTTGAGTACCTGCAACAGGGCGAAATCGGTGACATCGGCGATGCCCGACTGGCCGGGCGAGCAGATCCGCTTGGCGAGGTTGCGTGCGCGTTCGCGGATGAGCCCTGTGGTTTCCTCCAGGAACCGTAGTAGTGCAGGGGCACCCTTGAGCGAGATACAGGTGGGGTAGAAGTGTTGATCGAGCAATACGCTACCGTCGGGACGTTTGTCCATCACCTTGGCCACTGCCAGGCAGCTGTAGGCGCTGTTGTCGTCATCCTGAAGCTTGAGCTGCAGGTTCGGGATGGCGACATCCAGGATTATCGAATCGCCGCTGCCGCCGTGGTTGTCCATGACCGGTACACCCTTGGCGACGAAGCGGCCGGTCACATCCTCGCTGTCTGGCCAGCGCACTTCGGGGGCGCCGGGTGCATGCAAGGGGAGGGTCAGGTACACCGCTTTGTTCGCGGTGCCCACTGGGATTTCCAGCGGCGCGGGTGGTGGCATGTCACCGGGGATGTCGAAAACGGTGCCGTCGGGCATCACGCCACGGGCGCGGATAATGGCGATTTTGCCGAAGCTCAGGTACTCGGCATTCAACTCCAGCTCGCTAAACCCATAAAACGCATCATTCAAACTGGCGACGCGTTGTTGCAGTGCTGATTCGGCGGCGAAGGCCATCTGCTGAAAGTGCTGGGGTTTGACGAACAAGCCTTCTTTCCACAACACAGCGTTTCGTGAACTCATCGGGTATTCCTTTTCAATAGAGCATTACGGGGTGCGGAGCAATTCGCTGTCCTGACGCAGTTCGACGCCGTTGTTCTCGAAGTGAACGTGCACGGTGTGGCTGTAGCCGCGGGGTTTGATGCGGATCGCATCTTTCCACTTGCCCTGTGGGCCATGCACACGCGCAACTACCGCGATATAGCGAGTGCGCGCGTTGATTTCTTCATGTTCGATGAACTTGAATTGGCCCGGCACCAGGCGGAAGTCGTCAACGCTGATCAGGGTGCTGCCCAGTGCTTTATCCAGGTCTTCTTCCACCTGCTCATAGGTGGCGTCCAGCAACAGGGAGTCGTCCCTGAGTTGAAGCACTTTGAACGCGACGGAAGCGGGTGTTTGTCGGGGCGCTTGGCCGGCGGGCTCGGGAGCCTCGGATTGTGCTGCCGTGTAACTGGCCAACTGCGCAGGCGCATTGGGTGAGGCGGGGTAGTTCTGGTGCAGTTGTTCTGCCAGCGCACCTACCTTGTCGGTCAAGCCAACGGCGTCGGCGGCACTGAGGGTGACCGCCAGCCGAGCCGAATCAGCGGGTAGCGCTGAGGCCTCTCCCAGGGGCGTGTGCGCTGAGCTGGCGACAGCAGGTGGCTCCGCCGCATACAGACTCAGCCCTACATGGCTGATGTCATTGTTGGGCCCGCCGACAGGGAGCGTCGGGTCCATGACCACTTGATACGCCCTGCTGATCGAAGTGCACCCGGCCAGTGCCAGGCAGGCTAGAATTACACCGATGGGCTTGTTCATCGCATCTCCCTGCCGAAGATCTCGGCGATGGAGGGGTCGATTCGGGATTGCGAAACCCTGTCCAGATAGGCTTGAGGATCAAGTTCGTCCGTATGCACTGGTTCTGGAGCTTGGAACAGGCTCAATGTATCGGTAGTCGGAGCACCGAGTACCTGCAGCGGACATAGGCGCTGTGTGGCCTGCAGGGCTGAAAGCGGGTTGTTGGCTGAATGAAGTTCCGGCTTTTCTTTGGCCTCGTCCTCGTCGCACAGGCGAATGGCAATCTGGTAGTCGCCGATTCGTAGCCTGTCATTGTGCCTGAGGCGGACGGGCGTGCCTGATGGCAGTGCAGTGTCACTGCCGTTCATGAAACTCTTGCCGCTGTGGTCAATGATGCAGAAGTGGCCTTCATGCCAGCGGACTTCGCAATGCACTGGCAGCATCTGGGCTTCGCGACCGTGTAGCCGCCAGGTTGCCTGAGTGCCAAGTGTGCCGCCTGCTTTATCGAAGCGGTACTGCGGCTCGCTGCCATGCAGCAGTGTTTCCGGGTTCAAAACGGATAGGGTGAGGCCGAGGGAGGGAACATTTGTACTCATGCGCGTACCAGAATGCGAACAGGGGGAGGTGTTGGGTCTTTGCGGTCGGCCATGAAGCTGGTCCAGCCCAGGTGAGTGCCATGCTCGGCCCGGAGGCTGAAGGGCGGCGCTTCTTCGGCACGCATGCGCAACTCCAGGTCATAGGCCCCGACATCGCGAAGCAGAAACTCCACTAGCCGGGCCAAACGCTGGTAATTGTCACCACTGGGTAGGAATTCACGGAACTGCTGCTGGTCCAGGCCTGCAATCACGATGGTGAACTTGCTGCTACGTGATTCGGTGCTGCCGCCCACCAGGAAGTTGTCGTTGAGCGCGCAGTTGCGCGAGCCCAGGCCGTTGCGCTGAGACTGCGTAATGTGCACGGTGCGCTTCTCGAATTCGCGAATGCTGACCTGTTGCAGGTCGAAGCAGTGCGCGATCATGCCAGCCACCATGCCGGGTGACCGACTTCGGCTGGCAATCATCCCTACGAAGCTGAGCAGCCTGCTCCATGGCAGCGGCGTATTCCCGCGCAGCGCTGAATCGTCCAGGCCAATCAAGGCGAAGACATAGCGGGAGAAACCATCCTTGGCGCCGGGTTGAAAACGGCGGTAGTAGCGGTACTTGCGCCACCCTTGGTGCAGCAGGGTATGCAGGCGATGGTTGAAGAAGTTCAGATACGCCGGGCGCAAACCGATGCCATGCGCATGTTCATAGGCAATGTCATCTAGGTAGTAAGTGGGCAAAGGCGAGTCTGTGCCATGCAGGCCCAGGAAACTGGCCTCGATACGATAGCGATCATCACCCAGCCTGTCGGCCCGTAACACATCAGCAATCGGGAAACACAGTTTTGGAGACACTTCCAGGCGTACACGGCGGCGCGTCTCACGATCGGCGGTGCGCTGTTCAAGGTCATCGCCATGCAACTGGTGAAGCAACTCAATCAGTTGAAAATAGTTGTATTGGTGGGCGTCCTTCAAAGCGCTATCGACGTTGCCAGTCGCGCGCTGCTCGTCCGGGTTTTCCATGGGGCACCTCTTGTCGGAACAACGAAATAGACATTGATCCTAGACGAGTGCTTCTAAAATTATTTCTTCATTTCATGTCAAAAAGTTAAAAAATTAAAATGCTGAATGGGCGTGTAGGAAGTTTCCTTAGTTACTGGCTAGCTGTTAATCACTTTGTATATTCAGAGGCCAATAAATGCGAGCGGCAGAGTATTTATCAACGAAGAAAACAGAGCCCAACCCGCGAGCATCGACCGCTTTCAATATCGATAAACAAACAGATTCCCAGGTATGCCTGCCCGAATCTGCTATTCCTAAAGGGACACCCACCCCACCAAGGCCCCTCGATGCTGGTCATCGAAAACCTCCACAAGTCATTCCCCACCCCCCAAGGCCCACTCCCGGTATTGCAGGGTGTCGACCTGCGCTTGCCGCGCAGCAGCAGCCTGGCGCTGATGGGTGAGTCGGGCAGCGGCAAGAGCACCCTGCTGCACCTGGTGGCCGGCCTGGACCGTGCCGACAGCGGCCGCATCCTGATCGACGAAATTCCCCTCGACGGCCGTTCGGAGGCATCGCTGGCCCAGTGGCGGCGGCAGGGGATTGGCCTGGTGTTTCAGCAGTACAACCTGATCAGCAGCCTGGATGTGGGGAGCAACCTGGCATTCCAGGCCAGGCTGGCCGACCGGCACGACCCCGATTGGGTCGCCTACCTGGCCCAACGCCTGGGCTTGGCGGACCTGCTTTCGCGTTACCCGGAACAGCTATCCGGCGGCCAGCAGCAACGCGTCGCCATCGGCCGTGCACTGGCCGGGCGGCCGGCCTGGTTGTTGGCCGACGAACCCACCGGTAGCCTCGATGAAGCCAGTAGCGATGAAGTGTTGAGCCTGTTGCTGCAACTGGTCGCTGAAACCGGCAGCGGTGTGCTGATGGTGACCCACAGCCCGCGGCTGGCGGCGCGCTTGCAGCAGCGATGCTACTTGCACGCCGGTCGCGTACGGGCCGAGGCGGGCTGATGAGGCTGTTATCGTTGGCCCTGTTGGCGCTGCTCAGCCACTGGTGGCGCCATCGCGTGCAGTGCGTCAGCATCTTCACCGGCCTGTGGCTGGCGACTGCGCTGTGGACGGGTGTGCAGGCGCTGAACAGCCAGGCGCGCAGCGACTATGCCCGGGCCAGTGCAGTACTGGCCGGGCCGCTGCAGGCGCAACTGCTGCCGCGCCAGGGCGAGCGCTTTGACCAGGCGCTGTACGTGCAGCTGCGCAGGCTGGGCTGGGCAGTGTCGCCGGTGCTGGAAGGGCGTTTGCGCCTGCCGGGCGAGCCGGCGCGCAGCGTGCGCCTGATCGGCATCGAGCCGTTAAGCCTGCCGCCGGCCAGCAGCATTGCCGGGGTGCAGCCGCAGGCTTTCGACCTGCAGGCATTCATCGGGGCGCCCGGGCAAGCCTGGGTTGGGCCTGACACCTTGCGGCAGTTGAAGGTAAACGCCGGGCAGGTGGCATACGACAGCGAGGGGCAGGCGCTGCCGCCGGTGATGCTGCGGCCTGAATTAGCGCCCGGGGTGATCGTGGTCGATATCGGGCATGCGCAGGCGTTGTTGCAGGCTCCCGGGCAGTTGTCGCGATTGCTGGTAGCCGGTAGCCCGGGGCTTCTGCCACCAGGCATTGCGCCATACCTTGAACTGCAACCCCAGCAAGACGACGGTGGTTTGCAGCGCCTGACTGACAGCTTCCACCTTAACCTGACTGCCCTCGGCCTATTGGCGTTCGTTGTCGGCTTGTTCATTGCCCATGCCGCGATCGGTCTGGCGCTGGAGCAGCGGCGGGGGCTGATTCGCAACTTGCGCGCCTGTGGCGTCAGCTTGCAAACCCTGCTGTGGGCCCTGGTGCTGGAACTGGGCCTGTTCGCAGTGATGGGCGGGCTGGCCGGCGTGGCCAGTGGTTATGCCTTGGCTGCAGGGTTGCTGCCCGATGTTGCCGCCAGCCTGCGTGGCCTTTATGGCGCCCAGGTCGCCGGCACGCTGAGCCTGCCCGCGTGGTGGTGGCTGGCCGGGCTGTTGGTGAGTGTGCTCGGTGCATTGCTGGCAGGGCTGGGCAGTGTATTGCGGGCAGCGCGGCTACCGTTGCTGGCGCTGGCGCAGCCCCAGGCTTGGCGATTGGCACAGGGGCAGTGGTTGAAACGTCAGGCGGTGGTGGCAGGCTTGTTGCTTTTGCCCGGCGTGGGTTGTGGTGTGCTTGGCAATAGCCTGCCCAGTGCTTTCGCCATGCTGGCCGCGCTGCTGCTGGCGGCGGCGCTGTTGTTGCCGGCCGTGCTCGACCGGGTGCTGGCTTGGCTGGCGCGCCGTTGCCAGCGGCCATTGGCGCAATGGTTCGTCGCTGACAGCCGCCAGCAGCTGCCTGCCCTGAGCCTGGCGCTGATGGCCTTGCTGCTGGCGCTGGCTGCCAGTGTTGGTGTGGGCAGCATGACCGAGGGTTTTCGCAAGACCTTTGTCAGTTGGCTTGACCAGCGTTTGTCCGCCGACCTGTACGTGACCCCACGCGATACAGCCCAGGGCTTACAGATAGCCGAATGGCTTGGTCAGCAACCGGCTGTCGGTGTGGTCCTGCCTGGCTGGCGTGTCGAAATGCAGCTGCAAGGTTGGCCTGTGCAAATCCAGGGCATTGTCGATCACCCGGTCTATCGAACCCGCTGGCCGTTGCTGCAACAACGGCCTCACGCCTGGGAGCAGTTGGCCAGCGGGCGCGCGGTGATGCTCAGCGAGCAGTTGGCCAGGCGACTGAAACTGCAATTGGGCGATAGCTTTGCAATGCCTGCACGTACCTCGCCAGCCCTGACGGTTGTGGCTATCTATGCTGATTACGGCAACCCCAAGGGGCACGTACTGGTCAATGCCCACTGGCTGCGTGAACATTGGCCAGACGCAGCACTGACAGGGTTGAGCGTCGACCTGCTTGCCGAACAAGGGCCGTCCATCAAGGCCGAGTTGCAACAGCGCTACCACCTGGACGACAGCCGCGTGGTCGAGCAGGCACGGTTGAAACGCTGGTCGACCGATGTGTTCAACCGCACGTTCGCCGCCACGGCCGCGCTCAACAGCCTTACCCTGGGCGTGGCCGGCGTGGCGCTGTTCATCAACTTGCTGACGCTGGGCCAGTCCCGGCTGAGCCAGCTGGCACCGCTATGGGCATTGGGTGTACGGCGTGCACGGCTGGCATGGTTGAGCCTTGGCCAGACGCTGATGCTCAGCAGCCTTACCGTGTTGCTGGCGATGCCCTTGGGTGTGCTGCTGGCGTGGTGCCTGGTCGCGGTAGTGAACGTACAGGCATTCGGCTGGCGCTTGCCGCTCTACGTGTTCCCTGCGCAGCTGCTGCAACTGGCCATGTTGGGCTTGCTCACCAGCCTGTTGGCCAGCGCCTGGCCGGTGTGGCAGCTGGCGCGTCGCCAGCCGCGTGAACTGTTGAGGCCGTTTGCCGATGAAGCGTAATGCCTGGCTGTTGCTCTGCGGGTTGCTGTGCGGCTGTGACCAGCCGGCACCGCAAAGCTATGCCGGGCTCGGGCAGCAGGCGGGCGAGTTCAACCAGGTGACCCGCGAGCATCCGCTGGTGTTCCCACGCGATCATGGCGCCCACAATGGCTTTCGCATCGAGTGGTGGTACGTCACGGCCAACCTCAAGGATGCCCAGGGGCGTGACTGGGGCGCGCAGTGGACACTGTTCCGCTCGGCCTTGCGCCCCGGCCCGGAGACCGGCGGCTGGAACAGCCCGAACCTGTGGATGGGCCACGCGGCGTTGACTGGCCCGGGTGGCCATCAGTCGGCTGAAACCCTGGCGCGTGGTGGCATCGGTCAGGCCGGCGTGCAGGCCCAGCCGTTTCGGGCGTGGATCAATGACTGGTCGCTGCAGGGCAGGGACGCCATCGACAACCTGCACATGACAGCGGGTGGTGAGGGTTTCCGCTACGACTTGCACCTGCGTAGCGACCGACCGCTGGTGCTGCATGGGGATCAGGGCTACAGCGAAAAGTCTGGCAAGGGGCAAGCTTCGTACTATTACAGCCAGCCGTTCTACCATGTGCGCGGGGAGGTGGAGCGTGGCGGCATGTGCATTGTGGTGACGGGCCAGGCCTGGCTGGATCGGGAGTGGAGCAGCCAGCCGTTGGCCGCCGGGCAGACGGGCTGGGACTGGTTCTCGCTGCACCTGGACAGTGGCGCCAGGCTGATGCTGTTCCAGGTGCGTGAGGCGCAAGGGGAGCCGTACCGTGCCGGGACCTGGGTCGGGCCGCAGGGAGAGGTGGGGGCGTTGCAAGGGGCGCAGATCCAGCTGCAGGCAGTGGCTTGGACGAAGCAGCAAAACGGCAAGCAGGTGCCTACGCGCTGGCGGGTGCAAGTGCCAGGGCATGGGCTGGATGTGCAGGTGGAGGCCGTGGAGCCGCAGGCGTGGATGCAGACCCGCTTCCCGTATTGGGAAGGGCCGGTGCGCTTGAGCGGGGGGGCGGGTGGGCGTGGGTATCTGGAGATGACCGGGTATTAGGGACTTACATTTCGGTCGTTACGCGGTCCCTTGTAGGAGCGGCCTTGCGTCGCGATAGGGCCGCGAAGCGGCCCCGGCGATTTTTGCGGCAATGCAAAAATCTTGGGGGCGCTTCGCACCCCTCTCGCGACACAAGGCCGCTCCTACAGGGGGCCGCGGCAGCCTGATCAATCCTTGATTAGCCCGCGCAAAACGGCACGCGCCTCGTCGCTACGCAAGCACTCGATAAACAACCGGCTCTCCCGCGCTACTGTCGCCTCCAGCTCTGCCCGCTGGCTGTCCTTGAGCAAGCGCTTGCTGATCCGCAACGCCGCCTGGGGATACCCTTGCAGCTGCCGCGCCAGCGTGCGCGCCGCAGCCAGGCACTGTTCGCCATCTTCGTGCAGCGCATTGGCAAGCCCCCAGGCCACCGCCTGCTCGCCGTCAAGCAAGGTGTTGCCCAGCAGCAAGCTGGCGGCACGGGCCTGGCCCAGCAAGCGCGGCAGCAACAGGCTGGAGCCGAACTCCGGGCACACCCCCAAGGGCGCAAACGGCATGCGCAGCTTGGCCGAGCGGCTGACCAGCACCTGGTCGCAGTGCAACAGCAAGGTGGCACCGATGCCGATCGCCGCACCACTGACCGCAGCAAGCAACGGCTTGTCCAGGCCCATGACCACGCGCATCAGGCGGAACACCGGGCTGTCCAGGTCGCTGGGCGGGTTGTCGAGGAAGTCGCGCAGGTCGTTGCCCGCAGTAAAGCACTGCGGGTTGCCGGTGATGAGGATGACCTCGACGGCGGGGTCTTCACTTGCTGCCAGCAGCAGGTCACCCAACTGCTGGTACATGGCGTTGTTCAGCGCATTGAGCTTGTCGGGGCGGTTGAAGGCCAGGGTCAGCAGGCCCTGGTCCAGGTCGCGTGTGATCAGGTCGTTCATGGCAGCCGCTTTTGTTGTTGTGGTTGGCCCGGTCGGGCATGGGTGCTCAGGGTTTATCATGCGGTCCGGCTTGTTGTACAGTCGTTCAGTCCAGCCTGTTACCGCCAGCCCCTGCGAAGAGACCCGCCGATGAATCAGGAAGCCCGCTACCACCGTATGCTGCCGGAACTGCGCAAAGCCAACCTGGTCGAGGCGACCCTGGTGTGCCTCAAGCGCCATGGCTTCCAGGGTGCTTCGATCCGCAAGATCTCGGCCGAGGCCGGGGTTTCGGTCGGGCTGATCAGCCATCACTATGCCGGCAAGGACGAACTGGTGGCCGAAGCCTACATGGCCGTCACCGGCCGGGTGATGGGCCTGCTGCGCGAGGCCATGGCCCAGGCTGCGCCCAATGCGCGCGAGCGCTTGTCGGCGTTCTTCCGTGCGTCGTTTTGCAGCGAGTTGCTCGACCCGCAATTGCTCGATGCCTGGCTGGCGTTCTGGGGGGCGGTGAAAACCGCCGAGGCAATCAACCAGGTGCACGACCACTCCTACGGCGAGTACCGCAACGAACTCTGCCGGCTGCTGGCCAGCCTGGCTGAAGAGGAAGGCTGGCAGGGCTTCAATGCCGACCTGGCGGCCATCAGCCTCAGCGCCCTGCTCGATGGCCTGTGGCTGGAGTCGGGGCTCAACCCCGGCACCTTCACCCCTGAGCAGGGCGTGGTCATCTGCGAAGCCTGGGTCGACGGCCTGCAGGCCGGTGGCCGACGGCGCTTCAGCCTGCCCGAGGGCTGTTGATCACCCGTTCAGTAACGAGTACGCTGCTGTCGCGAGTGTGTAGAACAACACCAATAAAAAAGAGACAACACGCAATGACGCCTCGGGTATTGATCGTCGATGACGATCCGCTTATTCGTGACTTGCTACAGGCCTACCTGTCCCAGGAAGGCTACGACGTACACTGCGCCGACACCGCAGAAAAGGCCGAAGCCCTGCTGGGCAGCCAGGACGTTGACCTGGTGCTGCTGGACATCCGCCTGCCCGGCAAGGATGGCCTCACCCTGACCCGCGAACTGCGCGTGCGTTCGGAGGTCGGCATCATCCTCATCACCGGGCGCAACGACGATATCGACCGCATTGTCGGCCTGGAATGCGGCGCCGATGACTACGTGATCAAACCGCTCAACCCCCGCGAGCTGGTGTCCCGCGCCAAGAACCTGATCCGCCGCGTGCGCCATGCCCGCGAAGTACACCCGGCGCCGGCCTGCGCACAATCGCTGAAGCAGTTCGCCGACTGGGCGCTGGACACCGACCGCCGACGGCTGATTGATGCCAGGGGCGGGCAAACCCTGCTCACCCACGGCGAGTTCCAGTTGCTCAGCGTGTTCTTGCGCAACAGCGGCCACACCCTTAGCCGTGACCAGTTGATGGACCAGATCCGCAACCGCGAATGGGTGCCCAACGACCGCTCCATCGACGTGCTGGTCGGCCGCCTGCGGCGCAAGCTGCATGACGACCCGGCCGAGCCGCAACTGATCATCACCATCCATGGCACCGGCTACCTGTTCACCGCCAGCGTGGCGGCATGACCTGCCGCGCCTGGCTGCTGGCCCTGGCGTTGCTCGCTGCGCAGGCCAGTGCCACAGAGCCGGTGCGCTACTGCGACTACCCGGTGTACCCGCCGATTTCCTGGAGCGACGGCCACCAGGTGCGTGGCGTGGCGCCGACCGTGGTGCGCGAGTTGTTCGCCCGCATGGGCTACCCGGTGCAGACCGTGGTGCTGGGCAACTGGAAGCGCTGCCTGATGGACGCCGCCGCCGGGCGGGTGGACGTGGTGCTGGCCTATAACAGCGACCAGCGCGACCAGCGCATGCGTTTTTCTTCGGTGCCGGTGCTGCGCGAGGAAGTGGCGGTGTTCTACAACCGCCAGCGGCCGGTGCAGTTCCAGCAGCTGGAAGACCTGGCCGGCTACCGCGGCGGCCTGCTGTATGGCGAAAGCTACGGCGCCGAGTTCGACCGTTTTGTCGCCCGTCACCAGAACATCGAGCGGGTGTCTTCCAGCCAGCAGAACTTTGGCAAGTTGATCCGTGGGCGCATCGATTACGTGATCCAGGAGCGGCGCACCGGCCTGCTGTTCATCGAGCACCTGCCGGGCGCGCAGGACATTCGCGCCTTGCCCACCGCGCTCAGCGTGGACTACCTGCGCGTGGCCGTGTCGCGGCAATCGCCCTTGAGCCGGCACATGGCTGAAATCGACGCACAGCTGCAGCGCATGAACCAGGCCGGCGAGATTCAGCGCTGGCTGGAGCAGAGCGAAGTCACCTACCGTGACATGATCAACCTGCCGGCGGATGCCCGATGATCCGCCTGCGCACCGATGGCCTGTTACGCCGGCTGTTGCTGTTCATTCTGCTGTTCAGCCTGTGTTTCACCGTGCTGGCCAGTTCGGTGCAGCTGTACTTCGAATACCGCCGCGAAATGCGCGACATCGAGGCGCGCATGGCGTTGATCCGCGCCGGCTACCTGGCCAGCCTGGAGCGCAGCCTGTGGGACCTGGACGAGGCACAGCTGGACGTGCAACTGCGTGGCTTGGTGGACTTTTCCGACGTGGCGCGGGTGCGCCTGGTCAGCGATGATTTCCAGCTGTTGCGCGGCGTGGCCGAGCCCAAGGGGCCGTTGCGCATCGAGCGTTTTCCGCTTGATTACCAGCCTCCGTCAGGGCCCGCCAGGCACCTGGGCGAGCTGGAGGTCAGCATCGACCTGGGTGCGGTGCACCGTCGGTTGTACGCCACCGGCTTGGCCAGCCTGCTGTGGATGGGGGTGTTCCTGTGTGGCCTGGCGGTGGCATTGTCGGGGCTGTTCTACCGCCTGGTCACCCGCCACCTGCAGGTGATGGCCGAGTTCGCCCGCCGTATTGGCGCCGGCCAGTGGCAGGAGCCGTTGCGCCTGGGCCGTCGCCCATCGGCGCGCGCGGATGAAATCGACACGGTGGCCAACGCGCTGGACGATATGCGCCGGGCCATCCTCAGTGATGTCGAACGGCGCGAGCGCGACCGCCTGGCGTTGCAGGACAAACGTGACGAACTGCAGGCCATGGTCGAGCGGCGCACCGCCAGCCTGGCCCGGGCCAAGGACGACGCCGAGGCTGCCAACCTGGCCAAGTCGCGCTTTCTGGCAACCATGAGCCATGAGCTGCGCACGCCGCTCAACGGCATCCTCGGCATGGCCGAGTTGCTGCGTGGCGCCCGGCTGCAGGCGGCCGACCGCCAGCGCGTCGAAGCCTTATACAAGGCCGGCGAGGGGCTGCTGGCGATCCTCAACGAAGTGCTGTATTTCGCCCGGCTTGAAGAGGGCGAGAGCCGCGCCGAACGGGTCGGGTTTTCGCTGCGCCAGTTGTGCCAGGAGGTGCTGACGCTGCTTGAACCCATGGCCATGGACAACGGCGACACCTTGCAACTGGTGATCGATGAAACATTGGCCGATTACCAGCAGGGTGCCGAGCAGTACCTGCGCCAGGTGCTGAGCAACCTGCTGGCCAATGCCATCAAGTTTACCGAGCACGGCCAGGTGCAGCTCAAAGTGCAGGTGCTGGCCAGCAGCGAAACCGCACAGCGTTTGCGGCTGTCGGTCAGTGACAACGGCATTGGCATCGAACCCGATGTGCAGGCGCGGATCTTCGACCGTTTCGTCCAGGCCAGCGGGGCGGTAGCGCGGCGCTATGGCGGCACTGGCCTGGGCCTGGCGATCTGCAAGCACCTGGTGGAAAAGCTGGGGGGCAGCATCGGCCTGCAGAGCGTGCAAGGGCAGGGCAGCTGCTTCTGGTTCGAACTCGACATGGCGTGTGGGCAACCCGCACCAGCCAGTTCAGTCGCCCCGCTGCCGTTGCCCAGCCTGGATATCCTGGTGGTCGAAGACGTGGCGCTGAACCGCGAGGTGGCAGGGGGCCTGCTGCTGCGCGAGGGCCACCGGGTCAGCTTTGCCGAAGATGCCGGGCAGGCCCTGCAAGCCTGTGCCTTGCAGCGCTTCGACCTGATCCTGCTCGACGTGCACCTGCCGGGCATGAGCGGGGTGGAGTTGTGCCGGCAGTTGCGCGCCACGCCGGGGCCGAACCGCCACAGCCGGATTCTGGCGCTGACTGCCGGCGTGCAGCCGGGGCAAGTGCCGGGTTACCTCGACGCCGGCATGCAGGGGGTGCTCGCCAAACCCTTGCGCTTGGCCAATCTGCGCGAGGCGTTGGCTGAAGTCGCTCCTCGTGAAGTGGCTGGCACTGACGCACACATCGACTGGTCCCTGCTGGACACCCACCGCTCGCTGCTGGGAGAGCAGAAGCTCCAAGGCCTGCTGACCGTGCTGCGCCAGTCGCTGGAGCAGCAAGCCACGGCGCTGGCCGAGGCACTGCCGGCCCAGGACTTTACCGAAGTACAGCACCTGGCCCATCGCCTGGCCGGCAGTTGTGATTCGCTGGGCTTTTCCGGGCTGGCTGCAGTGTTACGTCGCCTCGAAGACGCGGCCCGGCAACACGACGCACAGGCGTTGCAAGCGCTCGGCCAGCCGCTGGCCGGCCAGCTGGCGCAGGCCCGTACCACCCTGGAACAGCTGATCCAGAGCTGACGTACAAAAAACTTACGACTTTTTACATCTTCGATCCGTTCGTACAACGGCACCTTACATCCGTTTCCAATAATCCATGGCAACCGCGTCGCACGCGGTCCATGAGGCTTATTGGAGACAACAATAATGACATGCCGTAGCACTCAGCCCCTCCTGCACACCACTGCGCGCAGCACCGACGCGTGGCCTTGCCCCGGCCGCAATGGCGAGGTGCGCCATGACTGACACTCACGAGAAAATCCAGCTGACCCGTGCGCTGAAAAGCCGGCACATTTTCATGTTGTCGTTAGGCGGTGTGATCGGCACTGGCCTGTTCATGGGCTCGGGCGTGACCATCAACCAGGGTGGGCCGGTGGGTGCGATCCTGGCATACCTCGTGGCTGGCCTGTTGATGTACCTGGTAATGGTCTGCCTGGGCGAGCTGTCGGTGCAGATGCCGGTGTCCGGCTCGTTCCAGGCCCATGCCACCAAGTTCATCGGCCCGGCCACCGGCTTCATGATCGGCTGGGTGTACTGGATGAGCTGGGCTACCACCGTGGGCCTGGAGTTCACTGCTGCCGGCATGCTGATGACCCGCTGGTTCCCGGAGGTGCCGATCTGGTACTGGTCGGCGCTGTTCGTGGTGGTGCTGTTCGGCCTCAATGCCCTGGCCACCCGCGCCTTTGGCGAGGCCGAGTACTGGTTCTCGGGAATCAAGGTGGCGACCATCCTTGGCTTTATCGTCATCGGCCTGCTGGTGATTTTCGGCGCCATTCCGCTAAGCAGCGGCGCACCGGCACCGATGCTGAACAACCTGGTGGGCGAATCGTTGTTCCCGCACGGGCTGTCGGCAGTGTTCGCGGTGATGATGACCGTGGTCTATGCCTTCCAGGGCTGCGAGATCATGGGCGTGGCGGCCGGCGAGACCGAGCACCCGGAAAAGAGCATTCCGCGGGCCGTGCGCAACGTGGTGTTCCGTGTACTGATCTTCTACGTGCTGGCGATTGCCGTGCTGTCGGCCATCGTGCCGTACGAGCAGGCCGGGTTGATGGAAAGCCCGTTCGTGCAAGTGTTCGACATGGTCGGCATCCCGTACGCCGCCGACCTGATGAACTTCGTCATCCTTACCGCCATCCTCTCGGTGGGCAACTCCGGGTTGTATGCCTCCACGCGCATTCTCTGGGCCATGTCCAAGAGTGGCATGGCGCCGAAAAGCCTGTCGCCGCTGAGCAAACGTGGCGTACCGCTGCGCGCGCTGAGCATCACCTTGTGCTTTGCGCTGATCTCGCTGATGACCAGCTTTGTCGCCGCGGACACGCTGTTCATGGTGTTGATGGCGATCAGCGGCATGTCTGGCACGGTGACCTGGATCGTCATTGCGCTGGCGCAGTACCGCTTCCGCAAGGCCTATCTGCGTGACGGCGGGCAGCTGCATGACCTGAAATACCGCGCGCCGCTGTACCCGCTGGTGCCGCTGCTGTGCATCACCCTGTGCAGTTCGCTGTTCGTGTTCCTGGCGCTGGATGAGACCCAGCGGCCGTCGTTGTACTGGGGCTTTGGCTTCATTGCCCTCTGCTATGCGGCGTACTTCTTCGTCAACCGCCGTCGGCAGGGGGCCTACGAGCCTAGTGCGCCAGGGGTTTGATTCGGGTGTTGGGCTGAAAATTGCCGGGGCCGCTTTGCGGCCCTTTCGCGACACAAGGCCGCTCCTACAGGGGAGAACGCATTCAGGCTCAGCCTGACACGGTCCCCTGTAGGAGCGGCCTTGTGTCGCGAAAGGGGCGCAAAGCGCCCCCGACAATCTCACAGTTGTACAAAGTTGTAACAACCGCCGCGCAACCAACCCTGAACAAATTAAGTAAGCCATTTAAAAACAATGACTTAACTAGATTTTAGGGTCTGTTACAGGCCCATTTGCCCCCAATTGCCGCCTTGTTGAACACTCGTTTAGTATCTCCCTCAACAAGCCCTCCCGATAACCACCACAACAACCCGAGGCCCCCCATGACCACCCCGTCGTCGTCACTGTTGAGCAAGGTCGAAGCCGGCGTTGCCTGGATCACCCTCAACCGCCCCGAACAGCGCAACGCGCTGGATATCCCCACCCTCAAGCAACTGCACGCGCTGCTGGAAACCTGCAACGGCGACCCGGCCGTGCGCGTGGTGGTGCTGACCGGCAGCGGCCGCAGTTTCTGCGCCGGTGCCGACCTGGCCGAATGGGCCGCAGCCGAAGCCCAGGGCACCTTGGAAAGCTACGGCTGGACCGAAACCGCCCACGCCCTGATGTTGCGACTGCACAGCCTCGACAAGCCGACCATTGCCGCCATCAACGGCACCGCCGTGGGCGGTGGCATGGACCTCAGCCTGTGCTGCGACCTGCGCATCGCTGCCGCGTCGGCACGCTTCAAGGCCGGCTACACCAGCATGGGCTACAGCCCCGATGCCGGCGCCAGCTGGCACCTGCCTCGGCTGATCGGCAGCGAGCAGGCCAAGCGCCTGCTGTTCCTCGACGAACTGTGGGGCGCCGAACGTGCTCTGGCCGCCGGGCTGGTCAGCGAAGTCTGCGCCGACGAGCAACTGCCCGCCGTTGCCGCCGAACTGGCCGGACGCCTGGCCAACGGCCCGACCTTTGCCTACGCGCAGACCAAGCAACTGATCCGCGACGGCGCCCGGCGCACCCTGGCCGAACAGCTGGAGGCTGAACGCCTGGCCGGCCTGCTGTGCGGCCGTAGCCAGGATGGCGCCGAAGCCTTGCAAGCTTCGATGGAACGCCGCGCACCCCGTTTCACCGGCCAGTAAGCCAATACCCGACCCTCACCAGGACCTTCGCAGATGAATTTCCAACTGACCCAAGAACAAGAAATGTTGGTGGAAGCGGTACGCAGCTTTGTCGCCAAGGAGCTGCTG
Source organism: Pseudomonas sp. NPDC089407 (assembly GCF_044900445.1). Lineage (NCBI taxonomy): Bacteria > Pseudomonadati > Pseudomonadota > Gammaproteobacteria > Pseudomonadales > Pseudomonadaceae > Pseudomonas > Pseudomonas sp. NPDC089407. The sequence goes on from NZ_JBJDNB010000011.1 coordinate 110,655, forward strand.
CCCCACGAGGAAGCGGTGGATCGCGCCGACGCCGTGTCGCCAGAGCTGGCCGCGCAGATCCGCGGCAAGGCCATCGCTGCCGGGTTCTATGCCTTTAACATGCCTGAGGAAGTCGGCGGCGGTGGCCTGGACTACCTGTCCCAGGCGCTGATCGAGCGCGAGCTGTCCAAGGTGTCCTGGGCGCTGCACGTATTTGTCGCGCGGCCGTCGAAAATCCTCATGGCCTGCAAGGACGAGCAGATCAACGATTACCTGCTGCCGTGCGTGCAGGGCGAGAAAACCGACTGCTTTGCCCTCACCGAACCCGGTGCCGGCTCGGATGCCAATGCCATCAAGACCCGTGCCGTGCGCCAGGGCGATGACTTTGTCATCAACGGCAGCAAGCATTTCATCAGCCACGCCGGCCATGCCGACTTCGCCATTGTCTTCGCCGTGACCGACACCTACGAGCACAACGGCCGCAAGCGCAATGCGGTCACCGCGTTGCTGGTCGACCGGGGCACCCCGGGCATGACCATTCGCCGTGGCCCCAAGTGCGTGAGCAACCGTGGCTACCACACCTACGAACTGTTCTTCGACGACTGCCGGGTGCCGGCCAGCAAGGTCCTGGGCGAAGTCGGCAAGGGCTGGGAAGTGGCCAATGCCTGGCTCACGGCCGGCCGCGTGATGGTTGCGGCCAACTGCGTGGGCCAGGCCCAGCGTGCGCTTGACCTGTCGCTGCAGTGGGCCGCCGACCGCAAACAGTTCGGCCAGGCCATCGGTAGCTACCAGGGCGTGTCGTTCAAGCTGGCCGACATGGCCACGCAGATCCGCGCTGCAGAAATGCTCACCCTGCACACCGCCTGGAAGATGGACCAAGGCAGCATGACCGACGGCGAGGCCGGTATGGCCAAGCTGTTCGCCAGCGAGACGCTGGGCAAGGTGGCCGATGAAGCCGTGCAGATCTTCGGCGGCATGGGCCTGATGGATGAAGGGCCGGTCGAGCGCATCTGGCGTAACGCACGTATCGAACGCATCTGGGAAGGTACTTCGGAGATCCAGCGACACATCATCGCCCGCGAACTGCTGCGCCCGCTGCTGCGCTGACTGCCAGGAGAACCCCATGTCGCAATCGATGCGTGACAACCTCAAGCGCCTGTTGGCGCCCCGGCACCTGGCCTTCGTGGGCGGGCGCAGCATGGCGCGGGCGCTCAAGCGCTGCGCCGAAGGTGGCTTTGGCGGCGAGCTGTGGCTGGTCAACCCGCAGCACCAAAGCCTCGAGGGTATCCCCTGCGTGGCACGGGTGGCCGACTTGCCATACGCCCCGGACGCGGTGTTCATTGCCACCAACCGTGAGCTGACCTTGCACTGCGTTGCCGAGTTGGCCGCACGCGGCGCCGGTGGCGCCATCTGCTACGCCTCGGGCTTTGCCGAAAGCGGCGAGGAAGGCAGCCAGCTGCAACAGCGCCTGCTCGATGCCGCCGGCACCATGGCCTTGCTCGGCCCCAACTGCTACGGCCTGCTCGACTACCTGCACGGCGCCGCGCTGTGGCCGGTGGCGCACGGCGGCCAGCAGGTGGAGCAGGGCGTGGCGATCCTCACCCAGAGCGGCAACTTCGCCTACAACCTGTCGATGAGCGACCGCTCGCTGCCGGTGGCCTATATGGCTTCGGTCGGCAACCAGGCGCAACTGGGCGTGGCCGAACTGATGGACGTGCTGCTCGACGACCCACGGGTGACCGCCATCGGCCTGCACCTGGAAGGCCTGAAGAACGTGCCTGGCTTCGCCCGTGCTGCCAGCAAAGCCTTGCAGCAGGGCACACCGATCATTGCGCTGAAGACCGGTGTGTCGCAGATCGGTGCCGAACTGGCGCTCAGCCACACCAGTTCATTGTCTGGCTCCGATGCCCTGTACGACAGCTTGTTCCAACGGCTCGGGGTGATCCGCGTCAGCGGCCCGGTGAGCTTCGTCGAAACCCTCAAAGCTGCCGCCTGTGGGCGCTTGCCGGCAGACGGCGAGCTGATCGCGCTGGCCTGTTCGGGTGGCGATGCCGGCCTGATTGCCGACTATGCCGAGCGTAACCAGTTGAGCTTGCCGAAGCTTGCCCAAACGCAGGTGGCGACGCTGGCCGAAGTGCTGCCGGCCTATGCCAACCTGGTCAACCCACTGGACTTCACCACCGCCATCTGGGGGGATGAAGCAGCCCTGCAACGCATGCTCGACAGTACCCTTGGCGGTGCTGCCGACGCGGCCATGCTGGTGCTGGACTATCCGGCGGAGTTCACTGGCGAGCGCAAGGAGTGTGACCTGCTGCTGGCGCTGTACTGCGATGCGCTCGAGCGCCACGGCAAAATCGGCTTCGTCACCTCGGCCTTCCCCGAGTTGTTGCCTGCCAGCGCGCGCGAGCGCCTGCATGCGCGCGGCATCGCTGCCCTGCAGGGCGTGGAAGACGGCATGGCGGCCTGGGGCCGCATTGTCGCCTACCAGCGCAACCGCTCGCAGCTACTGGAGCAGGGCGAGGCTGCACGGCTACCGCTGTGCCCGCAGGCCCTGGCCGGTGAAACCCGCCTGCTGGACGAGTGGCAATCCAAGCAAGCCTTGCGTGCTTTCGGCCTGCCGGTGCCGGCCGGCGTGCTGAGCACGCCCGAGCGCGCCGTTACGGACGCCGCCCAGGTGGGCTACCCGCTGGTGCTCAAGGCCGTCAGTGCGCAGCTGCCACACAAGACCGAAGCTGGCGCGGTGGCGCTGAACCTGCGCGATGCCGCCGCCCTTGAAGCCGCGCTGGTACAGATGCGCCAACGCATCGCCGCCTATGCCCCGCAGGTGCCGTTCGACCAGGTACTGCTGGAGCCGATGGCCGAGCCGCCATTGGCCGAACTGATCGTCGGCATCAAGCGCGAGAACGACTTCGCCCTGGCCCTGGTGATCGGTGCCGGCGGTGTGCTGGTCGAGCTGTTGAAAGACAGCGTCAGCCTGCTGCTGCCCACCACCGACCGCGCCATTCGAGCGGCGCTGCTGAACCTGCGCAGTGCCAGCCTGCTGCAAGGCTTCCGGGGCCGCCCGGCTGCCGATCTCGACGCCTTGGTCGCGGCCATCCGTGCGGTGGCCGACTATGCCTGCGAAAACGCTGGGCAGCTTCTGGAGCTGGATGTGAACCCATTGATGGTCGGTGCCCACGGCACCACCGCGGTCGACGCGCTGATCCGCCTCGGCCAGGCGCAAGGAGAACGACATGAATGACCTGACCCTGACCGCCGGCCAGGCGCTGGTGCGCCTGCTGGCCAACTACGGCGTGGAAACGGTGTTTGGCATCCCGGGGGTGCACACCCTGGAGCTGTACCGTGGCCTGCCGGGCAGCGGCATTCGCCATGTGCTGACCCGCCACGAGCAAGGCGCCGGCTTTATGGCCGACGGCTATGCCCGGGTCAGTGGCAAGCCGGGCGTGTGCTTCGTCATTACCGGCCCGGGCGTGACCAACGCCGCTACCGCCATCGGCCAGGCCTATGCCGACTCGGTGCCGATGCTGGTGATTTCCAGCGTCAACCACACCGCCAGCCTGGGCAAGGGCTGGGGCTGCCTGCATGAAACCCAGGACCAGCGCGCGATGACCGCGCCGATCACCGCGTTCTCTGCCGTGGCCCTGCGCGGCGAAGACCTGCCCGAGTTGATCGCCCGGGCCTGGGCGGTGTTCGACAGCGAACGGCCGCGCCCGGTGCATATCTCGGTGCCGCTGGATGTGCTGGCCGCGCCGGTCAGCCGTGACTGGAGCCATGACGTGGTGCGCCGCCCCGGGCGTGGCCAGCCGTGTCGGGAAACCCTCGATCAGGCGGCCCTGAGACTGGCCGCCGCCAAGCGGCCGATGATCATTGCCGGTGGTGGTGCACTGCACGCGGCTGAACAATTGCAACAGCTGAGCACCCGGTTGGCAGCGCCGCTGTTCACCAGTGTGGCCGGCAAAGGCCTGCTGCCACCGGACGCCCCCCTGAACGCCGGGTCCAGCCTTTGCGTGGAACCCGGCTGGCAGCTGATCAGCCAGGCTGACGTGGTGCTGGCGGTGGGCACCGAAATGGCCGACACCGACTACTGGCGTGAGCGTTTGCCGCTCAATGGCGAACTGCTGCGCGTGGATATCGACCCGCGCAAGTTCAACGACTTCTACCCCTGTGCCATGGCCCTGCACGGTGACGCCCGGCAAACCCTGGCCGGCTTGCTCGAACACTTGCCGGCGCTGAATCGCGACCCGGCCCAGGCCAGTGAAGCGGTGGCCAACCTGCGCCAGGCCATCCGCAATGGCCATGCACCGTTGCAGGCCACCCACCAGGCGATTCTGGACCGCATTGCCGCGGTACTGCCCAGCGACGCCTTCATCAGCAGCGACATGACCCAACTGGCCTACACCGGCAACTACGCCTTCGCCAGCCGGGCGCCGCGCAGCTGGCTGCACCCGACCGGTTACGGCACCCTGGGCTATGGCCTGCCAGCCGGTATCGGCGGCATGTTCGGCAGCGACCATCGCCCCGGCCTGGTGCTGGTCGGCGACGGCGGCTTCCTCTACACCGCCCAGGAACTGGCCACGGCAGTCGAGGAACTGGATCGGCCGCTGGTGGTGCTGCTATGGAACAACGACGCCCTCGGGCAGATCCGCGACGACATGCTCGGCCTGGATATCGAGCCGGTCGGCGTGCTGCCGCGCAACCCGGATTTCATCGGCCTGGCCCGCGCCTTTGGCTGCGCGGTGCGCCAGCCGCGTGACCTGGACGCGCTGCAGGCCGACCTGGCCAGCGGTTTCGCCACACCCGGCGTGACCTTCATCGAACTCAAACACACTTGCGTCTGCTAAGTCGCGCACAACCACAATAACTAGAGAAACCACCATGCCATTTCGCCGCACCCTGCTGGCTGCATCCCTGGCCCTGCTGATCACCGGCCAGGCCCCGCTGTACGCTGCACCACCGCTGTCGATGGACAACGGCACCAACGCCCTGACCGTGCAGAACAGCAACGCCTGGGTCGAAGTCAGTGCCAGCGCCCTGCAACACAACATCCGCACCTTGCAGGCCGAGCTGGGCGGCAAGTCCAGGCTGTGCGCCGTGCTCAAGGCCGACGCCTACGGCCATGGCATCGGCCTGGTGATGCCGTCGATCATCGCCCAGGGCGTGCCCTGCGTGGCGGTGGCCAGCAACGAAGAGGCCCGCGTGGTCCGCGCCAGCGGCTTTACCGGGCAACTGGTGCGGGTTCGCCTGGCCAGCCTCAGCGAGCTGGAGGACGGCTTGCAGTACGACATGGAAGAGCTGGTCGGCAGCGCCGAATTCGCCCGCCAGGTCGATGCCATTGCCGCACGCCATGGCAAGACCCTGCGCATTCACATGGCGCTCAACTCCAGCGGCATGAGCCGCAACGGGGTGGAGATGACCACCTGGTCCGGCCGTGGCGAAGCGCTGCAGATTACCGACCAGAAACACCTCAAACTGGTCGCGCTGATGACCCACTTTGCCGTGGAAGACAAGGACGATGTGCGCAAGGGCCTGGCGGCGTTCAACGAACAGACCGACTGGCTGATCAAGCACGCCAGGCTCGACCGCAGCAAGCTCACCCTGCACGCGGCCAACTCGTTCGCTACCCTGGAAGTGCCGGAAGCGCGCCTGGACATGGTACGTACCGGTGGCGCGCTGTTCGGTGACACCGTGCCGGCGCGCACCGAATACAAACGTGCCATGCAGTTCAAGTCGCACGTGGCAGCGGTACACAGTTACCCGGCCGGCAACACCGTTGGCTACGACCGCACCTTCACCCTGGCCCGTGACTCGCGGCTGGCCAACATCACCGTCGGCTACTCCGACGGCTACCGCCGGGTCTTCACCAACAAGGGCCATGTGCTGATCAACGGCCACCGCGTGCCGGTGGTGGGCAAGGTCTCGATGAACACGCTGATGGTGGATGTCACCGATTTCCCCGACGTGAAGGGTGGCAACGAAGTGGTGCTGTTCGGCAAGCAGGCCGGGGCTGAAATAACCCAGGCCGAGATGGAAGAAATCAACGACGCGCTGCTCGCCGACCTGTACACCGTGTGGGGCAGCGCCAACCCGAAGATGCTCGTCGACTGAAACCGCCATTGAAGGGAGATAGCCATGCGCTACGCCAAGCTCACCCAACGCATCGCCGGCGACGGGGCTGCTGCCTGGGACATTCACTACCGCGCCCTGGCGCTGCAGGCCGAAGGCAAGGACATCCTGTTGTTGTCGGTGGGTGACCCGGACTTCGATACACCCACGCCAATCGTCGAGGCGGCCATCGACAGCCTGCGCGCCGGCCACACCCATTACGCCGATGTGCGCGGCAAGCAGGCGCTGCGCCAGGCCATCGCCAACCGCCACCGACTGCGCAGCGGCCAAGCGGTGAACGCCGAGCAGGTGACGGTACTGGCAGGGGCGCAGTGCGCGCTGTTCTGCGTGGCCCAGTGCGTGCTTGACCCGGGCGATGAAGTGATCGTTGCCGAACCGATGTACGTAACCTACGAGGCCGTGTTCGGTGCCTGTGGCGCCAAGGTGGTGCCGGTGCCGGTCAAGCCCGAGAACGGCTTTCGGGTATGCCCGCGTGACGTTGCCGACCGTATTACCCCGCGCACCCGCGCGCTGGCCCTGAACAGCCCGCACAACCCCTCAGGGGCAAGCCTGCCGCGCGCCACCTGGGAGGCGCTGGCCGAGCTGTGCGTCGCCCATGACCTGTGGCTGATCTCTGACGAGGTGTACAGCGAGCTGCTGTACGACGGTGAGCATGTCAGCCCCGCCAGCCTGCCGGGCATGGCCGAGCGTACCGCCACGCTGAACAGCCTGTCGAAGTCGCATGCCATGACCGGTTGGCGGGTGGGCTGGGTGGTTGGCTCGGCCGAGCTGGCCGCGCACCTGGAAAACCTCGCCCTGTGCATGCTGTACGGCTTGCCGGACTTTATCCAGGACGCTGCCGTGGTGGCGCTGGAGCAACAACTGCCCGAGCTTGAGGCCATGCGCGAGGCCTATCGCCAGCGCCGCGACCGGGTGTGCGAACAGTTGGCGGGTTGCCCGGGGTTGAAGGCGTTGAAGCCTGATGGCGGCATGTTCGTGATGGTCGATATCCGCGAGACCGGCCTTAGCGCCCAAGCCTTCGCCGACCGCCTGCTGGACAGCCAGGGCGTGTCGGTACTGGCCGGCGAGGCCTTCGGCCCCAGTGCCGCCGGGCACATTCGCCTGGGCCTGGTGCTGGGCACTGAGGCCTTGGCCGACGCCTGCCAGCGCATCGCCCGCTGTGCCGCTGAATTGATGCAGGAGCAGGCCAATGCGTGAATATGCGCGGCTGTACATCGACGGCGCCTGGCAGGTGCCGAGCGGGCGGGGCATGGCCGAGGTGATCGACCCTGCCAGCGAACTGGCCATCGGCCGCGTGCCGTTGGGTGATGAAACCGATGTCGAGCGGGCAGTGATGGCGGCGCGTCGGGCCTTTGATGGTTGGACGCGTACGTCGTCCAGCGTGCGTGCGGGGTACATTCGGGCACTGGCCACGCAGTTGAAAAACCGCATCGCGGACATGGCCTCGGTGATCACCGACGAACTGGGCATGCCGGTACAGTGGTGCCAGGCGGTGCAGGTCGAAGGCCCGATTGCCGGGCTGGCGCAATATGCCGAGCTGGCCGGGCTGATGGATGAGGTGCGCGAAGTCGGCAACTCGCTGGTGTACCGCGAGGCCGTTGGCGTGTGCGCGTTCATCAACCCGTGGAACTACCCGCTGCACCAGCTGATCGGCAAGCTGGCGCCGGCGTTGGCCGCCGGTTGTACGGTGGTGGTCAAGCCCAGCCAGGAAACACCGTTGCACGCGTTCTTGCTGGCGGAAATGATCGAGGCCATCGGCCTGCCGGCCGGGGTGTTCAACCTGGTCAGCGGCCCGGGGGCCAAGGTCGGTGAGGCGCTGGCCCGGCACCCACAGGTGGACATGGTCTCGTTCACCGGCTCGACCGGCGCCGGGGTACGGGTATCGCAGGCGGCAGCGCCAACGGTGAAGCGTGTGTGCCTGGAGCTGGGCGGCAAGTCGCCGCTGCTGATTACCGCCGACGCCGACCTGCACGCAGCGGTGCGCCACGGCGTGCAGGACGTAATGATCAACTCGGGGCAAACCTGCACGGCGCTGACCCGCATGCTGCTGCCGGCCAGCCGTTATGCCGAGGCGCTGGAAATGGCCGAGGCCGAAACCCGTGCGCTGGTCATGGGCGACCCGCGCGACCCAGGCAGCTTCCTTGGGCCGATGTGTTCCGCCGGGCAGCGGCGCACGGTGCTCGACTACATTCGCCTGGGCCAGGAGGAGGGCGCGCGCTTGTTGTGCGGGGGTGACAGCGGTGGTTTCGAGCGTGGCTTCTACGTGGCACCGACGTTGTTTGCCGATGTCGACAACCGCATGCGCATTGCCCAGGAGGAAATTTTCGGCCCGGTGCTGTGCCTGATTCCTTATACCGACGAAGCGCAGGCCCTGGCGCTGGCCAATGATTCGCCATTTGGCCTGTCCAGCGCAGTGTGGGCCGGCAGCCGCGAGCAGGGCCTGGCCTTGGCGCGGCAGATACGTGCCGGGCAGTGCTTCATCAACGGTGGCGGCTTCAACTACCAGGCGCCGTTCGGCGGCTACAAGCAGTCGGGCAACGGCCGTGAGTGGGGCGAAGAGGGCCTGGCGGAGTTCGTCGAGATCAAGGCTGTGCAGTGCTGAGTGACAGCGACAAGACAACCTGTTTTGTGTGAGGAGAATGTTTGTGAATGTACTGATCGTCCACGCTCACCCCGAGCCGCAATCGTTCACCGCTGCCCTGCGTGACCAGGCCGTGGAAACCTTCCGCGCCCAAGGCCACCAGGTGCAGGTCAGCGACCTGTACGCCATGGGCTGGAACCCCGTGGCCAGTGCCGATGATTTTACCCAACGCGAAAACCCCGAATACCTGGTGTATGCCCTGGAGCAGCGCCAGGGGGTCAAGCGTGGTGCCATTGCCGCGGACATCCAGCAGGAGCTGGACAAGCTGTTGTGGGCAGATTTGCTGGTGCTGAACTTCCCGATCTTCTGGTTCTCGGCACCGGCCATGCTCAAGGGCTGGATCGACCGGGTGCTGGTGTCGGGGGTGTGCTATGGCGGCAAGCGCTTCTACGACCAGGGTGGCTTGGCCGGCAAGAAGGCGCTGGTGACCGTGACCCTGGGCGGGCGCGAGCACATGTTTGGCGAGGGGGCCATTCACGGGCCGCTGGAGGACATGCTGCGGCCGATTTTGCGTGGCACGCTGGCCTATGTCGGCTTTGACGTGCTGGCGCCGTTCGTGGCCTGGCATGTGCCGTATATCAGTGATGAAGCACGGCAGGGTTTCCTGCAGCAGTATCGGCAGCGCCTGGAGCAGCTCTCGGACGACCAGCCGCTGGTGTTCCCGCGGCTGGCGCAATTTGATGAGGCGCTATACCCACTAGTGTGATTTCCTGCACTGGCCTCATCGCCGGCAAGCCCCCTCCCACAGGGAAACCACAGGGCTTCGGGACTGTGGGGGACCTGTGGGAGCTGGCTTGCCGGCGATAGGGCCAGTGGCCTTGATACAAACCTACCTGTCAAAAAACGACCACCCACACATTCGGGGTATGTCCGCCCTCGGCAAATCCCCCGATAGTGACCCCATCGGCTCGATCCGGAGCACTCACATGATGGAGTTGCCATGCGCAAGGTACTGAAGGTGATCGGTGGTCTGCTGCTGGTTTCAGGCGTCAGCCTGACCCAGGCAGCAGAGGTGGACAGCAGTAACACGTTGCGGTTGTACAACTGGACCGACTACATCGGTGAAACCACCCTGGCCGACTTCGAGAAGGCCACCGGCATCAAGGTCATCTACGACACCTTCGACGGCTACGAAACGGTGCAGACCAAACTGCTCACCGGCCGCTCCGGTTACGACCTGGTCATGCTCAACGCTTCCCTGGTGCCACCGCTGATCAGCGCCGGGGTGTTCCAGCCGCTGGACAAGCAGCAACTGCCCAGCTGGCACAACCTCGACCAGCAGGTGGTGAACACCCTGCAAGGCTACGACCCCGGCCTGAGATACTCGGCGCCCTACACCTGGGGCAGCTCGGGGGTGACCTACAACGTCGACAAGATCACCGCGCGCATGCCCGATGCGCCAATCGGTTCGCTGGCCATGCTGTTCGACCCGAAAATCGTCTCGCGCTTCGCCGACTGCGGTGTCACGCTGATGGACGCACCCACTGAAGTCATCCCGCTGGCCCTGCAGTACCTGGGCAAGGACCCGCGCAGCGCCTCGCCAGCCGACCTCAAGGCCGCCGAACAACTGTTGCTGGGCATCCGCCCGTACATTCGTAAGTTCGATTCGGTCAACTACCTGACCAGCCTGCCCAACGGCGATGTCTGCCTGGCGCTGACCTGGTCCGGTGACTACGCCACTGCACAGGCCCGTGCGGTGGAAGCGAAGAAGGACATCAAGCTGTCGTTCTTCATCCCCCAGGAAGGTTCGCTGATCTGGTTCGACAACCTGTACATCCCCAAGGACGCGCCACACGCGGCCAACGCCCACCGTTTCATCGAATTCCTGCTGCAACCGCAGACCATGGCCAAGGTCACCGACTACATCCACTACGCCAACAGCAACGCTGCCGCCACTGCGCTGGTGCGTGACGAGATCCGCCAGGACCCGGCCATCTACCCCGACGCCTCCACCCGCGAACGCCTGTTCGCGCAGAAAACCCAGAGCCCGAAGGACATGCGTGCCATCACCCGGGTCTGGAGCACGGTCAAGACCGGTTTCTGAACACTGCCCAACGATTCCCGCCAAGGAGCTGCCCATGGCCACCCCAAGCAAAGCATTCGCCGTTGCCCACGACCCGCTGGTGGAGGCCGACAAGGCCCACTACATGCACGGCTACCACGTATTTGACGAGCACCGCGAGCAAGGTGCGCTGAACATCGTTGCCGGCGAGGGCGCCTACATCCGCGATACCCACGGTAACCGCTTCCTCGATGCGGTTGGCGGCATGTGGTGCACCAACATTGGCCTGGGCCGTGAGGAAATGGCCCAGGCCATCGCCGACCAGGTGCGCCAGCTGGCCTATTCCAACCCGTTCTCGGACATGGCCAACGACGTTGCCATCGCGCTGTGCCAGAAGCTGGCGCAACTGGCGCCGGGCGACCTCGACCATGTGTTCCTCACCACCGGGGGCTCGACCGCAGTCGATACCGCCTACCGGCTGATCCAGTACTACCAGAACTGCCGCGGCAAGCCGCACAAGAAGCACATCATCGCCCGCTACAACGCCTACCACGGCTCCACCACCCTGACCATGTCGATCGGCAACAAGGCCGCCGACCGGGTGCCGGAGTTCGATTACCACCACGACCTCATCCACCATATCTCCAACCCCAACCCGTACCGCGCGCCGGACGATATGGACGAAGCCGAGTTCCTCGACTTCCTGGTGGCCGAGTTCGAAGACAAGATCCTCTCATTGGGCGCCGACAACGTGGCGGCGTTTTTGGCCGAGCCGATCATGGGCTCGGGCGGGGTGATCATTCCGCCCAAGGGCTACTTCCTGCGCATGTGGCAGCTGTGCCAGACCTACGACATCCTGTTCGTCGCCGACGAAGTGGTGACATCGTTCGGGCGCTTGGGCACCTTCTTCGCCAGCGAGGAGCTGTTTGGCGTTACCCCGGACATCATCACCACCGCCAAGGGCCTGACCTCGGCCTACCTGCCGTTGGGGGCGTGCATTTTCTCCGAACGTATCTGGCAGGTAATCGCCGAACCGGGCAAGGGCCGCTGCTTCACCCACGGTTTTACCTACAGCGGCCACCCGGTGTGCTGCACGGCGGCGCTGAAGAACATCGAGATCATCGAACGCGAGCACTTGCTCGACCACGTCAAGGACGTTGGCGGCTACCTGGAGCAACACTTGCACAGTCTGCGCGAGCTGCCGCTGGTGGGCGATGTGCGTTGCATGAAGCTGATGGCCTGCGTCGAGTTCGTTGCCGACAAGGCCAGCAAGGCGCTGTTTGCCGATGAGGTGAACATCGGCGAACGTATCCACAGCAAGGCCCAGGCCAAAGGGCTGCTGGTGCGGCCGATCATGCACCTGAACGTGATGTCGCCGCCGCTGATCATCACCCATGCGCAGGTGGACGAGATCGTCGATACCCTGCGCCAGTGCATCATCGAAACCGCGCGGGAACTGACCGCGCTTGGCCTGTACCAGGGCCGATGAGCCTGGCGCAAAGGGCTGTGCGCGGGCGTGCCTGGCAGGCTAGACTGCCGGGCATGACCCAGGCCTCTCCCGACACCTCGCTTACCCTGACCGTGGGCGCGCTGCAGCAATGGCACGCGGCGCTGCAGCGCGCGCTGGCGCATAGCGAAACACCCGAAGCGCTGGTGCATGTGGCTGCCGCGATTGGCCAGCTGGTGCAGGTTGAATCGATGATGATCAGCCTGGAGCGCCAGGGGCAGGCGCCGCAGCTGTTGTACCAGCAAGGCATCCCCGAACTGCACCGCGCTGCCGTACTGGAGCGCTACTTCAGCGCCGGCTACCTGCTTGACCCGTTTTGCCTGGCGGTGCAAAGCGGCCTGGCCGAGGGCTTCTACCACCTGCAGGAAATCGCCCCCGACAACTTCTTCGATAGTGAGTATTACAAGGCCTATTACCTGGGCACCGGTTGCAGTGAAGACAGCTACTACATCGTCGACCTCAGCGCTGGCCGCAAGCTGTCGCTGAGCCTGTTCCAGGGCTGTAGCGGCACCCCGCTGAGCACCGGGCAGGTGGACCTGCTGCGTGCGCTGGAGCCGATGGTGCGCGAGCTGCTGGGGCGCTATGCCCGGCATAACCTGGAACCGGGAATTGTTTCGGCTGAGAGGGGCAGCTTGCAGGCGGCGTTCGACAGCTTCGGCTGCCAGGTGCTGACCGACCGTGAGCGGGAGGTAGCGCACATGATTCTGCGTGGGCATTCGGTGAAGTCCACTGCGCTGGAGCTGGGTATTTCGCCGGAGACGGTGCGCATGCACCGGAAGAATTTGTATTTGAAGCTGGCGATCAACTCGCAATCGGAGTTGTTTGCGCGGTTTATCGATTGGTTGCGCGGCGATCACCTGGATTCAGGCTTGCGATGAATTTGTGGGAGCGGCCTTGTGTCGCGATGGGGCGCGCAGCGGCCCCGGCAATCTGTGACAGGGCAGAGATTTTGGGGCCGCTGCGCGCCCCATCGCGACACAAGGCCGCTCCTACAGAGGGCTGTGTACGCCGGACGATTACGAAGCCGCCAGGCGGGCCTCCAGGGCGGCGATATGCACCTGCAGCCGCTCATGCTCCTGGCGCTCGGCACTGATGTCTTCGAACACGCTGATCAGGTGCTCGGGCTCGCCATTGTCACGACGCTGCAGCGAGGTGCGCGCGCGTACCCAGATGTACTCGCCGCTCTTGTGGCGCACGCGTTTTTCCACCTCGTAACGCTCGGTTTCGCCAGCCAGCATGCGCTGCAGTAATTGCAGGTTCTGCGCCAGGTCGTCAGCGTGGGTGATCTGCTGGAAGGTCATGCCGTACAGCTCATCGGGCCGATAACCCAGCAGTTCGCACAGGCTGTTGTTGACCCTTTGCCAGGTGCCGTCGGGGGCGATGTAGATAATCTGGCCAATCATGGATTCTTGGAACACGATACGTGAATAATCTTCCCAGCCTCGACGACCTCAACATCTTCCTGCAGGTGGCCAAGCGCGCCAGCTTCGCGGCCGTGGCCGACGAGCTGGGCATGTCGGCGGCGTACATCAGCAAGCGCATTCGCATGCTGGAGCAAACCCTGGAAGTACGCCTGCTGCACCGCACCACCCGGCGGGTGACGGTGAGCGAGGAGGGCGAGCGGGTGTACCAGTGGGCGCTGCAGATTTTTGATGCGGTGCAGCGCATGGGCGATGACATCAGCGCCCAGCACCGTGAGCCGGCCGGGCAGTTGCGCATTGCCAGCAGCCTGGGCTTGGGCCGACGCTTCGTGGCGCCGGCCTTGTCGGAACTGGCCGAGCGCTACCCGCGGCTGGACATTCGCCTGGACGTGCACGACCGCCTGGTGGACCTGATTGCCGAAGGCGTCGACCTGGATATCCGCATGGGTAATGCCATTGCCCCCAACCTGATCGCCAAGCCGCTGGCGCGCAACCGCCGTGTGTTGTGCGCCGCGCCGACGTATCTGGCCCGGCGCGGCACGCCCAAAGTGCTGGGCGACCTGGCCAGCCACGATTGCCTGGTGATCAAGGAACGCGACCACCCGTTTGGTGTGTGGCAGCTGATGGGGCCGGACGGTGAAGAGGGGGTGCGCGTGACTGGCGGCTTGTCGACCAACCATGGTGAAGTGGCGCACCAGTGGTGCCTGGACGGGCGCGGAATATTGCTGCGTTCATGGTGGGACGTGCACGACAGCCTGCAGGACGGGCGGCTGGTGCAGGTGCTGGAGGGCTATCACCAGCCGGCGGATATCTGGGCGGTGTACACCTCGCCGCTGGCCAGCTCGGCCAAGGTGCGGGTGGCGGTGGATTTTTTCCGGCAGTATTTTGCCGAGCGCTATAGCCTGCCGGGGTAGAGGACCTGATGCGTGCTTTGTGTAGGAGCGGCCTTGTGTCGCGATGGGCTGCGAAGCAGCCCCGGCAATTTGTGCGATAACGCTGAAACCCGGGGGCTGCTTCGCAGCCCATCGCGACACAAGGCCGCTCCTACACAAAGCAGACCGCGTCGGGTTTCAGGAAACGGGTATCCGCGAAACCGCTTTCACCTCCCGCAACGCCAGGCTCGACTGGATCGAGGCAATCCCCGGCTGTCGGCGCAACACCTCTTCCACGAATCGCCCATAGCTCTCCAGGTCAGTCGCCAGCACCGTCAGCACATAGTCATCGTCGCCATCGTCCTGTTGATCATCACGGCGGCGGTGATGATTGCTACGTCCTACACCTCGCCCAACGGGGTGGTTGCCTCGTTGTCCAACGTGGTCGCACCCGGCGCGGTATTGCCGCATGGCATCAGCGGCTTTTTTGCCGGGTTCCAGATTGCCGTGTTTTCGTTTGCCGGCACCGAACTGATCGGTACCACGGCAGCCGAAGCCAAGAACCCGCACCGTTCGCTGCCCAAGGCGATCAACACCATCCCGCTGCGCATCCTGCTGTTCTACATCCTCGCGCTGGTGTGCATCATCAGCGTGGTGTCGTGGGCCGAGGTGCCGGCCAACCGCAGCCCCTCTCGACGGTGTCGGCGATTCGGTGATTTCCACCTGGTCGATGATCCTGGCGGCGTACCTTGCCTACCGCAAGCGCAACCCGGCCGCGCACCAGGCCTCGCAGTTCAAGTTGCCGGGCGGGGTAGTGACGGCGGTAGTGACCCTGGGCTTTCTCGGTTTCGTGCTGGTGCTGCTGGCGCTGCAACCGGATACCCGGCTGGCGCTGTGCGTGATGCCGTTGTGGTTTGTGTTCCTGTTGCTGGCCTACCGCCGGCGCAGCGAGCCTCGCACCTGAGCAAACTACCTGCCCTGTGGGAGCGGGTTCACCCGCGAGGCATCCAACACGGTGCATGGCACCGGCTTTGCCGGTGTTCGCGGCTAAAGCCGCTCCCACAGGGACCGCGGCGCAGGCATGAATTGGTCATACGGTCTGCTGCTCGATCAACGCCAGGCAACGCTGCACGATCGGGCTCACATCCCCCTTGCGTCGGCTGAGGATGATCGGGCTGACGGCACCGCTGTCCAGCAGGCCGGCATACGCGATATCGGTACGGTGCTGCTGCTGCACCGACGCCGGCACCAAGGTGATGCCGACACCGACTGCCACCAGGCCGATTGCAGTCTGCAATTCGTTGGCCCACTGGCTGACACGGATGCTCATGCCGTGGTGGGCGAACAGCGCCAGTACATGGTCGGCATAGCTGGGCCGCGGGTTGGCCGGGTAGAGGATGAACGCTTCGCCGGCCAACTGCGCCAGGCTCAGCGGGCTGCCCGCCAGCGGGTGGCCCTTGGGCAGCACGGCCACCAGCGGGTCTTCGCACAGCACCTGCTGGTGAATGGCCGGGTCGTCGATACGAATGCGCCCGAAGGCAATATCGATGCGCCCGCTCTTCAGCGCCTCCACCTGCTGCAACGTGGTCATCTCGCTCAGGCCCAGTTCCAGCTCACTGTCCTGGCGCAGCTCGCGGATCAGTTCCGGCAGCACGGTATAGAGGGTAGAAGGCGCAAAGCCGATGCCTAGCCACTGGCGCTGGCCCTGGCCAATGCGCCGGGTGTTGTCGCTGATGTTCTGCAACTGCTGCAGCACGGTGCAGGTCTGCTCGTAGAAAAAGCGACCGGCCTCGGTCAGCCGCAGCGGGCGTTCGCGCACCACCAGCAGGGTGCCAAGCTGCTCTTCCAGTTGGCTGATCTGTCGGCTTAGCGGTGGCTGGGCGATGTGCAGCAGCTCGGCAGCACGGGTGAAGTTCAGGGTCTCTGCCAAAGCCTTGAAGTAACGCAGGTGGCGCAGCTCCATCAGACCTCCAGGGTATGGTGGGAGATTCATTTGATATTGGACGCTGGTCAGGGTGTCGCGCAATCCTTGAACAATCAAGTAAATGCACCATTCGGGCCTGCCACTGGCAGCCCGACCTGACGGGACCTGGCAACAATGACAAGTGCGCTGATTGAACGTATAGAGGCAATTATCGTCGACCTGCCGACGATTCGCCCGCACAAGCTGGCGATGCACACCCTGCAGCAGCAGACCCTGGTGGTATTGCGCATTCGCTGCAGCGATGGCGTGGAAGGTATCGGCGAAGCCACCACCATTGGCGGCCTGGCCTACGGCTACGAAAGCCCCGAGGGCATCAAGGCCAACATCGACGCGCACCTGGCCCCGGCGCTGATCGGCCTGCCGGCAGACAACATCAACGCCGCCATGCTCAAGCTGGAAAAACTGGCCAAGGGCAATACGTTTGCCAAGTCGGGTATCGAAAGTGCCTTGCTCGACGCCCAGGGCAAGCGCCTGGGCCTGCCGGTCAGCGAACTGCTCGGCGGGCGCGTGCGTGACAGCCTGGAAGTGGCCTGGACCCTGGCCAGCGGCGACACCGCCCGCGACATCGCCGAAGCCCAGCTCATGCTGGAAATTCGCCGGCACCGGGTGTTCAAGCTGAAGATCGGCGCCAACCCGGTGGCGCAGGACCTTAAGCACGTGGTGGCCATCAAGCGCGAGCTGGGCGACCGCGCCAGCGTGCGGGTTGACGTCAACCAGTACTGGGACGAGTCCCAGGCCTTGCGCGCCTGTCAGGTACTCGGCGACAACGGCATCGACCTGATCGAACAACCGATTTCGCGCATCAACCGCGGTGGCCAGGTGCGCCTGAACCAGCGCAGCCCGGCGCCGATCATGGCCGATGAGTCGATCGAGAGTGTTGAAGACGCCTTCAGCCTGGCCGCCGACGGCGCCGCCAGTATCTTCGCCCTGAAAATCGCCAAGAACGGCGGCCCGCGTGCGGTGCTGCGCACCGCGCAAATCGCCGAGGCCGCCGGTATCGCCCTGTACGGCGGCACCATGCTCGAAGGCTCGATCGGCACCCTGGCCTCGGCCCATGCCTTCCTGACCCTGCGCCAGCTGACCTGGGGCACCGAACTGTTCGGGCCTTTGCTGCTGACGGAGGAAATCGTCAATGAGCCGCCGCAGTACCACGACTTCCAGCTGCACATTCCGCGTACCCCAGGCTTGGGCCTGACCTTGGACGAGCAGCGCCTGGCGCGTTTCGCCCGGCACTGAAAAGTACACACAAAACCCCTGTAGGAGCGGCTTTAGCCGCGAAGCAGGCGACGCGGTGGATGGCACCGGCCATGCCGGTGTTCGCGGCTGAAGCCGCTCCTACAGCGTTCGAACCTGAGCAGGACAAGGAGATATCAGCATGTTGTTCCACGTGAAGATGACCGTGAAACTGCCGGTCGACATGGACCCGGCCAAGGCCGCCCGGCTCAAGGCCAATGAAAAAGAACTGGCCCAGCGCCTGCAGCGCGAAGGCACCTGGCGCCACTTGTGGCGCATTGCCGGGCACTACGCCAACTACAGCGTGTTCGATGTGCCCAGCGTAGAAGCGCTGCACGACACGCTGATGCAGCTGCCGCTGTTCCCGTACATGGACATTGAGGTCGACGGCCTGTGCCGGCACCCCTCGTCGGTCCACAGCGACGACCGCTGATTAGCACCTATCCGCCTGACAAGAACAATATGAGGTGAACACCATGACCGTGAAAATTTCCCACACTGCCGACATCCAGGCCTTCTTCAACCAGGTCGCTGGCCTGGACCATGCCGAAGGCAACCCGCGTTTCAAGCAGATCATCCGGCGCATGCTGCAAGACACCGCGCGCCTGGTCGAAGACCTGGAAATCACCGAGGACGAGTTCTGGCACGCCGTTGACTACCTCAACCGCCTGGGCGGCCGTAACGAGGCAGGCCTGCTGGCTGCCGGGCTGGGTATCGAGCACTTCATCGACCTGCTGCAGGACGCCAAGGATGCCGAGGCTGGCTTGAGCGGCGGCACCCCGCGTACCATCGAAGGCCCTCTGTACGTTGCTGGCGCACCGCTGGCGCAAGGCGAAGCGCGCATGGACGACGGTACCGACCCGGGCGTGGTGATGTTCCTCCAGGGCCAGGTGTTCGACGCTGGCGGCAAGCCACTGGCAGGTGCTACCGTCGACCTGTGGCACGCCAACACCCAGGGCACGTATTCGTACTTTGATTCGAGCCAGTCCGAGTACAACCTGCGCCGCCGTATCATTACCGATGCCGATGGCCGCTACCGCGCGCGCTCGATCGTGCCGTCGGGCTATGGTTGCGACCCGCAGGGCCCGACCCAGGAATGCCTCGACCAGCTTGGCCGCCACGGCCAGCGCCCGGCGCATGTGCACTTCTTCATCTCGGCGCCGGGGCACCGCCACCTGACCACGCAAATCAACTTTGCCGGTGACCAGTACCTGTGGGACGACTTTGCCTACGCCACCCGTGACGGGCTGATCGGCGAGCTGCGCTTTGTCGACGATGCCGCGGCGGCGCGTGACCGTGGTGTGCAGGGCGAGCGCTTTGCCGAGCTGGCGTTCGACTTCCACCTGCAGGCGGCCAGGGCGCCCGAGGCCGAGGCGCGAAGCCAGCGGCCGCGTGCCTTGCAGGACGGATGAACAGCGCTTTCAGAGTCTTTAGAGACCATTGTGGGGCGGGTTTACCCGCGAAGAATGCGACGCGGTGTATGGCACCGGCGTTGCCGGTGTTCGCGGGTCAACCCGCTCCCACAGGGCCGTGCTATTCAATGAGTGACTTGTAATCCTGATTTTACTTTGCCTGGGCCTTACCGTGCGGGGAGGGCCCGGTTTTTTTACTGGCGCGGGCCGGTGATCTGGAATCCGCCTTTTGCCCGAGCCCCGCACCACGCTGCCCATCGCGCTGCTGCCCACTGGGAACTGCTCAATTTCCTGATAGCCGGCGCCCGTCGTCGAGGGTTGCCCGCTTTCGTTCGTCTTGAAAAAGCAATAGCGAGCTTTTTTGTGATCCGCTTCACAAAATCGCCATGAGCGGCATAATGCCATCAACGCTAACCAAGACCCGGCCAGCGCTTGCCGGGGTCTCTTTTCATGCCGTTCGAAGGCTCAGGTAAAGTTCATGTCGCTAGTCGCAAGCCCCGACATCATGTACCGGCTGTTGATCCAGAGCGTGGCGGACTATGCCATCTACCTGCTCACCCCCGACGGTATCGTCGCCAACTGGAACCCCGGTGCGCAGCGCGCCAAGGGCTACCTGGCCGATGAAATCGTTGGCCAGCATTACTCGTTGTTCTACAGCGATGCCGAACGTGCGGCCGGGTTGCCCGGGCTTAACCTGGAGCAGGCGCGCAACACCGGGCGCTTCGAGGAAGTCGGTTCACGCCTGCGCAAGGACGGCTCGGCTTTCCATGCCCATGTGGTGATCGATGCGGTGTACGACGATGCCGGAAAACTGGTGGGTTTTGCCAAGGTGACCCGCGACATCTCCGAACGCCACCAGCAGGAACAGGAGCTGCTGCAGGCCAAGGAGCTGGCCGAGCAGTACAGCCAGGAAATGGCCAAGTTGTCGCAGTTTCTCGATTCGGTGATTGCCAACATTCCTGCCAGTGTCATTGTCCAGGACTTGGAGAGCCAGCGCATCCTGTTGGCCAACCAGCAGGCCGAACGCCTGTTCGGTGGGCCGCAACGCAGCATGATCGGCCAGTTGCCCGGCGCCTGCCTGGCACCGGCAGCGGCCGAGTTTCTGGAGCAGCAACTGGCGCGCGGTGCCCGCAGCACCAAGGGCCATGCCGCCGAAACCCGCGTCGATACCGCCCGTGGGCCGCGCACCTTGCGTAGCCGTACCTTGCTCAGCCAGAACCGCGAGGGCCAGGCCGACTACGTGCTGTTCGTGGCCGAAGATGCCACCGAAGAGCTGGCCGCCCACGCACAGATTCACCACATGGCGCACCACGATGCGCTCACCGGGCTGCCCAACCGCACGCTGTTCAACGAACGCCTGCGCCAGGCCTTGGTGCGCGGCAGCGAGCACGACAAGCTGACCGCCGCCCTGTGCCTGGACCTGGACAACTTCAAGAACATCAATGACTCGCTTGGCCATGCCTTTGGCGACAAGCTGCTGCGTGCCCTGGGCAAGCGCCTGCGTCGCGAGCTGCGCGAGCACGACACCCTGGCCCGCCTGGGCGGTGACGAGTTTGCCGTGGTGCTGACTGGCCTGGAAGGCCGTGACGCGGCCTGCAACACTGCGCAACGGCTGATCAATGCCATTTACCCGCCGTTCCAGATCGAAGGGCACCAGTTCAGCGTGGGGGTGAGCATCGGCATCGCCATCGCCCCGGATGACAACGACCAGGCCGAGCAATTGCTGGGTTATGCCGACATGGCGCTGTACGAGGCCAAGCGCAACGGCCGCAACCGCTACGAGTGCTTCGATGTCGAACTGGACGTTGCCGCCCGCCAGCGCCGCCTGGTGGAAACCGACCTGCGCACCGCGCTGCACCTGGGCCAGTTGCAGCTGCATTACCAGCCGGTCGTCGACCAGCAGACCAGCAGTGTCACCGGTTATGAGGCGCTGCTGCGCTGGGAGCACCCCACCCGCGGCATGGTCATGCCTATGGACTTCATCCCCATCGCCGAAGAAACCGGGCTGATCCACGAACTCGGTACTCGCGCGCTGAACCTGGCCTGCCAGGAGGCGGCCAGTTGGGACAGTGAGCAGACGGTGTCGGTCAACCTGTCGGCAGTGCAGTTCAAGAATGGCAACCTGGTACACATCGTCGCCTTGGCGCTGGCCGACTCGGGCTTGGCGCCGCAACGGTTGGAGCTGGAAATTACCGAGTCGGTGCTGCTGGGCAACAGCGAGGAAAACGTGCGGACCTTGCGCGCGCTGAAGGACCTGGGCGTGTCGATTTCGCTGGACGACTTTGGCACCGGGTATTCCTCGCTGGGCTACCTGCGGTCGTTCCCGTTCGACCGGATCAAGATCGACAAGTCGTTCGTGCATGACATGTGCGACAGCCGTGAGGCGATGTCGATCATCCGCGCCATCACCGACTTGTCCAACAGCCTGATGATCAAGACTACGGCCGAAGGCGTTGAGTCGGAAGAGCAGATGCGCCGGCTTGCGGCGGAGGGGTGTTCGCACTTCCAGGGTTATCTGTATGGGCGGCCGGCACCGGCGAGCGAGCGCTTGAAGCAGGTGGTAATGCTGCGCTAGAGCTCCTGCGTGGGTGCTCAGGGCTTGAAGCCCATGCGCCCGATCTGTTTGATGCAGAGACAGATGCAGCACCTGTGGGAGCGGGTTCCCCCGCGAAGAGGCCGGCAGCAACTGTGGAGGGCTCAAGCCAGAACGGCAGCCCAAGCAGAACCCAGCAAAACGACTGCCAACACCTGGTTGAACACTCGCAACCGCCGCGGTGCCTGCAACCACCGCGCGCTACCCACCCCCAACACCGCCCATGCCGCCATGCACGGCAGGGCAATCAGCAAGAACACCAACGCCAGCTGCCATACCGGCAGCGACGGCGCAGCAAACACCCCGACCACCGCCACGGCCATCATCCACACCTTGGGGTTCACCACCTGCAACGAGGCGGCGCTGAAGGCGCTAAAACCTTGCGCCGACTCCGTCTGCAGCGGGGCGGCGGCACTGCGCAGCGTCTTCCACGCCAGCCAGCTCAGCCACAGTACCCCGGCCCAGCTCATCAGCTGTTGCGCCAGCGGGTGACGCAGCAACAGCTCACCCAGCCCCAGCCCGACCAGCAGCACGATCGCTGCCGCCGCGCCACAGGCGGCCACGATCGGTGCCAGGCTTGCACGCAGACCTTGTCGGGCGCCGTGGGCAAGGATCAACAGGTTGGTCGGCCCCGGGCTGATGCTGGACACCAGGGCGAACAGGATAAAGGGCAACAACGACTGCGACATGGTCAAACGCTCCGGAAATCGAAGCACCATGTTCGCGGCTTGCAGGCGCTTAGTCTGGAAGGTTTGAGCAGCGCTTGCGGTAGCCGGCCGGGGTCAGCTGATAGGCGCGGCGGAACCAGCGGCCCAAATGGCTCTGGTCGGCAAAACCCAAGGCCACGGCCACTTCGGCAGGCGCCTGGCCCTGGGCAAGCAGGCGCCGCGCCCGGGCCAGACGTAGCTGGATCAGGTAGGCATGCGGGGCAATGCCGAATGCAGCCTTGAATGCGCGGGTGAGGCGGAAGCGGTCGATGCCGCAGGCCTTGGCCAGGTCTTCCAGGCCGATGTCGCGCTCCAGGTTGGCGTGCAGGAAGTCCCGCGCACGCTGCGCGGTCAGCGGCAGGCGCGGGTCGGGGCTGATACGCCGTCGCCAGTGCAGGTGGCGGGTCAGGCAGGTGAGCAGGTCGTCCGTGGCGGTTTGCCGGACGATGCGCAAGTCCTGGTCATGCACGGCGCGGAAGGCGAGGGCAGTGGCCTGGGCCAGGTGTTCGTCGTGGCACAGGGTATCGGCAAAACTGGGCAGGCTGTCACCGGGTGCCTGCTCGAACAGCGTCCGCAATTGCTGGTCGAGCCAGGCCGGTTCCAGGTACAGCGTCGAATAGGTAAAGCCTTCTTCGGTCGGCGCCAGGCCATCGTGGATGTCGCCGGGCTCTAGCAGAAACACCTGCCCTGGGGTGCTGCGGTGGCGCACCCGGCGGCAGTTGAACTGCTGCACGCCTTGTTCGGTCACGCCGACCAGGAAGCTGTCGTGCCAGTGTGGGTCGTAGGCATGCCCGACGAAATGCGCACGGACCGACTCGATACCGGTGTCGGCATCTTGTTTGAAGTCGATCCAGTTGCTCATGGAAGTGTGCCTTGGCGGTAAATGGCTACTCTAGCGCACAGGCCCTGCTCAGTCTGGAACGATTGTGCAGCCGTTGGTCAGTGCCCGGTCACGCAGTTGTTCGAAGCGCTCGCGTAGCCACAGGTGCAATTGTGTCACCGCCGGCGTGAGCTGTTTGCGATGCGGGCACACCAGGGTGACCGGGGTCGGTTCGCCAAGCAATTCGGGCAGGACGATTTCCAGTTCACCGGCGGCAATGTTGGCGCTGACATCCAGCCACGACTTGTAGACGATACCTTCGCCTTGAATGGCCAGGCGGCGGATGACATCGGCGTCGTCGCTGACCAGCGGCCCGCGTACCTGCACGGTGCGCTTGCCCAGTTGCCACTTGTCGTACACCCGGTTGTGCTGCATGTAAAGCAGGCAGGCATGCTGCTGCAGGGCATCGGGCGTGAGCGGGTGGCCGTGGCGGGCCAGGTAGTCGGGCGAGGCGACCAGCACCCGGCGGTTCCAGGCGGCCAGCGGCAGGGCGATGTAATTGGCATCCTGGTTGAGGCCGTAGCGGATGGCTACATCAACCGGGTCGCGGTTGAGGTCGGCAATCTGGTCAGAGAGAAAGAAGCGCAACTGCAACGCCGGGTGTTCGCGGCGAAACGCGCTGAGCCACGGCAGCAGCATGTTGCGGCCCATGTCGGACGGCGCCGATACCTGCAAGGTCCCGCGCAGGGTATGCGGGTTGCCATGCAAGTCTTCATGGCCCTGGCGCAGGCTCTCCAGCACATTCAGGGCGGTAGGCAGATAGCGCTCACCCTCGGCGGTCAGGCGAAGGCTGCGGGTGGTGCGGGCGAACAGGCGCACATCCAGGTCACGCTCCAGACGCTTGATGGCGGCAGCCACCTGGCCCGGCAGCAGGCCTGCTTCATGGGCGGCGGCAGTGAAGCTGCCCAGCACACTGCTGCGGGCGAACAGTTCGAGGTCGGCGATGCGCAGCATTTTCACTCCAAGGATGAAAGTGTTGCTGCATTGTGCCGGTTTTTCTTTTCTACCGGAAAGATAAGATGCGCAGCAAATCCACTGTTCATTCCGGAGTGGTTACATGGATACCGTCTCGCTAGCCAAGCGCCGCTACACCACCAAAGCCTACGATGCCTCGCGCCGTATTCCCCAGGCCACTGTCGATGCCCTGCTTGAACAGCTGCGGCACAGCCCGTCGTCGGTCAATTCCCAGCCCTGGCACTTCATTGTCGCCGACAGCGCAGAAGGCAAGGCACGGCTGGCCAAGAGCACCACGGAGCGTTATGCCTACAACACGCCGAAGCTGCTTGATGCCTCGCACGTGATCGTGTTTTGCACCCGCACCGAGATGACAGAGGCGCACCTGAACGGTGTGCTCGACCAAGAAGCTGCTGACGGGCGTTTCCGTGACGAGCAAGGGCGTGCGGCGCAGAACCAGAGCCGTCGTCATTATGTGGACCTGCACCGCTTCGATCAGAAGGACGCCCAGCACTGGATGGAGAAACAGACCTACCTGGCCTTGGGCACTGCCTTGCTCGGTGCCGCGGCACATGGGCTGGATGCGACGCCGATCGAGGGCTTTGACAGCAAGCTGCTGGACGCCGAACTGGGGTTGCGTGAGCGTGGGTTTACCAGTGTGGTGATTCTCAGCCTGGGGTATCGCAGTGAAAGCGACTTCAATGCTGGGTTGAGCAAATCGCGGTTGCCGGCGGCGCAGGTGTTTACTTTCCTGTGAGATTGCCGGGGCCGCATAGCGGCCCTGGCATTCCCAAGTGGTTTGCAAGTTCCGGCATATGCCGCATACTTGTCGGCAAACGCCGAACAAGGAGCCTGCCATGCTTGCCGAAGTGCTTCGCGACAACGGTTACCACGAGTACCGGGCGCGTCTACAGGCGCTGCTGGAAATCCCTGAACTAGCCAGTGATTTTGAAATCCACACCCGCATCACTCACGGCTTCGCCGCCACCTGGTTGGTGAAACTGACCGAGCGCGGTGTGTTCACGCCGGTAGAGCGCGATCAGATCATTCCCCTGCGCACCCTGAAAACCCGCATCGAACGTGACCAGCCGCTGACTGTGGAAGAAAGCGACAGGCTGTTCCGCTCGGCGCACATCACCGCGATGGCTGAAGCGGTGTTCGGCGAAGCGGACAAGGCCAAGCGCTGGTTGTCCAAGCCCAAGGAGCGTTTTTCGGGGCTGACGCCCATGCAGATGCTAACCACCCAGCAAGGTACCACCCAGGTCGAGGAGATGCTGTTGCAGATCGCCGAGGGCTTTGGCCTGTGATTCTATGGCGTATCAGCGCTTATGCAGACCTTAGCGGTACCGGCGGTTTGCGTGTCAGCGGCCGCTGGCACCAGGCGGGGCGGCCGGTGGTGTATGCCGCCACCAGC
Source organism: Pseudomonas sp. NPDC089407 (assembly GCF_044900445.1). NCBI lineage: Bacteria > Pseudomonadati > Pseudomonadota > Gammaproteobacteria > Pseudomonadales > Pseudomonadaceae > Pseudomonas > Pseudomonas sp. NPDC089407. The sequence continues at coordinate 136,377 of NZ_JBJDNB010000011.1, forward strand.
CCATCGGGGGCCATGCTCGAGGTGCTGGTGCACCTGGAGATCGACCCGGAGGACTTCCCCACCACCCTGCGCCTTATCCGCATCGCGTTGCCCGACACAGTATCGCAAGCGCAGTTGCCCGCCTTGCAGCCCGGCTGGTCTGCGCAGACGGAACTGACCCGTGGCCTGGGCAACCGCTTTCTGGATGACTGTTCGGCATTGCTGCTACCGGTGCCGAGCGCAATCATGCCAAGTACCACCAATTACCTGTTCAACCCACGTCACCCGCAGGCGCAGTGCGCGACGATCCAGGTCGAGGCTTTCACCCCCGACAGCCGCTTGTTCTGACGCGTCATTACCACAACGCAGCGGATGCCGATGCCAACACCCGGCCAAACACTTCAAGTGCCTTATCTACTTCGGTGTCGGAGCTGAAACGGCCGATGCTCAAGCGCACGCTGTTGCGTGCCTGGTGCTCATCCAGCCCGAGTGCCAACAGTACATGCGAGGCCGCATTGCTTGCCGAGTTGCAGGCCGAAGTGGTCGACAGCGCCAGCTCGCTGGCCAGTGCTGCGCTGTTGAAACCCTTGCTGTCGATACACAGGTTCAGGGTATGGGGGATGCGTTGGCTGGCGCAGCCGTTAAGGGTGACGCCGGGCAAGGCCAGCAAGCCTTCGCGCAGGCGCCTGGCCAGTTGCGCAAGGCGCAGGTGCTCGCTGTCGCCGGGTTGGCCGGCCAGTGCAAAAGCGCTGCCCATGCCGGCGATCTGGTGGGTTGCCAGTGTGCCGGAACGCAGGCCCTGTTCATGGCCACCGCCGTGCATCTGTGCACGCATCAATGGGCGGGCGCGCGGCCCCACGTAGAGCGCACCGATACCTTTTGGCCCATACACCTTGTGCGCCGAAAACGACATCAGGTCCACGGCCATTGTGCTCAGGTCGATGGCCAGTTTGCCCACGGCCTGCGCCGCATCCACGTGCAACAGGGCGCCATGGGCGCGAACGTGTTCGCCTATCGTGGCAAAGTCGGTAACTGTGCCCAACTCGTTGTTGACGGCCATCAGCGACACCAGGCGGGTGTCGGCGCGCAACGCTGCCTGCACGGCAGCGGGCTGGATCAGGCCGGCAGCGTCGGGGGCCAGGCGAGTGACGGCCCAGCCTTGGCGCTCCAGTTCGGCCACGGTGTCCAACACTGCCTTGTGTTCCAGCTGGCTGGTGATCAGGTGGCCGGGCGCTACGCCCTTGAAAACGCCCTGGGCAATGCCCTTGAGTGCCAGGTTGTTCGACTCGGTCGCGCCAGACGTCCAGACCACGGCGTCGGCTTGCGCGCCGATGCGGTCGGCCACTTGCCGGCGCGCCTGCTCCACGGCATTGCGGGCCGCCTGGCCGAAGGCGTGGCCGCTGGACGCCGGGTTGCCGAAGTTGGCCTGGCTGCCTAGGCAGGCGAGCATGGTTTCGATGACCCGGTCGTCGACCGGGGTAGTGGCGGCGTAATCGAAGTAGAGCGGGGCGCTAGGCATTGGTGCGGGTCCATGTCTGTCGCCGTGAAATCGGCGATCGTTGGCGTAAGCGTACCCGTGGCCTAGGAGATATTTTTCGCTTACGACCGCTCTAAACTGGACTCGCGCAAAAAATATTTCTATTCAATGGCATTTTTGTAGGATTTTTTACTCGCAAGGATGAGGGGCAAGTAAAGAGCCCTCATCAATGGCTTCAAGCAGGCTCCAAGGCCCTTTCTTCCTCAGCCACTACTCGCTCGCACAGCTCGGTAATCTGCTCGCGCATCCAGCGGTTGGCCGGGTCCTGGTCGGTGCTTTCATGCCAGTACAGGTGCGTTTCCAACGCAGGGATTTCCACCGGCAGGGGGTGATAACGCAGTTGATGGCGGCGGGCGAAGCGCTCGGGGACGGTCATCGCCATGTCGGTCTGTTGCAACACCTGCGAGGCCATCAGGTAGTGCTGCGAACGCAAAGCGACCTTGCGTTGCACGCCCATCTTGCCCAGGGCCAGGTCGACATAGCCCAGGCCGTTGCGGCGGCTGGATATATGGATATGGGTCATGCCCAGGTAGCTGTCGAGGGTCAGCTTGCTGTCGGCCAGCGGGTGGCCCTGGCGCAAGGCGCAGACGTAGCGGTCTTGCATCAGCTTGACGTGACGCACCTGCGGGTCGGTGTTCAGCGGTGCGTCGATGGCGAAGTCCAGGCGGCCGGCGGCGAGTTCCTTGGTGGTCTCGCGGCGCTTGCACAGGAAGCTTTCGATCAGCACCGCCGGTGCCAGGCGGCGCAGGCGCTGGAACAGCGGCGGCAGGATGACCGCCTCGGTCAGGTCGGTCATGCTGATGCGGAAGGTCTTGTTGGCCTGTTGCGGGTTGAAGATGCGGCTTTCCTGCACCGAAGTGCGCAGCAGCGCCAGGGCATTGCGTACCGGGCCGATGATGTTCTGCGCCATGGGTGTGGGCACCATGCCTTGTGCGGTGCGTACAAACAGCGGGTCGTTGAAGGTTTCGCGCAACCGCGACAGGGCGTTGGACACGGCTGGCTGGGTGATGCCGACAATCTGCCCGGCGCGGGTCAGGTTGGCTTCGGTGTAGATCGCATCGAACACGATGAACAGGTTGAGGTCGACCTTGCTGAGGTTCATGGGCGCCGCTCTTTGTTGGAATTATGGCTCGATCATATATCGGTTATGAATGTTTATACACGCGGAAAATAGACTAGGTGGATGGGGCCATGCTGCTCTAGGCTCTGGCCCATGTACTCCGAACCGTGAAGGTAGCCCCGATGGATTTCGCCTATTCGCCCAAGGTCCAGGCACTGCGCGAGCGCGTCACAGCGTTCATGGACGCCTATGTCTATCCCGCCGAGGCGGTGTTCGAGCGCCAGGTTGCCGAGGGCGACCGCTGGCAGCCCACTGCCATCATGGAGGAACTCAAGGCCAAGGCCCGTGCTGAAGGGCTGTGGAACCTGTTTCTGCCCGAGTCGGAATACGGCGCCGGTCTGAGCAACCTGGAATATGCCCCCCTGGCGGAAATCATGGGCCGCTCGCTGCTCGGCCCAGAGCCGTTCAACTGCTCGGCGCCGGATACCGGCAATATGGAAGTGCTGGTGCGCTACGGCAGCGAGGCGCAGAAACGCCAGTGGCTGGAGCCGCTGTTGCGCGGCGAGATTCGCTCGGCGTTCGCCATGACCGAGCCGGACGTGGCCTCTTCGGACGCCACCAACATGGCCGCTACTGCTGTGCGTGACGGCGATGAGTGGGTGATCAATGGCCGCAAATGGTGGACCTCTGGCGCCTGCGACCCGCGCTGCAAGGTGATGATCTTCATGGGCTTGTCCGACCCTGAAGGGCCGCGCCATCAGCAGCACTCGATGGTACTGGTGCCGACTGATACGCCCGGGGTGAAGATCGTTCGCCCGCTGCCGGTGTTCGGTTATGACGATGCGCCGCATGGTCATGCCGAAGTGCTGTTCGAGAACGTACGGGTGCCGTATGAGAACGTGATTCTCGGCGAGGGCCGTGGCTTCGAGATCGCCCAGGGGCGCCTGGGGCCTGGGCGTATCCATCATTGCATGCGTTCGATCGGTATGGCCGAGCGTGCGCTGGAATTGATGTGCAAGCGCTCGGTTGAGCGCACGGCGTTCGGCCGGCCACTGGCGCGCCTGGGCGGCAACGTCGACAAGATCGCCGACTCGCGCATGGAAATCGACATGGCCCGGCTGCTGACTCTGAAAGCGGCCTACATGATGGACACCGTCGGCAACAAGGTAGCGCGCAGCGAGATTGCCCAGATCAAGGTGGTGGCGCCGAACGTGGCGCTGAAGGTAATCGACCGGGCGATCCAGTTGCACGGCGGGGCAGGGGTGAGCGGCGACTTCCCGCTGGCCTACATGTATGCGATGCAGCGCACCCTGCGCCTGGCCGACGGGCCGGATGAAGTGCACCGGGCGGCGATTGGCAAGTATGAGATTGGCAAGTATGTGCCGGCGGACATGTTGCGTAGCGGGCGGTAATTTCGTCAGCCTTAAAGGGCCCTTCGCGGGTAAACCCGCTCCCACAGATACCACGCCGATAGCAAACCGTGCGTTGTACCTGTAGGAGCGGGTTTACCCGCGAAGAAGCCGGCGCGGTGCATGCCACCATCTAAACAGAAGCCAGGCCTTCGATTTCTACATTGGAAATGAGCTGATAAAGATTGATAGAAACTGTGCGTAGGAAGTCTGATTCTCGCCAGTAAGAAATAGTTGATTTTGTTCAGGCGGCTAACTTCGGCTGGTTTGTAGGAAACGTCTGATTTTGGCGCCCGTCCATTTAAATGCTCCGTACGGATGTTAGGTTTCTGACCTCACCATCTACAGGGAGTTTGTATATGCGCGCCATTCTAGGGGGGAAAGCTCAGGCGGTTGATGGGGATTCCACCACAACGGGTGCTGTCTGTATTGCCTCGGGGGCAAGCTATCTCGACGAGGGCCGCATGGTGCTGCGCGAAGGTGACCCCACCACGTCATGCCCGCTTTGTGGGCAGGAAGGCATCGTTGCTGAAGGGGTGGATTTCTTCATTTCCGATGGCCGGCGGGTTGCCACGGATGGTGCACTGGTGCTCTGTGGCTGTTCGCCGGGCAGCAATCGTGTGGTCGCCCCGTCGAGTGAAGCATTTCCGCCCATGCGCTCCGCTGCAGGGCGCGCGGATGCCCATATTGCCGAACCATCAACCGCCGTTTACCCCGAACGTTTCTCCCAACCTGCTGCAGTGGCGATGCCCGGTACCCTGGAGCCGGGTTTCTATGTGATTCCGCGGCGTATGTCGTTCGCACAGGTACTAATGGAACTGGCCGCGCACGATGCCACGTTGCCGATCTCCCGACTGCAACGGCTCAACCCGACGTTCGAACAGGGCTTCAAGGCGGGGGAGATCTTCGTAATCGGTGACCCCGACAATGGCGACGCCTGCACCCGCGAGGAAGGCCAACTGATGGCCGCGGCGCAGCACGCCCGGCGTGCGCTGACGGTGCTGGATTTTGCCGAAGCGGACTTCATGATGCAGCACCAGGCGGAAATCGCCGGTTTGCTGGGCTACGCCAGCCAGTCCATGGGCGTGGGCACGGACATGTTGAAACAAGGGCTGGCTCAGGTCAGTAATACGTTGAGCAGCATTGAGCAATTGCATCAACGTGAGTTCATGCGCCATGGCCATTTGAACAGCCCGGGCTTCTTTGCCGAACGGCGAAAGCTGCTGCAGCAGCTGGATGGACAGTTAAAAGTGGCATTGCTTAACAAGCAGCTGAACCTGGGAAGCTAAGAGCGGTTGAGGAAGAGCTTGAATATTTCGACCAAGAGCCTTGTGCACCACTGGTCGAAGGCCGGCGGCCCGGGGCAGATTCCGGGGTATGCGACGCATCTGGACAAGGTGGCGCGGCTCAGCAAGTTCCTTGAATATGGAGGGTATGCTGCGATTGGGTTGGGTGGGACTTCTTCCTATCTGAAAGTGCAAGAGGTTTGTCGAGCTGGGGAAACAGAGGATTGTAAGGCCGTGCGTCTGAAAGAAGCAGGGAGTTTCAGTGGAGGGCTTGTTGGCGGGACGGCAGGAGGTTTCATCGCAGGTTTGGCAGTTCCAGCAGTCTGTGCTGTTTTCGCCGTTGGAACAGCAGGTGTAGGAGTTCCAGTGTGTGGTATCGCTCTTGTTGGCGCCGGATCCCTGGCCGGAAGCTTGGCAGGCGGGGATATGGGAGAGATGCTGGGAGAAAAGATCTATGACTCCACCGCTGATTGATGTGAATAGCTGGCCGCTGATAGTTCAATTGTTTTTTCTGGCTATGCCATTTCTCTTAAGTACTATTGGCTTGGCAGTTAGCGGTTATGTCGCTTGGTCCCGCGAATTTGAGCTTGTCAGTAGTTCGATACGAAGCAATGCCTATTTGGAAAAAATGAAGCATTTCTTTGGTTGCACTACCTATCGCGGACGATGGGTCATAGTCTGTGTCGCCTGTGGTTTGCTGACTTTTCCTATATTTCACTCAAGAATAGGTGTTGTTGATGCAGATGAGTTAAAGGCTTTTCCGTTCAAGTTAAAGCGCAAGCTGGTTTTTTCGAGTTGGCTGATAATAATCGGCTCAGTATGGCTAGCGATTGCCTATGTGACGGTAAAGCATTAGAACCTTGAGGGGGCAGGGGGGCGACTTTCCGCTGGTCTACATGTATGCCATGCAGCGCACCTTGCGCCTGGCCGACGGGCGGGATGAAGTGCACCGGGCGGCGATTGGCAAGTATGAGATTGGCAAGTATGTGCCGGCGGAGATGTTGCGTAGCGGGCGGTAATTTCGTCAGCCTTAAAGGGCCCTTTCGCGGGTAAACCCGCTCCCACAGATACCACGCCGATAGCAAACCGTGCGTTGTACCTGTAGGAGCGGGTTTACCCGCGAAGAAGCCGGCGCGGTGCATGCCACCATCTGTACAGAAGCCAGGCCTTCGATTTCTACATTAGAAATGAGCTGATAAAGATTGATAGAAATTGTGCGTAGGAAGTCTGATTCTCGCCAGTAAGAAATAGTTGCTTTTGTACAGGCGGCTAACTTCGGCTGGTTTGTAGGAAACGTCTGATTTTGTCGCCCGTCCATTTAAATTCCCCGTACGGATGTTAGGTTTTTGACCTCAGCTATTTACAGGGAATTTGTATATGCGTGCCATTCTAGAGGGAAAAGCTCAGGCGGTAGATGGCGATGTCACCACAACGGGTGCTATCTGTATTGCCACGGGCGCAAGCTATCTCGACGAGGGCCGCATGGTGCTGCGCGAAGGTGACCCCACCACGTCATGCCCGCTTTGTGGGCAGGAAGGCATCGTTGCTGAAGGGGTGGATTTCTTCATTTCCGATGGTCGCCGGGTTGCCACGGATGGTGCACTGGTGCTCTGTGGCTGTTCGCCGGGCAGCAATCGGGTGGTCGCCCCGTCGAGTGAAGCATTTCCGCCCATGCGCTCCGCTGCAGGGCGCACGGATGCCCATTTTGCCGAACCATCAACCGCCGTTTACCCCGAACGTTTCTCTCAACCTGCTGCAGTTGCGATGCCCGGTACTCTGGAGCCTGGTTTCTATGTGATTCCGCGGCGTATGTCGTTCGCACAAGTGCTGCTGGAGCTGGCCGGGCACGATGCCACGTTGCCGATCTCCCGGCTGCAACGGCTCAACCCGACGTTCGAACAGGGCTTCAAGGCGGGGGAGATCTTCGTAATCGGTGACCCCGACAATGGCGACGCCTGCACCCGCGAGGAAGGCCGGCTGATGGCCGCGGCGCAGCACGCCCGGCGTGCGCTGACGGTGCTGGATTTCGCCGAAGCGGACTTCATGATGCAGCACCAGGCGGAAATCGCCGGTTTGCTGAGCAACGCCAGCCAGTCCATGGGCGTGGGCACGGACATGTTGAAACAAGGGCTGGCTCAGGTCAGTAATACGTTGAGCAGCATTGAGCAATTGCATCAACGTGAGTTCATGCGCCATGGCCATTTGAACAGCCCGGGCTTCTTTGCCGAACGGCGAAAGCTGCTGCAGCAGCTGGATGGACAGTTAAAAGTGGCATTGCTTAACAAGCAGCTGAACCTGGGAAGCTATGAGCGGTTGAGGAAGAGCTTGAATATTTCGACCAAGAGCCTTGTGCACCACTGGTCGAAGGCCGGCGGCCCGGGGCAGATTCCGGGGTATGCGACGCATCTGGACAAGGTGGCGCGGCTCAGCAAGTTTCTTGAGTATGGTGGCTATGCTGCGATTGGGTTGGGTGGGGCTTCTTCGTATCTGAAGGTGCAAGAAGTTTGTCGCGCTGGTGAGACTGAAGATTGTAAAAAGGTCAGACTGACTGAGACGGGAGGTTTTGCTACCGGAACTGCTGGAGCAATGGCTGGCACCTTAGCAGCAAACCTCGTATCTGGAACAATTTGTGCTGTTGCCACCATGGGCTCGGCAGGTCTGGCTGCGCCGGTATGCGGCATAGTACTAGTGGGCGCCAGCGGCATGGCCGGGGGAGTGTTGGGCGGGGAGCTCGGTGAGTTAGTAGGCGAGTTTATTTACGAGGCAACCAGTGATTGACATTACTGACTGGCATCCACTTGCTAAAGTGGCGCTTCTATTGAGTCCTTTTGCTATCGGCATACCAGGACTAGTCCTTAGTGCTGTCTCGACGTTGACCAAAGATTATGCCGTCGCCTGCTCGGCCGTCACCAGTAATCCCTATTTTGAAAGCATCAAACATTATTGGGGTTCTGGGTCATTCAAATGGCGCTTGATGACGCTATGTACGGTAAGTGGGCTAGTGGCATTTCCATGGCTAGCGCTGCGAATGGGGCAACTGGATGCTGGCGAGCTAAATGCGTTTCCAAAGAAGCTCAAACGCAGGTTGAAAATTTCAGCCTGGCTAAACATGACTGGATGCATCTGGATGGTGCTTGTATGGGCGTTATTTAAGTTCAAGTAGGGGAAATCAGACCCGCATCTGCGGGTCATCCTCTTTCTGATCGACTGTACGATCGGCATTTGCAGGTTGCTCGGGCGACTGATCCACGACCGCCACCTTCTCCCCCCGCGTCTTGACCAACGAAACCACCACCCCACCCAGCAACAACCCGAACGTCACCCCCAACGACAGCAACGCCGGCACCTTGCCGACCATGCCGTGATAGAAAATCTTGCAGCCGATAAAGATCAACACCAGCGCCAGCGCGTACTTGAGGTACACAAACCGGTGCATCAGCGCCGACAGGGCAAAGTACAGCGAGCGCAGCCCGAGGATGGCGAAGATGTTCGAGGTGTAGACAATGAACGGGTCCTGGGTAATGGCGAAGATCGCAGGCACGCTGTCAACGGCGAACACCAGGTCGGCCAGTTCGATCAGCACCAGTGCCAGGAACAATGGCGTGGCATAACGCAGCGCCTTGCTTTGCCCCGGCGGGGTCTGTCGGATGAAGAAGTGCGAGCCGTGGATCTGGTCAGTGACCCGCATGTGCCGGCGCACGAACTTGATGATCGGGTTGTTGGCCAGGTCCGGGTGGCTGTCTTCTTTCGACAGCGCCATCTTCACCCCGGTGAACAGCAGGAAGGCGCCAAAGAGGTACAACACCCAGGCAAAATTCTGCACCAGCGCAGCACCGACGCCGATCATGATCGCCCTCAGGAACACCACGCCGAGGATGCCCCAGAACAAGACGCGGTGCTGGTAGCGGCGGGGGATGGCGAAGTAGCTGAAGATCATCGCCATGACGAACACGTTGTCCATCGACAGCGACTGCTCGACCAAAAAGCCGGTGTAGAACTCCAGCGCCGACTGCGCGCCCAGTTGGTACCAGACCCCGGCGCCGAACAGTACGCCCACGCTGAAATAGCCCGAATACAGCAGCAGGCTCTCGCGCATTTCGATTTCCCGGTCGTGGCGGTGCAGCACGCCGAGGTCGAGCACCAGCAAACCGATGACGATGGTCATGAATACCAGCCATAACCAGGCGCTGGTACCGAGGAACGGGGTGGTGAGAAATGCCTGCAGAGCTGTCATGAGCCCCTCCTTGAATGTCGACGTTGCATGGCAACAGTGATCCGACATGGCGGCGTGGCAGCCGTCAGAGGGGCCCGGTATCACATGGGCTTGAGCCTAGACCCGTTTGCCGGTGATGCCGAATGGGCAGCTGTTACATTTCTTTGCCAAAGCCGACCTCGAGTGACTTGGCAATGCGGTCACCTGTAGGAGCGGCCTTGCGTCGCGATGGGCTGCGCAGCAGCCCCTAAAGTCGCAGTTCCAGCACATATTGTCGGGGCTGCTGCGCAGCCCATCGCGACGCAAGGCCGCTCCTACACAGGGCGGTGTGCAGGTTTGTAGATCAATACACCCACACCTCCACCCGCCGGTTACGCAGCCGCCCTTGTTCCAGCTCATTGCCGGCCACCGGTAATTCATCACCCATGCCAGTCACCTCCAGCACCTCCACACCATCGCGTGCCAGTTCGCGGCGCACCGCCTGCGCGCGCAGGCGCGACAGCAGGGCGGCGCGGCCGGGCGTTTCCTTGGGGTCGCCAAAGCCCACCAGCACCGCCTTGCTCTGCAGCTTGCCGGCTTGGCGCAGGTATTCGGCCACCCGCTGCACATCGCGCAAGGCCTTGTTGTCGAGGCTGGCGCTGCCTTCCTGAAAGCGGAAGTTCACACTCAGCCGCTGCGCCTGTTGGGCCAGGTTGCGATAGCGCGGTGGCATGTCGGCCTGGGGTGACACCGGCTGGGCCTTGACCTGTTGCGAAACGAAACCCTGCTGGGCGACGATGGCCTGGCCGGCCGGGCTCTGGGCGAAATCGGCCAGGGCCTTGGCTTCGGGCTTGGGGTTGGCCGGCAGGTAGAAGTACAGGCGTCGCGACAGCGGGTAGTCCTCGCTGGCCACCAGCGCCCGCTCCGGCAACATGGCCGGTGCATCACCCTCAGCTACCGCCAGTACCTTGGCCCCGTGGACTGCGGCCAGGCTGCTGAAACCGATGGCCTGGCGGTCGGCGCCCACCCGTGCGGCCAGTTCGTCACTGGATTCGAAGCGGCGGGCCTTGGCCGACAATTCGCTGCGCTGCGGCTCCAGCACCAGTGCCTTGAAGGTTTCGAAGGTGCCGGAGCGGTCGTCACGGGCGTACAGGTGAATAGCCCCGCCGGAAACACCCAATTGCTCCCAGCGTTGAACCTGCCCGGAGAAAACCTGCGCCAATTGGCCTGTGGTGAGTTGTGGCAACGGGTTGTTCGGGTGGACGATCACTGCAACGCCGTCCAGGCCGATGACTTGTTCGGCACTGGCCGCGCGCAGGTCGCCCAAGGCCCGCAGCTGGCGTACTTCGTTGTCGTTGATCGGCCTCGATGCCGCGGCGAGATCAGCTTCGCCCCGGCCCAAGGCAACAAAGCCGGTGCTGGAACCATGGGCAGCGATGTCGACGCGCACCGGCTGGCCTTGGGCGTCGCGTGCGGTGATTACGGTTTCGTTGGGCTGCTGGCCCGGTTGCTGTTCGATGGCGCTGGCTTGCTGCGCGCGCAATTGGCCTTGCACCAGTGCCGGCAGCAAGGCTGCGCCGATGGTGTTGGAGCCCTGCGCACGCAGGTGCGTGGGCTCGGCCAGGGTTGCCAGCGGTAGCAGGATGAGCAGCAAGACAAGCAGGCGGGGCATGCCGGGTGGCCCTGTGGCATAGAGTTCGCCGGCAGATTACGACAGTGGCGTGATGATAATGTGACAGTCAGTAGGGCAGTGGTTGTTGGGGCTGCTGCGCAGCCCATCGCCGGCAAGCCACACAGGTACAGCGCAGCCTTCAGGATTAGCGCGATCCCTGTGGGAGCTGGCTTGCCGGCGATGGGCCGCACAGCGGCCCCGGCGATCTCAATGCGCCCCGGCCGACTTGCTCAAATCACTCTCGGCCCATTCGGTGTAAATGCAGGCATCAGCCACCGCCCAACGCACCTTCACGTTATCCCCCGGCTGCATCGGCATGCCCGCCGCCGAAAGCGCCTTCACCGTCAATTCGGTACCGCCCGCCGTCACCACATGGCAGGTCTGGCTTTCACCCAGGAACAACACCTCACCGACCTTGGCACTGACCTCATTCCAGCCCGCCGGCAGCGGCGCGCGCGCGGCCTGCTCGGCAGTCAGGGCCAGCGCTTTCTCAGGGCGCACCATAATCAGTGCATCCTGCTCGGCAGCCAGGCCCGGGGTAAGGCGAATGGCCACCGGCTGCCCCTCGAAGCGGCCGGCGCCGTTGCTGTTGGCCTTGATCCGCAGGAAGTTGGAATTGCCCAGGAACGACGCAACAAAGGCATTCGGTGGGTTCTGGTACAGGTCGTAACCGGTGCCCAGGCCAACGATCTTGCCGTGGCTAAAGATGGCGATGCGCTGCGACAGGCGCATCGCCTCTTCCTGGTCGTGGGTCACGTAGACAATGGTGATGCCCAGGCGGCGGTGCAGCTGGCGCAGCTCATCCTGCAGGTCTTCACGCAGCTTCTTGTCCAGTGCGCCGAGCGGTTCGTCCATCAGCAGGATACGTGGCTCGTAGACCAGCGCACGGGCGATCGCCACGCGCTGCTGTTGGCCGCCAGACATCTGCGATGGCTTGCGGTGGGCGAATTTCTCCAGCTGCACCAGCTTGAGCATGGCGTCGACGCGCTTGTTGGTTTCTGCAGCATTGAGCTTGCGAATGGCCAACGGGAAGGCGATGTTGCCACGCACGTTCAGGTGCGGGAACAGCGAATAACGCTGGAACACCATGCCGATATCACGCTTGTGCGGCGGCACGTTGACCAGCGACTGGCCGTCTACCCAAATTTCGCCGCTGCTCGGGGTTTCGAAGCCGGCCAGCATCGACAGGGTAGTGGACTTGCCCGAGCCGCTGGAGCCGAGGAAGGTCAGGAACTCGCCGTCCTGGATTTCCAGGTCGAGGTTATCCACGGCGGTGAAGTCGCCGTAGTGCTTGTTCAGGCCACGCAGGCTGACCAGGGTCTTGCCGGGCGCGTTGTCTTTGATCACTGCACTCATTGTTGTTTTCTCCGCGCTCAGGCGTTTTCGGTGCGCCGGCGCAAGGCGGCGGCAATGAACATGACCAGCAGCGACAAGCCGATCAGCAAGGTCGAAGCCACGGCAATGACCGGGCTGAGGTCCTGACGCAGGGTGGTCCACATCTTCACTGGCAAAGTCTGCAGGTCGGGGCTGGCCATCATCACGCTCAGCACCACCTCATCCCACGACACCAGAAAGGCGAACAGGCCGCCGGCGATCATGCCCGGGCGAATCGCCGGGAAGGTCACCTTGAAGATCGCCTGCAGGCGCGAAGCACCGCAGATTACCGCGGCATCCTCGATCGACTGGTCGAACAGCTTCAGCGAGTTGATGATCGAGATGATGGTGAAGGGCAGGGCGACAATCACATGGCTGACCACGAAGGCGAACAGCGTGCCGGTGTAGCCCAGCTTGAGGAACAGCGCGTACACCGCCACGGCAATGATCACCAGCGGCACGATCATCGGCATGGTGAACAGCCCGTACAGCAGCTCGCGGCCCGGGAAGCGGCCACGCACCAGGGCGAACGCGCTGGGCAAACCGAGCAGCACGGCAGCGATGGTGGTCAGCACGGCCACCTTCAGGCTGGCCAGTGCAGCGTCCATCCACTCCGGGTTGGAAAAGAACTGGCCGTACCATTTGAAGGTCCAGCCCGGCGGCGGGAACACCAGCCATTGTGAAGAACCGAACGACAGCAACACGATGAACACCACCGGCAACAGCAGGAAGGCCGCGATCACCCCGGTGGTCAGGTACAGGCCGGTCCGCAGCGGGCGGCCCATGGCATTGGGAGACAGGAGCATGGCGGTTTACCTCGCGTTGCCAACCGGGGATTCCGGCTGCAGCTTCAGGTACAGGTAGAAGAGCACCAGGGTGATCACCACCAGCAGTGCGGCGGCGGCGCTGGCCAGGCCCCAGTTGAGGAACGACTGCACCTGCTGGATGATGAACTCGGGCAGCATCATGTTCTGCGCCCCGCCCAGCAGCGCCGGGGTAACGTAGTAACCGAGCGACATCACGAACACCATCAGCGCCCCGGAGAACAGCCCTGAGCGGCACAGTGGCAGGAACACCTTCCAGAAGTTGGTCCACGGGCTGGCGCCACAGATCGAGCCGGCCTGCAGTACCATCGGGTCGATGGCGTGCATGGTTGCCTGCAGCGGCAGCACGATGAACGGGATCATGATGTAGCTCATACCGATTACCACACCGGTCAGGTTGTGCACCATTTCCAGCGGGGCATCGATGATGCCCATGGCCATCAACGCCTTGTTGATTACCCCCGAGCTCTGCAGCAGCACCAGCCACGAATAGGTGCGTGCCAGCAGGCTAGTCCACATCGACAGCAGCACGATATTCAGTAGCCAGCGGCCCCAGCCCTTGGGCACCAGGGTAATCGCCCAGGCCAGCGGGAAGCCCAGCAGTACACTGATCAGGGTGACCACACCGGCGACCGAGAAGGTGTTGAACAGCACCCGCGCATAGGCCGAGTTGGCGAACAGCTGCTCGTAGTTGCCCAGCCCTGGCGTGGGCTCCAGCACCCCGCGCAGCAACAGGCCGACCAGCGGTGCGAAGAAGAACAGGCCCAGAAACAACAGCGCCGGCAGCAGGTTGCGGCTTCCTTTCCAGCGCTGGCTCAGGCTGACGCGGCGGGGGGCCGTACCCGGGGCGCCGGCGCCCGTGGGGGCACCTTGCGCGTTATGCAGGGCGTTGATGGCGACTTTCATTTGACCAACCACTCATTCCAGCGCGCGGCGATGGCCTGGCCGTTCTTGGCCCAGTAGGCAAAGTCGAGGGTGACCTGGTCCTGGGCATAGGCGGTCGGCAGGTTCGGTGCAAGGTCCTTGTCCAGCTTGGCCACGCTGTCGAGGTTGACCGGCGCGTAGGCAGTCTTGTTGGCGAACTCGGCCTGGCCTTCGGCGCTGCTGGCGTTGGCCAGGAACTTCATGGCTGCGTCCTTGTTCTTGGCGCCTTTGGGAATGACCAGGAAGTCGGCCATGACCAGGTTCTGCTTCCAGCTCACACCTACCGGTGCACCGTCTTGCTGCAGGGCGTAGACACGGCCGTTCCAGAACTGCCCGAGCGAGGCTTCACCAGAGGCCAGCAGTTGCTGCGACTGGGCGCCACCGCCCCACCAGACGATGTCTTTCTTGATGGTGTCGAGCTTCTTGAAGGCGCGGTCCAGGTCCAGTGGGTAGAGCTTGTCGGGGGCTACGCCGTCGGCCAGCAACGCCAGTTCCAGCACGCCGGGGCTCGGCCATTTGTACAGGGCGCGCTTGCCAGGGTAGGTCTTGGTGTCAAACAGCGCGGTCCAGTCGACCGGCTTGTTGGCACCCAGCTTGCCTTCGTTATAGCCCAGCACGAAGGAGAAGAAGAACGAGCCGACGCCGTGGTCGGAAACGAAGCGCGGGTCGATCTTGTCGCGTTTGATCTGGTTGAAATCGAGGGGTTCCAGCAGGCCTTCGCTGGCGGCGCGCAAGGCAAAGTCGGCTTCGACATCGACCACGTCCCACTGCACGTTGCCGCTTTCGACCATGGCCTTGAGCTTGCCGTAGTCGGTCGGGCCGTCTTGCACGACCTTGATGTCGGTGGCTTTGGTGAAGGGTACGGCCCACGCTTCTTTCTGGGCGTCCTGGGTGGTCCCGCCCCAGCTGACGAAGTTCAGGCTGTCGGCGGCCTGGGCGGCCTGACATGCCAAGGTCAGCAGGCTGGCGGACAGCACTGCGGTTACACGTTTGCTCAACAGCATGGTTACGCCCTCGTTGCTTTTGTTATTCGAGGCGGGGCTTTTGGTGCGCCCGCCAACAGTGTTCGGGGAGCAGCTAAAACAAAGTGTTTGGTGGCCGTTTGTAGTGGTAGGTGGCAACCCGCAGATTCAAGGTCTACGGGATATCATATTATGGTATTCCAAACTTTTGGCAAGGGGTATGAGGCGACCGGCCATCACTCCGCGATCTCAGAAACACCACGGGCCTTGTAGGAGCGGGTTTACCCGCGAATGCGTCGGTGGCATCACCACCGCATTCGCGGGTAAACCCGCTCCTACATCAATTACGTATGTGTTATCAGCCCACCATCCCGGGCTCAAAGGGAATGCTCTGCACCACCTCCAGCTCATACCCTGCCAACCCCGCATATTTCAGTGGCGGCCCCAGATGGCGCAGCTTGCCCACGCCCAGGTCCTGCAGAATCTGCGCCCCGGTGCCCACTTCCGAGTACACCTTCGACTGTCCACGCTGGTAAGGCCGCACCGGCTGGGTCAGCTGCGGCACGCGCTCCAGCAGGGCCTGTGAGGATTCATGGTTGGCCAAAATCACCACCACGCCAGCGCCTTCCTCGGCGACTTTCTGCAGTGCCGCCCACAACGTCCAGTTGGCTGGCCCTGCGTACTCGGCACCGACCAGGTCGCGCAACGGGTCGATCACATGCACCCGGACCAGGGTCGGCTGCTCGCGACGAATGTCGCCCATGACCATGGCCATGTGCACGCCACCTTCAATGCGGTCTTCATAGGTGACCAGGCGGAAAGTGCCATGCACAGTGGGCAGCTCGCGCTCGCCGATGCGCTTGATGGTCTGCTCGGTGCTCAGGCGGTGGTGGATCAGGTCGGCAATAGTGCCGATCTTGATGCCATGCTGGGCGGCGAACACTTCCAGGTCCGGGCGGCGGGCCATGGTGCCGTCGTCGTTGAGCACTTCGACAATCACCGAAGCTGGGCTGAAGCCGGCCAGGCGCGCCAGGTCGCATCCCGCTTCGGTGTGGCCGGCGCGGGTCAGCACGCCACCTTCACGGGCGCGCAGGGGAAAGATGTGGCCGGGTTGTACCAAATCTTCCGGGCGGGCATTTGGCGCCATGGCTGCTGCCACGGTACGCGCGCGGTCGGCGGCAGAAATACCGGTAGTCACGCCGGTGGCGGCTTCGATCGACACGGTAAACGCGGTGCTGAACACGCTGCCGTTAGCCGGCACCATCTGCTCAAGGCCCAGGCGCTGGCAGTGATCGTCGGTCAGGGTCAGGCAGATCAGCCCACGCGCTTCACGGGCCATGAAGTTGATGGCCTGGGCGTCGCAACGCTCGGCTGCGATCAGCAGGTCGCCCTCGTTTTCGCGGTCCTCGTCATCCACCAGCAGGACCATTTTGCCTTGCCGGTAGTCCTCGAGAAGTTCCTCGATGGTGTTGAAAGCCATGATGCACGCTCACTGTGGCGGGGTGATTTTATGGTATACCATCATACACATATATCGCCATGACAGGAGAGCAGGCATGAAGGCCTATTGGATCGCCCATGTGGACGTGACCGACCCCGAGCAATATCAGCAGTACACCCAGCGCGCCCCGGCTGCCTTCAAGGCGTTCGGCGGCCGCTTCCTGGCCCGTGGCGGGCGCAGCGAGGCGATGGAAGGGCGGCCTACGCCACAGCGTAGCGTGGTGATCGAGTTTGATTCCTACGAGCAGGCGGTGGCGTGTTACCGGTCGGCGCTGTATCAGGAGGCGTGCAGCCATCGCCAGGGCGTGGCGAAGGCTGAGGTGATCATTGTGGAAGGGTTTGAGCCCTGAGTAATGGCTGATGGCCCTATCGCCGAGGGTGTCAGAAATTTTGTGTTCGGGCATAACATGAGTAAGAGGTGCATGTATGCCAACCAAAAAGAAAACCTTGCGTGACCTGCCCAAAATTC